>JAMPXV010000156.1 GCA_023700985.1 Lysobacter sp.
TCCTCATGTTCTTCGCGCGCGAGGACGCGCTGGCGGGGCTCGCGGCCGTGCGCGACGCGGTGCGCCCCGACGGCGTGGCCGTCGTGAACGCGATGGTGGAGGGCACGACCTTCCTCGCGATGTTCGACCCCGACGCGCACTACCTCTTCGCGCCCGGCGAGATCGCCGCGCCCTTCGCGGGCTGGGAAGTGCTGCACGACAGCGTCGAGGAGTTTCCGGCCCCCGGCGACAAGGTGAAGCGCTTCCGCACCCTCATCGCACGGCGCCCGGCCTGAGCGGCGCGTACCGGCTACTTCTTCAGGCCGGCCCGGTAGCGTTCGATGCGTTCGACGAGGCCGGGACGCGAGGCGCTCGCCTCCAGCGAGGCCATGTCGGCGGCGCGATGATCGGGACGGGTGGCATGGCGGACCAGTGCCAGCGTTTCGCGGTCGGCCACCGGCGGCACGCATCGCGCGGCCACCCACGCGTCGATGTCGTCCTCGACGAGGTCGGTGGCGAGCCCCGTCGCGAGTGCCGCGGCGGCATCGTGCGTGGCGCCCTCGGTGACGAGCGGGCGGGCGCGATCCCAGCCGACCAGCTCGGCCAGCCGCCGCGTGCCGAGGACGATCCCGAAGGCGGTGCCCGGAAAGCGGATCGTCGCGCCCGGCGTGCAGGCGCGGATGTCGCAGGAGGCGAAGAGGTCCGCCCCCGCGCCCCAGGCGCGCCCGTCGGCCACGGCCACGGTGCGCACCGGCGCATGCCACACCGCCTGCAGCAGCCGCTCGAGCGCCACGAAGCGCGCGCGCAGCGTGGCATCCGTTTCGGCTGCGAGGCCGGAGAGGTCGAAGCCCGTGCAGAAGTGCCGGCCGCGGCCGCGGATGACGAGCGTGTGCGTGGCCGCATCGGCCAGCGCCGCGTCGATCGCGGCGTGCAGCGCTTCAACTGACGCCGCCGAAAGCGCGTTCGCCTTCTCCGGCCGGTCCAGCCAGACCGTGGCCACCCCGCCGTTCATGCGATCGAGGCGCGCACCGTGGCGGAGCGGTCCCACAGGTTGGGCACCATCGTCCCCGAATAGCCCGACACGAAGTCCTTCACCGCGCCCGTGGCCGCGTCGAAGACGTGCCGGCGCACGGCGCCGATGTTGGCGCCGTAGACGTGGATGCTGACCGACGGGCGGTCTTCCAGCGCGTTGGCCACCGTATGGATGTCGCCCACTGCGGGCGAGACGGCCTCGATGCCGCCGGGCTCGAGCACCTGCTCCTCCCCCGCGGGGCGCACGGTGCCGTCGGCGCCGCGCTCGTAGCGCCGGCAGCGCTCCGCGCCGCGCATCATGCCCACCAGCCCCCAGACCGTGTGGTCGTGCACGGGTGTGGCCTGCCCCGGCCCCCACACGAAGCTCACCACGCAGAAGCGCTCGAGCGGGTCGCAGTGCAGCAGGTACTGCCGGTAGAACTGCGGGTCGGGCCGGGCGCATTCCCCGGGCAGCCACGCGTCGTCGGCGACGAGCCTCGCCAGGAGCGGCCTCGCGCCCGCGAGCAGCGCCACCTCGTCGTCGGTGCGCTCCACGAGCCTCGTCATCGCCTGCACGAACTCGCGCAGCGGCGCGATGCGGTCGGTGTCGTTCGTCATGTCGCCTCCTTCTTGAGCGCCGCGCGCAGGGCCTCGCCGTGCTCGCCCAGCGCGGGGAATGTCGCGTTCACGGCCACCGCCTCGCCGTCGAGCCGCACCGGGCAGCCGACGGTGCGCGTGGCGTGCCCGCCGGGCAGGGTCGCCGGGATCACCAGCCCCAGCTGCGCGGCCTGCGGGTCGGCTAGCGCCTCGGCGTAGCCGTTGATCGGCGCGCACGGCACGCTCGCGGCGCGGAACCGCTCCAGCCACTGCGCCGCCGGGGCGGCCGCGAAGCGCGCCTCCAGCATTTCCTTCAGCACCGCCTGGTTGGCGGCGCGCAGCGTGGTCGTTGCGAAGCGCTCGTCTCCCGCCCAGTCCGGAGCGCCCACCACCTCGCACACCGCCTGCCACAGCCGGTTGTTGCCCGCCGCGATGGCGAACCAGCCGTCGGCGGCGCGGTAGGCCTGGTAGGGGGCGTTGCGCGGGTGGGCGGAGCCGAGCTTGCGCGGGTTCCTGCCCGTGCCGAAGTACTCGCTCGTCTGCAGCGCGCCCACGGCGAGGGTCGTCGCGAACATCGGCACGTCGATGGTGCCGCCGGAGGCGCCTGCGCGGATGGCCGCCACGCGCGCGACGATCGCGTAGGCGGCGTACAGCCCCGCGGTGAAGTCGCAGATGGGCACGCCGCACTTGACCGGCGCCCCGCCCTCCTCGCCCGTCACGCTCATCACGCCGCTGGCCGCCTGGAGGGTGAGGTCGAAGCCGCCCTCCGTCGCGCGCGGCCCGACCTGCCCGAACGCGGAGATGGAGCAGTAGACGAGCGCGGGCTTCCTCGGCGCGAACCAGTCCCAGCCCAGGCCCAGGCGCTGCATGACGCCGGGGCGGTTGTTCTCGACCAGCACGTCGGCCTCGAGTACCAAGGCGCGCGCGAAGTCGCGGTCGGCGGGGTCCTTGAGGTCGAGGGCGACGGACTGCTTGCCGCGGTTGAGGGAGGCGAAGTTCTCGCTGTAGCCGCCGTTCACCGGGGGCCACTGGCGCATCGCGTCGCCCTCGGGCGGCTCGACCTTCACCACCTGCGCGCCGAAGTCCGCGAGCAGCATGCCGCAGAACGGGCCCGCGGCGACCTGGCAGAACTCGACGACCTTGAGCCCGGCGAGCGGGGCGCGGAAGCCAATTGTCATGGGGGGATAGGGGTCGCCTTGCGGCGCGTCAGGACGAACGCAGGATACACCGCGCCCCCGGGCGACGATCTCTTGTAATCTTGGCGCCGTGAATCCCCGCACCCTGACGGCGCTCGCCCGCATCGGCCTTCTCGTCGCCGTCGCCTTGGTCTCGCACCTGGCGTTCACCGACCGGCCCTACGCGGTGGTCTCCAGCCTGCCCGACAAGTTCAGCCATTTCGCGGCCTTCGGCGTCCTCGCGCTCCTGGCGGACTATGCCTTCCCGGCTGCCGGCTTCGGTGCCGCGAAAGTGTTCGCGCTGGCGGGCTACGGGCTCTTCATCGAGGGGGTCCAGCACTTCCTGCCCTGGCGGGAGGCTTCCTTCCTCGACATCGTGGCCGACGGGGCGGGAATCGCGGCCTACGCGCTCTGCATCCCGCTGCTAGCCCGGATCCCCGGCCTTCGCAGGCCGCAGAAGAGTCCCATCGACCGTCGAGACAACGGAGCGCCCCCGCCATGAGTTCGAGCGTTACTATTCCCGCCGCCGCCCCGCGCTGGTCCTGGCTGCCCGCCGTGGGCACCTGGAAGTACCACGCTCTCCTCGTCTGCCTGGGCGTCTTCGTGCTGGGCCCGCTGGGCGGCGTCACGGCCTCGTTCATGAACTTCTCGCTCGGCTTCTTCGTGGGCGGGCAGGTGCTCGCGGGCATCCTCGGCTCCACGGTCACCTTCGGCTACGGCGCCGAGGGCAAGCACGGTGCCAACTACATGCAGACGGCCGCGGCGTCGGTGGCCGGCATGAGCGCCATGGGCGTCCTCATCCAGGCCATGGTGTGGATGGGCCTGCCGCAGCCGCCGGTGTGGCAGCTCATCGCCTACATGCTCTGCATCGGGATGTTCGGCGTGGGCGTGGGCATGCTCTACACGCCGATGCTGGTGGACCGCATGCAGCTCACCTACCCGTCGGGGTACGCGGTGGCCAACATCCTGCGTGCGCTCACCGACCCCGTGCTGCTGCGCCAGTCGGTCGCCAAGCTGGGCAGCGGCATCGCCGCGGGCATCGTGGGCGGCATCGCGGCGGGCAAGGTGGCCATCCTCGGCGCCATCGAGATGTCGACCTCCACGCTCGGCGTGGGCATGGTGGTGGGCGCGCGCATCGGCATCCCCGCCATCGTCTCGGGACTGGTCTTCTGGGCGCTCACCCCGTTCTTCGTCTCCATCGGCTGGCTCGCCGAGGGGGATCCCTTCCGCAAGATCGCGTTCCTCATCGCGCTGGGCCTCATCATGGGCGCGGCGATCATCGACATCGCGCTGGTGTTCAAGGAGGCCGTCACGCGCATGCGCGGAAGCGCGCCGCCTGACGCGCCGCAGGCCGAGTGGAAGCGCGTCAACACGGCGCGCCTGGTGATGTGGGTGGTCTTCTGGGGCGCCGGCGTGGTGCTCACCGGGCACCTGGTCCTCGGCCAGCCCGTGGGCTACCTCCTCTTCGCCGTGGCGCTCGTCTTCGTCTTCGCGCTCGTGAACGGCATCTCGGTGGGCATCAGCGACTCGAACCCCATCTCCTCGGCCTTCGTGGTGAGCGTGGTGCTCATGGCCGCCGTCGGCCTCACCGACCCGGTCGTCGGCCTCATGGCGGGCACGATCCTGCTCGTGGCCACGAGCATCGCCTGCGACATGCAGCAGGACCGCTCCACCGGCTGGCGGCTGGGCACCAACCGCGTGCTGCAGTTCCGCTACCAGGTGGTGGGCGTCCTCATGGGCGCGATCATGGCGGTCGCGTTCGCCATGATCTTCATGAAGGCCTACCCGGTGCTGCTCCTGGACCAGACGGTGATGAAGGCGGGCGAGCAGCCCGTGGGCTGGAGCTCGGCCATGACCTACAAGTTCGTGGGCGTGCTGAGGAGCCTCACCGACGACCAGCCGCACCAGAGGACGGCGATCTGGGTGGGGGTGGCGATCGGGTTCGCGATCCAGCTCGCGAGGAAGCTCGTGAAGGCGAACGCCGCCTGGCAGCGCTTCGCGGCGAGCGGGCGGCGCGGCTTCGCGGCCGACTTCCTGGTCGACGCCGTGTTCCTGCCCTCGCCCTACGCCGCATCCTTCGGCGGCTTCGTGAACCTGCCCACGTCGCTGTGGTTCGGCGCCGGCGGCATCCTCTCCAGCTTCGTCAACACGGTCGCGAAGAAGAAGCCCGGGCCGGGGGACAAGGCGATGCCCGAGGACATGAGCACGACCTCGCTCGTGGGCGGCGGCCTCATCGCGGGCGATTCGCTGGCGGCGCTGGGGCTGGGGATCGCGGGGCTCACGGCGACGCTGCTCGGAAGCTGACCGGCGCGCGCTTCAATGTCTTGAGGCTGGTCAGAACCTCGGCGAGTGAGAGGTCGACAATTTTCATGGTGCCGCGACGATTGCCCGGCGTTCGTTGCCTGCCATGTCCCGTACCCCGCTCTTCCCGTCCTTCACCTTGCCTGCGGCACGCGCGCTGCGTCGCCTCGGGCGGGCCCTGCTCGTCGCGGCGCTCGCCTCGTGGCCGGCGGCGACGGCCCTTGCCGCGACCGCCGGGCAGGATCCGGCCGCCGCCGTCGAGCTGGAGGTGTTCGTCCGCGAGGGTTGCCCCCACTGCGCGGATGCCAAGGTCTTCCTCGAGAAGCTGCGCGCGGAGGAACCCCGGCTCGCGGTGACGATCCGCGACGTGTGGCGGGACCCCGCCGCCCTGGAAAGGCTGCAGGCCCTGGTGGCGGCCACGCCCGGGGCAGGAGCGGCCGTACCCGCTTTCCACGCCAACGGGCGCCTCCTCATCGGCTTCGTCGACGAAGCGACGAGCGCCCCGAAGATCCGCGCGCTCATCGCCGCGCCCGCCGGCGCAGCCGGCTCCGAGGCCGGCGTCATCGACCTGCCGTGGATCGGCAGGCGCGTGAGCCTGGACGACGTGGGGCTCCCGCTCTTCACCGTCGCGATCGGGCTCCTCGACGGCTTCAACCCCTGCTCGATGTGGGTGCTGATCCTGATGATCTCGATGCTCGCCGCCGTGGGCGACCGGCGGCGCATGGTGGCCATCGCCGGGACGTTCGTGATCGTGCAGGGCGTGGCCTACTTCGTCTTCATGGCCGCGTGGCTCAACCTCTTCCTGCTGATCGGCCTGTCGCGCGCCTCCGAGATCGTCCTGGGCGTGATCGCGCTGGTGGCCGGCCTCATCAACGTGAAGGACTTCGTGGCGTTCGGCCGCGGCGTCACGCTTTCGATCCCCGCCTCGGCCAAGCCCGGCATCTACCAGCGCATCCGCCGCCTCATGAACGAACGGAGCCTCGCGATGGCCATCGGCGGCACCATCGTGCTCGGCATGCTGGTCCAGGTGGTCGAGCTCGTCTGCACCTCGGGGCTTCCGGCGCTCTACACGCGCATCCTCACGCAGCGCCAGCTCGACCCGATGACCTACTACGGCTACCTGCTGCTCTACAACCTCATGTACATGGTCGACGACGTCATGGTGCTCGCCATCGGCGTGGTCACCCTGAGCCGGCACCGCCTGCAGGAGAAGGAAGGGCGCGTGCTCAAGCTCGTCTCCGGGCTCGTCATGCTGGGGCTGGGGATCTACCTCATCGCCTTCCCGGGCTGAGAGGGCGCGCGGGTCGCGGGGCGGTATGCTGGTGGCCCCATGGCCCATCGCCCGGCAACGCCCGCCTGCATCGCCGCCGTCCTCGCCGCGTTCCTGGCGCTGGCCGCGGGCGCGGAGCCGTTGCGCGTGGGCTCCAAGCGCTTCACCGAGTCCTACATCCTCGGCGAGATCCTCGCGCAGTCGGCGGCGCGCGCGGGCGCAGCCGTGGAGCACCGGCCGGGCCTGGGCAACACCGCCATCCTCTTCGAGGCGCTATCGAGCGGGGCCATCGACGCCTACCCCGAGTACACGGGCACGATCGCGCGCGAGATCCTCAAGGAGACCGCGCCCCTCGACCTCGCGGGACTCAACCGCCGGCTGGCCCCGCTGGGGCTCGCGGCGAGCCTGCCCCTGGGCTTCTCCAACGGCTACGCGCTCGGCGTGCGCGAGGCCGTGGCCGCCGCGAAGGGCATCGCGACCGTCTCGGACCTCGCGCGCCACGCGGACCTCGCCCTGGGCCTGTCGCACGAGTTCCTGCGCCGCGAGGACGGGTGGCCGGGGCTCAAGGCCGCGTACGGGCTGCCGCACGCGAGCCCGCGCGGCCTGGACCACGGGCTCGCCTACGAGGCGCTCGCCGCCGGCCAGGTCGACGTGATCGACCTGTACACGACGGACGCGAAGATCGCGCGCTTCGGCGTGAGGGCGCTGGCCGACGACCGCGGCTTCTTTCCGCGCTACGACGCGGTGGTGCTGCACCGCCTCGAAAGCGCTGCGCGCCACCCGGCCGCCTTCGCCGCGTGGAAGGCGCTCGAAGGGCGGCTCGACGAGCGCGCGATGATCCGCCTCAACGCGCGCGCGGAGCTGGACTTCATCCCCTTCGATCGCGTGGCGTCGGAATACCTGGGCGGGAAGGCGGAAACCGGGCCGCGCGACCTCTGGTCGGCGGTCTTCGCGCCTGACTTCGTGCGGCTCGCCCTCGAGCACGCGACGCTGGTGTTCGCCTCCCTCGCGGCGGCCGTGGCCCTGGGCGTGCCGATGGGGGTCCTCGCGGCGCGCGTCCGCGCCTTCGCGCAGCCCGTGCTCGCGCTGGCGGGCGTGGTGCAGACGGTGCCGTCGCTGGCGCTCCTCGCCTTCCTCATCCCGCTCACGGGGATCGGCGCGGCGCCGGCGCTCCTGGCGCTCTTCCTCTACGCGCTGCTGCCCATCGCGCGCAACACCCACGCGGGGCTCGCGGGCGTTCCCGCGGGGCTGCGCGACGCCGCGCTCGCGCTGGGGCTCACGCGCGGGCAGGTGCTGGCGCGGATCGAGCTGCCGCTGGCGCTGCCCGTGATCCTGGCGGGCGTGAAGACGGCGGCCGTCGTGAACGTGGGCACCGCGACGATCGCCGCGTTCGTGGGCGCCGGCGGCTTCGGCGAGCGCATCGCCCAGGGGCTCGCGGTGAACGACCACCGGCTGCTGCTCGCGGGCGCGATTCCCGCGGCCGCCCTTGCCCTGGCCGTGCA
>JAMPXV010000157.1 GCA_023700985.1 Lysobacter sp.
GTGCGCTGGCTCGCGGTGGACCCAGCCACACTCGGCGTGCCGGTGGGGCTCTTCGGGGCGAGCACGGGCGCGGCGGCGGCACTGCAGCTCGCGGCGGCGGTGCCCTCCAAGGTCGCCGCGGTGGTCTCGCGCGGCGGGCGGCCCGACCTTGCGGGAATCATGTCGCTGGAGCGCGTGAAGGCGCCCACGCTCCTCGTGGTGGGCGGCGACGACACCGAGGTACTGGAGCTCAACGAGGGCGCCTACGCGCACCTCAAGTGCGCGAAGGCCCTCGTCGTCGTGCCCGGTGCCACGCACCTCTTCGAGGAGCCGGGCACGCTGGAGGTCGCGGCGCGGCATGCGGCGGAGTGGTTCACGCGGCACCTCTCGACGGCTCTGGCACGACGCTGAACCTGCCCTCACCCCCGACCCCTCTCCCAAGGGAGAGGGGAGGTCGTCATCCCTTGATGCAGATCATCGGTCGCAGGAGTGCGACGCGGCGGGCGAGGCCAGCGCGCTCCGTGGCTTCCGCAACGGCCTCCACGTCCTTGTAGGCCCCCGGCGCTTCCTCCGCCGCGCCGCGCATCGAGCGGGTACGGATGATGATGCCGCGCCCGGCCAGCTCGTCGACCAGTTCGCGGCCGTGCCAGCGGCGCAGCGCGGCGTTGCGGCTCATCGCGCGTCCGGCGCCGTGGCTCGCGGAGCTGAAGGCACGCGCCTCGCTCGTCTCCACGCCGGCCAGGATGCAGGAGCCCGTACCCATGCTGCCGCCGATCACCACCGGCTGCCCCGCCGCCCGGTAGCGCGCGGGCAGGCTCGGGTGCCCGGGGCCGAAGGCGCGCGTGGCGCCCTTGCGGTGGACATAGAGCATGCGTTTGCGGCCGTCGATCTCGTGGCTCTCCAGCTTGCAGGTGTTGTGCGAGACGTCGAAGAGCGTCTCGACATGCGCGTCGCGGAAGAAGTGCCGGAAGACCCCGCGCGTGAGGTGCGTGAGGATCTGCCGGTTGGCGAGCGCGCAATTGGTCGCGGCGTTCATCGCGCCGAAGTACTCCTCGCCCTCGGGAGATCGGATGGGCGCGCAGGCGAGCTCGCGGTCCGGCAGCGTGATGCCCAGCCGCGAGGCCGCCTTCGCCAGGCTCAAGAGGAAGTCGGTGCCGATCTGGTGGCCCAGCCCGCGCGAGCCGCAGTGGATCGACACGACGACCTGCCCCTCGGCGATGCCGAAGGCCTCGGCGGCCTGCGCGTCGTGCACGCGCTCCACGCACTGCACCTCGAGGTAGTGGTTGCCGGAGCCGAGCGTGCCCATCTCGCCGAGCTGGCGGGATTTCGCGAGCGGCGAGACGCACGAAGGGTCCGCGCCCTTCGCGCAGCCGTGGTCCTCGATGAACTCCAGGTCGGCCTCCTCGCCCATGCCCTCCCCCACCGCCCAGCGCGCGCCCTGCTTGAGCACGCGGTCCAGCTCGGGGACGGTGAGCCGCAGGTTGCCGCCCTCGCCCACCCCGGCCGGGATGTCGCGGAAGAGCGCGTCGGAGAGCTTCTGCGCGACCTGCAGCACGTCACCCTTCGCGAGGCCCGTGCGCAGGCAGCGGATGCCGCAGGAGATGTCGAAGCCCACCCCGCCCGCGGAGATGATGCCGCCCGCGTCCGGGTCGAAGGCCGCGACACCACCGATGGGGAAGCCGTAGCCCCAGTGCGCGTCCGGCATCGCCATCGCCGCGCCCACCAGGCCCGGCAGGCGCGCGACATTGCCGATCTGTTCGAGCACCTTGTCGTCCATCGCGGCGACGAGCTCGCGCGTGCCGTACAGGCGCGCCTCGCGGCGGCCCGTGCGGGGGTCGGCGGCCAGCGACCAGGTGCACGGGTCCACTTCCTTCAGCAGCGTCATGTCCAATGTGCATCTCCCTATTTTTGGGACGGTTCTACGGAACCGGTCTACGGAACCGGTCAATAGACCGGTTCCGTAGAACCGTCCCAAAACTAGATGTGATCCCAATTTCAGACATCGACGACGCAGCGCGCTTCCCACGCGCCGCCCTCGTGCTTCACGGAGAGCATCGTGAGCGTGGCGCCCTTCACGCCGGTGCCGCGCTCCAGGCCATCGTGCCACGGCTCGCCCCAGGCGGCGCCCTCCCAGCGGTGGCCCTCGCGCGCCAGCTCGAAGCGGCCCAGGGCGAGGCCGCGGTCGCCCGCGTGGGAGAGCAACAGGTTCAGCCAGCGGACGAAGGCGAGCTCGAGGTCATCTTCGTCGAACTCGAAGGCGATCTTCTCGCGCGGGCTGACCGCGGCGAGGACGGTCGTGAGCGCGAACATCGCTTGCGCGGCGGCGCAGAAGGCGTCCTCGATGCGCGGGCCGCGGCCGAAGATGCCGACGTCGGCGCCGTGCTCGAAGGTACCGTGCTCCCCGCCCACGGATACAGGCCCCGGCTAGCGCCGGCGCTTCGTCTCGCGCGCCTGCTCGTTGCCGATGGCGTGGACGATGTCCTCGAGTTCCTCGGCGACGATCTCGAGCAGGTCGTCGACCGCCACGATGCCGGCCAGGTCGCCCTTCTCGGTCACCACCGGGACCCCGCGCACGCCGCGGGCCCGCATGAGCTTCAGGGTGTCGAGGCTGTCGTCGGTTTCCTTCGCGACCACCAGCTTGTCGCCCATGATGTCGCCGACGGTCACGGTGCGGTTGCACTCTTCGCCAGTCCTCATCGCTGTCCCCTTTTTGCGGTGGCTGCCACTTCATTCTCCCCACCGTCCCGTCACCCCGGCTTGCGCCCCGTCAACCCTCGATTGGGGACGGTTCCTGGGGACGGTTCCCAGGAACCGTCCCCAGGAACCGTCCCTACCGTTCAGCTGAGCCGCCTCTCCACGCTGTCGAGAATTTCGCCGATGTCGTCGCCGAGGCGTTGCGAGTCGGCGATGAGGGCGGAGTCGAGCTCGTCGGTCGCCAGCGGCTCGATGGAGGCGAACTGGCGCTCGAGGATGGCGAGCCCGGCCTCGGAGGCATCGTGGCCCTCGCGTTCTCGCCGCGCGACGCGTTCCCGCAGCACTTCCTCCGGCGCGGCGCACGCCACCAGCACGAAGGGCACCCCGCGCACGCGCGCGAACTCGCGGAACATCTCCCGCCACGCGCGCTTGAGGAAGGCGGCATCCACGATCGCCGGCCAGCCCGCGTCGAGCACCTCGCCCGCAAGGGCGGACAGGCGCCCGTAGGTGATGCGGTCCGCCTGCGGCGTGTACAGGCCCTCGCCGGGCGCGGACCCGGTGCGCGCGGCGCCACCCAGCCCGTGCAACCGCTTGCGCTCGACGTCGGAGCGCAGCCGCACGCCCCCGAGCGACTCCACGAGCGCCTGCGACACGGTGGTCTTCCCGGAGCCGGAAAGCCCGTGCATCACGACGAGCGCCGGCCGCGGCGGCCGCGCGAGTCTCCGCGCCATCTCCAGGTGGCCGCGGTAGGCGCCGGCGGAACGCTCGCGGTCCTGCGCGTCCACCCCCGCCTGGTGCGCGCGGATGCACGACACCTTGGCGCGCACCATGGCGCGGTAGACGAGGTAGAAGCGCAGCAGCCGCAGCCCGCCGAAGTCCCCCGTCGCGTCGAGGTAGGCGTCGAGGAACCGGTACGCGAGGTTCGCGAGCCCGTGGTGGAAGAGGTCCATCGCCGGGAAGGCCACCTCGTTCATCACGTCGATCCAGCGGAACGACTCGTTGAACTCGATGGCGTCGAAGGGCACCGGCCTGCCCTCCAGCAGCGCCACATTGCCCAGGTGCAGGTCGCCGTGGCACTCGCGCACGAAGCCGTCGTGCTTGCGGCCGGCGAAGCGCGGCTCCAGGCGGTTGAACTCGCGAAGCGTCCACGACGCGAGCCACTGGCGGTTCGCGCGCGCGTCATCCAGGGTATCGAGGAGTTCGAGCTGCGCGAAGTTGTCCACGGCCTCGGCGAGGATCGCCGCGGCCGACCCGAACGCCCCGTCGGCACCCGCGCGCGCGACGTTCGCGTGGAACTGCGCCACCGACCGCGCGAACGCCTCGACCACGCCCGCGTCCAGCCGCCCGGCCTTCGCCACGCGGTCGAGCAGCGCCTCCTGCGGGAAACGGCGCATCTTCACCGCGTACTCGAAGGCTTCGCCCTCGCCGCCCATGACGGGGCGCTCCGGCGTGCCGGTGATGGGGACGACCTCCAGGTAGATTGCGGGCGCGGTGCGGGCGTTGAGCCGCAGTTCCTCCTCGCAGAAGAAGCGCCGCGCCGCGAGCGTCGAGAAGTCGACGAAGCCCAGGCTTACGGGCTTCTTGATCTTGTAGGCGAATTCCCCCGCGAGCAGCACCCAGGAAATGTGCGTCTCGAGGAGCTCGACCTCGCCCGCGGCGTGCGCGTAGCACCCCGGCGAGCGCAGCCGCTCGACGAACTGCGCGGATCCCGGCGGCTTCGTGCCGTCCGGCATGGCGCCGGCCTCAATGATCCTCGAGGTGCGGCACGCCGTCCTCCGCCGGGGCGGAGGTTTCGGGGTCGATCCAGTCCGCGACGCCGATCTGGGCTTCCACCTCGGCGAGCGTGTCCTCGGGCTCGAGATCGCCCTCGTCCTCGGCGGCACGGTAGTCCTCGATGGCCTCGACCAGGGTCGCGTACGGGCCCATCTCGTGGCCACCCGGTGCAGGCTGCAGCCAGAAGCCGTCGGGACGCTCGATGACGAGCGCGCCGTCGAGCTCGGCGGCGATTTCCGGTGCAACCGGCCGGCGTCGAGGCTGGAGCTGGTTCCTGGTGCGGTTCACGTTTCCTCCATCGATTGCAGGTTCCCTGGTGCGTCGTCCGGCAGCTCGGCGACCATCACGTCGGTGGTGAGGATGAGCCCGGCGATCGAGGCCGCGTTCTGCAGCGCCGTCCGCGTCACCTTGCACGGGTCCAGGATCCCCATCGCGATCATGTCGCCGTACTCGTTGGTGAGCGCGTTGAAGCCGAAGTTCCCGCCGCCGGCGAGCACGCGGTCGAGTACCACCGAGGGCTCGCCGCCGGAGTTCTCGACGATCTGCCGCAGCGGCTCCTCGAGCGCCCGCAGCACGATGGCCACGCCGCTTTGCTGGTCGGGGTTTGCGCAGTGCAGCTTGCCCAGCCCCGCGCGGGCGCGCAGGAGCGCCACGCCGCCGCCGGGGAGCACGCCCTCTTCAACCGCCGCGCGCGTGGCGTGCAGGGCGTCCTCGACGCGGGCCTTGCGCTCCTTCATCTCCGTCTCGGTGGCGGCACCCACCTTCACGACCGCGACACCGCCGGCGAGCTTGGCCGCGCGCTCGCGCAGCTTCTCCCTGTCGTAGTCGCTCGTGGCTTCCTCGGCCTGGCGCTTGATCTCCGCCACCCGCGCCTTCACCTTTTCGGGATCGCCCGCGCCGCCGATGATCGTGGTGTCGTCCTTGTCGACCTCGATGCGCCGCGCGCGACCCAGGTCCTCCAGCCCCGCGTTCTCGAGCTTGAGGCCCGCCTCCCCGGCGATGACGCGCCCGCCCGACAGGATGGCGATGTCCTCGAGCAGCGCCTTGCGGCGGTCGCCGAACCCGGGCGCCTTCACCGCGCAGGCCTTGATCACGCCACGCAGCGTGTTCACCACCAGCGTGGCGAGCGCCTCGCCCTCCACGTCCTCGGCGACGACGAGCAGCGGCTTGCCGGCGCGCGCAACGACCTCGAGCACCGGCAGCAGCTCGGGCAGCCCCGAGACCTTGCGGTCGCAGAGGAGGATGACGGCATCCTCCAGCACCACGCGCAGCTTCTCGGCGGTGTTGATGAAGTAGGGCGACAGGTAGCCGCGGTCGAACTGCATGCCCTCGACCAACTCCAGCTCGCTCGCGAGCCCCGTGCCGTCCTCGACGGTGATGACGCCTTCGCGCCCCACCTTGTCCATCGCGTTGGCGACGATCTCGCCGATGGCCGGGTCGTTGTTGGCCGAGATGGCCGCCACCTGGGCGATCTCCGTGCGCGAGCCGCAGGGCTTCGCCAGGCGCTTGAGCTCCGCCACCACGGACTCGACGGCAAGGTCGATGCCGCGCTTGAGGTCCATCGGGTTCATGCCCGCGGCGACGTGCTTCATGCCTTCCGCCACGAGCCCCTGGGCAAGGATGGTCGCCGTGGTGGTGCCGTCGCCGGCCACGTCGGAGGTCTTGCTCGCCACCTCGCGCACCATCTGCGCGCCCATGTTCTCGAGCACGTCCGGGAGCTCGATCTCGCGGGCGACGACGACGCCGGAATTGATGACGACGGGCGGCCCGTACGGGCGGTCCAGGACCACCGTGCGCGCCTTCGGGCCGAGGGTGCAGCGCACGGCCTGCGCCAACTGGTTCACGCCCGAGACGATCTTCGCCCGGGCCGCGTCACCGAAAACGACCTGCTTGGCGCCCACGGCATTTGCCTCCTTGCCATTCCAAGCTACCCCGGGAGGGTGGGATACGTTTGACCCGGGTCAACTTCGCCCTCACCGTGGCCCTCACCCCCGGCCCCTCTCCCGCAAGCGGGAGAGGGGAGACCTTTGCTCCCTCTCCCTTGGGAGAGGGCCGGGGTGAGGGTGGGTGGGAAACGGGCTAGAAGCCGTGCCGGCCGGCGCTCACGCGCCGCGCCTGCGAGCCTTCGCCCGCCATTTCCTCGAAGAACTGCACGTCGACGCCGGGGCCGAGCTGGTCGAAGCTCGGGTGGACGACGTTCTCGCGGCTGAAGTAGAACTCGCGGCCGTCGGACGACTCGATGAAGCCGAAGCCCTCCTCGGCCATGACGCGCGCGACCTTGCCGTGTTGCGGCGTCGCGTGGACCTTCACCTCGCCGCGCGTCTCGCGCCAGGTCTCCTCGACCCGGCGACGCACGGCGCCGATGGCGTCGCGCACGGCGACATACGGGTCCTCGTGGTGATGGAACCTCGACACGATGGCATCGTGCCCGGGCACGTGCACCTCGACGCGCACGCCGAAGTGCCGCCCCTGCTGCTGGTGCCGGTGCGCCTCCTCGACCGTGACCCGGCAGCTGGTGATGTTGGGATGGAACTGCTCGAGCTTGGCCACCTTTTCCCGGATGCGGGCCTCGAGGGCCTCCGACGGCGGCATGTCCCTGAACGTGATCTGCAGATTGCCTTGCATGGCGTTCTTACCTCCCGTTGCTTTGTGGTACTACGGGATACAGCCACACTTTCACCCTATCCCCGCGACCCGGCCCCTCCTTGACGCCGGTCAATCGTGAGACGCCCCCCGCGCCGGGTAGTTCGGCGAGATTGCCCCGGTTGCCACTGCACCGTATCCTGAAGCGATGCCAAGCCGGAATCATGCGCCCTGGGGCGCGAGAAGGATGCTCATCCCGAAGCGCGAGCCGTGACCGGCCCGGGGATGTTCCGCAACCATGGCGTGCAGCGCGCCGTCGGCCTGGCCCTCGCGGCGGCGCTAGGGGCCGCGCTTCCGGCCGCCGCCGACGAGGTGCCGAGGACGGGCGTGTGGAGCCTCCTCGTCGAGAACGACCTTTTCTACGGCTCGGACGACAACTACACCAGCGGCGTGGCGATGGCCTGGGTGGCGAGCCCCGAGCCCGCGCCGGACTGGGCCGTGCGGATCGCCCGCAGCGTGCCGTGGTTTCCCGAGATCGGCGAGATCCGGCACGGCTACATCGTCGGGCAGAACATGTACACGCCCAAGGACATCACGCTCGCCGTTCCCGCCCCCGGCGACCGGCCCTACGCGGGGTGGCTCTACGCGACGATCGGGCTGGGCGTGGAGTCCGCCGGGCAGACCGACCAGTTCGCGTTCACCGTCGGCGTCGTCGGGCCGGCGTCGCTCGCCAGGGA
>JAMPXV010000158.1 GCA_023700985.1 Lysobacter sp.
GCCACCATGCCGGCCGTCCAGCGCACGCTGTCCATCATGTCGCCGATCCCGCGCCGGCTGCGGAACATGTCGACCACGCCGTAGAAGAGCCCGCTCGCGGCCAGGCGCCCCAGCGCCTCGATGACGGTCGCGGCCTTCAGCGGCGCGGCTTCGAAGAGCGGGTCGTAGACGGGGAACCGGAATTCCGGGGTCGCGGCTGCATTCCACTTGCGAAGGCCCTGGGAGACCGCGCCTTCCCAGTCGTGCCTCCAGTTTTCGGCTGCCGCCTCAGGGTCGACGGCGTCCCGGTGGCCGACGCCGTGGATGCACAGGATCTTCATGGCCCGCTCCCCTTCGCGTACGGCGCCGATGTTCGGCGCCGTGCCGGGTTTCCCTGGCCGTGCGAACTTGCAGGCTAGTTAACATTAGTTCATTGCGGTGTCAACGAATGAACTGGCGCGGGCACGAGCCCCGCACCGCTGCGACGCCCGGGGAGAGGTCAGCCGTTCTGCGCCTGGAAGTGACGGTAGTAGTCGATGACCTTCGGCACGTAGGCAGCGGTCTCGGGATGCGGCGGCACTCGGTTGCCCGCGCGGACCACCGCGTACGCCCCCGCGTTGTAGGCGGCAAGCGCCAGTTCGACGTTGCCGTCGAACCGCTTGAGCAGGTCGCGAAGAAGTCGCACGCCGCCGCCCACGTTCTGCGCCGGGTCGAAGAGGTCGCGAACCCCGTAGTGCGCGGCCGTCGCGGGCATGAGCTGCATGAGGCCCGAGGCGCCGGCGGGCGAGATCGCGTCCGGGTCGTAGGAGGACTCGGCGAAGATCACCGCGTGAACCAGCGCTTCATCGACGCCATGCACGCGAGCAGCGCGCGCGACGATGGGGGCGAACCTGCGAACGGTCGCCTCGGCGGGCAGGTCGAGGTCCGGCCTTGCCGCTTGCGGCGATGCGGCGCGGGACTGCACGTGCGCGGACTGCGCGATGGACAGGGTCTCCCGGCTTGCGGCGACCATGCCGGACGCTTCTATGGCGACCACCGGCGCTGCCGTGAGGGCAACGCCCACCAGGGCAACCGCGACGACAAGACTCTCCCACCAAGTCCAGATTCGGGCTTGCAATGGACACCTCCTTGGAATGCGCGCTCGACCGGGAAAGCACGGCGATGCTGCGCTGCACAAAAGGTCGCCATTATACGGTGAGACATAGGAGGAATTACTCTAAAGTTTCCCTATTTGTTGTGCGCCGCACCATGACCGTGCGGGCCTTGCAAGGCAATGATCCGGCAGCGAAATTCGTACGGTGAGCGCTCGCTCTTGTGGACGGCGACGGCGGTGACGACGATTCGATGGCTCCGTGCGCCGACGGGGTGGATCCGGGAGGAGGCGATCGCCTGGGTCGGCCCCGCGCACAGGGTGCGGTAGCGAACAGACGGCCCTCGACGGCCAAACGCATTGTCGGGTCGGCTCGACGTTTCCCGGCGAACGGATGTCTTGAATCTTGTTACACCCGAGGCAGGAAGAGAGGGCATCTTGAGTTCGAACATGTCGGTGAGGCGTCGAGCGGAACCCCAGGCCCCGCGCCAGGCGGCGGCTTCCTTCGTCGCGCGCAGCGCCGAGCGTCGCCGCCTGAAATCCGGCATCCATGCAACGGGCCTTACGGCGGGGCTGCCCGCCGGGGACCTCGAACAATTCGAGAACGTCGTCTTCGCACGCCGTGTCCTCAGGGCGGGCGAGCGCCTGTTCGGCCCGGGCGACAAGTGCAATTGCATCTATTCCATCCACAGCGGCCTCTTCAAGACGACCTTCGCGGACGGAAATGGCCGCGAGCAGGTCACGGGGTTCTTCATGCCGGACGAACTTCTCGGCATGGACGGACTGGGGAACGGTTGCTACACCGTGAGCGCGATGGCGCTGGTGGACAGCAACGTCTGGGCAATGCCGCATGGAGTCATCCAGTCGATGGCAAGGGAAGTTCCTTCGCTGCATCACCGCTTGCTCTCCGCACTCGGCAACGAGATCGCGCGCAACCAGGTCGCCATGATGATGCTGGGCACGATGGGCGCCAGGGAGCGCCTCGTCGATTTTCTCCTCAACGTTTCCAGGCGATTCCTGAGCCGCGGCTACTCCGGAGTCGCGTTCCGCCTGTGCATGACGCGCAGCGAAATCGGAAGCTACCTCGGCCTCAGCCTCGAGACGGTGAGCCGGCATTTCTCCGCACTCGACAGGGAAGGGTTGATCGAGGTGCGGCAGAGGGAAATCTCCATCCTCGACGTTCAGGGCCTCGAACGCATTGTCGGCTCTTGCCGGGCTTCGCCTGGCAAGCATGCCGATCCATTCGCCTGCATGTCTCCTTCGGGCCGGTAAGGGCTTCCGTCCGGGCGCGCAGGTGTTTCCCTTCCCCCGGGGACTCTCGTATCCTGTTTCCCGATCTTCGAATCGGGGAACGCCATGACCCAGACCACCCTGAAGGGCAGTTGCCTGTGCGGTGCCGTGAAGTACCAGGTCACCGGCGAGCCGACGCGCTTCCTCCATTGCCATTGCTCGCGATGCCGCAAGGCCTCGGGCACGGGGCACGCCTCCAACCTGTTCCTGCAGCCGGGCGAACTGCGCTGGCTCCAGGGCGAGGATCAGGTCCGCTCGTTCAAGCTGCCGGAGGCCAAGCGCTTCACCAACCAGTTCTGCGCCACGTGCGGCGGGCGCCTGCCGCGCCAGGCGCCCGGCACCGACGTCGTGCTGATCCCGGCCGGGTCCCTCGACGACGACGTGCCGATCAAGCCGCAGGCGCGAATCTTCAGCGGGTTCCGCGCGGACTGGTCCTGTGCCGACGACGGGCTGCCCGCCTATCCCGAGTACCCATCACCGTAATCACCCTCACCCCCGACCCCTCTCCCTTGGGAGAGGGGAGGGAAGTGCTCCCTTCTCCCTCCGGGAGAAGGGTCGGCGATGAGGGGAGTAGTCCATCCGCTGCGTCTTACCCAGGACTGCAGCTTGACCCGCGCGCCTCTGGTAGGGTGGTGAGGTGAGCGAATTGCCCCCGGTCCTGCATGTCGACAAGTGGCTCCTGGTGGTCGACAAGCCCGCCGGGATGCTGTCGGTGGCCGGCCGCGGGCCTGCCGGCGAGGACTGCCTGCATGCGCGCCTGTGCCGGCGCTGGCCCGACGCGATGGTGGTTCACCGCCTGGACATGGCCACCTCCGGCCTCATGGTCTTCGCCCGCGGCGCGCAGGCGCAACGCCTGTTGTCGCTTGCCTTCGCCGAACGGGCAGTCGACAAGCGCTACGTGGCGGTCGTGGCTGGAAAGCCGCAGGCCGAGAGGGCAGACGGCGAGGGCTGGGCGGAGATCGACCTTCCCCTGGCGGCCGACTGGCCCGCGCGTCCGCGGCAGAAGGTCGATGCGGTGAATGGCCGTCCCAGCCTCACGCGCTGGCGGACGGCGGACGACGGCCCCTGTGCTCCCGGGAATTGCACGCGGCTCGAACTGCAGCCGGTCACCGGACGCTCGCACCAGCTGCGCGTGCACCTGGCCGCCATCGGCCACGCAATCGTCGGCGATGCGCTCTACGCGCCGGAGCCGGTCGCCGGCGCCGCGCCGCGACTGTTGCTGCACGCCGAACGGCTCGCGCTCGCCCACCCGGCCGACGGGCGTCCACTCACCTGGCAGTGTGACGCGCCGTTCTGAACCGCTCAGCGGCCCGGGTCGTGCACGACCGGCAAGTAGGCCCGGAGGAATTCCGGCGGCATCCTCCTCGCCCGCCCGCTGCTGACCTCGATGCACACCAGTTCCCAGCGCCCGCGCAGGACGGTGGCCTGGTCGCTGTCGCGAAGCAACTGGAAGCGGCGCTCCAAAGTGAGCTTGCCGTCGCCGGCGAAAATCCAGGTGCCCAGGGTGAGGCGATCGCCGAGTTGCGTCGGCAGCAGGTAGTCGTACTCGGCCCGCCGGATCGCCATGGCGCGGTCCAGGCGCCGGTAGTCCGCCACGGCCAGGCCCAGCGATTCGGAGTGCGCCCAGGCGACCTGCTCGCACCAGCGGACGTAGGTGCCGTTGTTGGTGTGGTCGAGGCCGTCGATGTCGTCCGCCGTCGCGGCGAGCGGCAGGGTAAACGGGTCCGGTTGATCCCAGGTCATGGTCGAGCGTCGCCCGATGTTCTCCATCGATCGCACGAGTCTACCAAGCGCCGCGCGAGGTCACGATCCATCCTGGCGAAGTACGACGGAAGGGAGCTTGTCTTGCCATGGGCGATGGGCGACTCTCCGGTAATGCCCCGAAAGCCGCCCGCATCACCCATCCCCCAGTCCCGCCTCGAACGCCTTGCCCGGATCGGCGTGGCGGCGGGGGAGCTCGCCTTCGGTGCCGCCGCGGAAGGGTTCCGCCGCCTCGCGCGCGGGGAGGCGGCCGAGTTCGGAACGGCGCTCCTCTCCGCGCCCAACGCGAAGCGGCTGGCGGCCCGGCTCGCGAGGCTGCGCGGCGCGGCCATGAAGATCGGCCAGCTCGTGTCGCTGCAGGGCGATGACGTCCTGCCGCCGGAGTTCGCCCAGGCGCTCTCCGTGCTGCGTTCGCAGGCAGCGCCCATGCCCGTGGAGCAGATCCGCCGCGTGCTTGGCCGCGAGTACGGCAAGGGCTGGGAGAAGCGCTTCGCGCACTTCGAGTGGGAGCCCGTGGCCGCCGCCTCGATCGGGCAGGTGCACCGCGCGACCGCCTCGGACGGGCGCGTCCTCGCGCTCAAGATCCAGTACCCCGGCGTCGCCCGCTCCATCGCGAGCGACGTGGACAACGTGGCCGTGCTGCTGCGCCTCTTCAACCTGTTGCCGCTGGGCATCGACGTGGCCGGCATGGCGGCCGAGGCCAAGCGCCAGCTCGCGCAGGAGGCCGACTACGAGGCCGAGAGCCGCTTCCTCGAGCGCTACGCGAAGCTCGTGGCCGGCGAGCCGGGGTTGCTGGTGCCGCGCGTGCACTGGGACCTCACGACGCCGCGCGTCATGGCCATGGATTTCGTGGAGGGCGAGCCGCTCGAGTCGCTCGCCTCGGCGTCGCAGTCGAAGCGGGACGCGGTCGGCACCTTGCTCGAGCGCCTGCTCTTCCGCGAGCTCTTCGAGTTCCGCGTCATGCAGACCGACCCCAACTTCGCCAACTACCTGTACCAGCCGGAGAGCGGGCGGGTGGTGCTCCTCGACTTCGGCGCGACGATGCGCTTTCCGCGGCCGTTCGTGCAGAACTACGTGCGCATCACGCGCGCCGTCATCGAGGGCGACCGGGAAGCCGTCGCGCAGGAGGCCATCAGCATCGGCTATGTGGGTCGCGACGATTCGCCCGAGCGGCTCGATGCCGTGACGGACATCGTCTTCCTCGTCTGCGAGCCGCTGCGGCACCGCGGCCGCTACGACTTCCAGGGCTCCGATCTCCCGGCCCGCGTGCGCGACCTGGGTTACGACCTCGCGTTCCGGCAGGGCCTCGTGCGCGCCCCGCCCCCCGAGACGATCTTCCTGCACCGCAAGCTCGTGGGCAATTTCCTGCTGCTGGCGCGCATCGGGGCGCGGGTGGATGCGCGGGCGCTGGTGCTGGAGGTCCTCGACGGGCGGTAGGGTCCGCCTCCGCAAGGCAGGCGAACGCTATCTTTCGACGGGCAGGCCCGCCGCCCGCCACTCCGGAAAGCCATCCTCGAGCCTGCGTGCCTTGATGCCGCGCTCGCGCAGCGTGCGAACCGCATCGAACGACATCAGGCAGTAGGGGCCCCGGCAGTACGCGACCACCTCCTTGCGCTTCGGGAACTTCGCCAGGCGCGATTCGAGCTGGTCGATGGGCACGTTGATGGCGCCGGGCACGTGTCCCGCGGCGTACTCCTCGGGAGGACGCACGTCGATCACGACCACCAGGCCCTTGGCGGCCCGCTCCAGGAGCTCGGCCGGGGGCACGGGCTCCATCTCGTCCTTGTGGCGAAGCCAGGTGCGGACGAGCTTCTCGACTTCCGCCACCCGGTTCTCGGCCACGTGGTGCAGCGCCGAGTAGAGCGCCACCACGTCGTCGCCGGCCAGGCCGTAGTAGACCCGCAGGCCCTCCTTGCGGGCGTGCACGAGGCCGGCGGCGCGCAGGGCCTGCAGGTGCTTGGAGCAGTTGGCCATCGACAGCCCCGTCATGGTCGCGAGCGTCTCCACGCTGCGCTCCCCCTGTGCCACGTACTCCAGCAACGCCAGGCGCGATTCGCTCGCAAGCGCCGCCGCCACCCGGGCGATGTGCTGGTACAGGGTCGACTTCATGGCTTCGCTTGACTTGGCGGATTGGGGCATATAATCTACTATTCAACTAACTAGTTGAGCAAGGGGGCGCGGGATGCCTCCATGGTAGCGGAGGAGACGCCATGCAACCGACCGGAATCGGGGACTGGGAACTGCTGGTGCGCCTGGGCGCATTCGTCGGCGTGCTCGCGGCGATGGCTGCCTGGGAGGTGCTGGCGCCGAGGCGAGAGCGCCTCCACACGCGTCGCGTGCGCTGGTCGGGCAACCTGGGGCTCGTGGCGCTGAACGTGGTGGTGGTGCGGCTCGCCTTCCCGGTGGCGGCGGTCGGCTTCGCCGCCATCGCGGCCGAGCGTGGCTGGGGGCTCCTCAACGCGTTCGACATCCCGTTCTGGGTCGCTTTCGGCCTCTCGCTTCTCGCGCTGGACCTCGCCATCTACCTCCAGCACGTGATGTTCCATGCCGTTCCGGCCCTCTGGCGACTGCATCGTGTCCACCACGCCGACCCGGACTTCGACGTGACCACGGGCGCCCGCTTCCATCCCGTCGAAATCGTCCTCTCGATGCTGGTGAAGCTCGCCGCGATCTCGGTCCTCGGTGCGCCAGCTATCGCCGTGCTCGTCTTCGAGGTCCTGCTCAACGCCTGCGCCATGTTCAATCACGGCAACGTGGCGATCCCCGAAGGGGTGGACCGGGCGCTCCGGCGGGTCATCGTGACGCCAGACATGCACCGGATCCACCACTCGATGGAGATGGCGGAGACGAACAGCAACTACGGCTTCAACCTGGCCTGGTGGGACCGGCTCTTCGGCACCTACCGGGCCGAGGCGAGCCTGCCGCAGGAGCGGATGCGGATCGGCGTGGCGGGCATCACCGGCGACGACCGCGCGGTGACGCTCCCCGGCATGCTGGCGATCCCCTTCGCGCCCGGCTTCGTCCACGCAACAGGGCAGGGAGAATTGACGTGAGCTCGACGCTCTTCATCATCAACGACGCTCCCTACGGCAACGAGCGGGCCTACAACGCGCTGCGCCTCGCGGGCGCCTTGTCCGGGAAGGAGGGCGAGCAGGTGCGCGTCTTCCTCATGGCCGACGCGGTCGGCTGCGCCAAGGCCGGCCAGAAGGTCCCCGAGGGCTACTACAACGTGCAGATCATGCTGGGAAAGGTGTTGCGCAAGGGGGAGGTGGGACTGTGCGGCACCTGCATGGACGCTCGCGGAATGGCGGAAGCCGAGTTCCTCGAGGGTGCCAGGCGGGGCACGATGGCTCAGCTCGCGGAATGGACCATCCAGGCCGACAAGGTCCTGGTGTTCTAGCCCTGCCGCGGAAAGCGGGAGTCGCGTAGTCTCCACGACATGATTCCCGAACTCGGCATCATCGAAGGCTACTTCGGAGTCCCCTGGACCCACGCCGAGCGCAAGGGCGTGCTGGCCCGGTTGAGGCCGCTCGGCTATTCCTTCTACCACTACGCGCCCAAGGCGGACGGCTTCCTGCGCCGCCGGTGGCGCGA
>JAMPXV010000159.1 GCA_023700985.1 Lysobacter sp.
CGCAGGGTTGACCACATGAAGCAAACGGCGGGCCACCGCACGGCACGGCCATATCGGGCCCTGCCAGGGTGTCGACGCACTATACTGGTGCGGAATGTGCGCCACAAGGTGGCGCGTGCACCGCGATGGGCCGCGAACGATCACGTGCAATCGGCCCGGCCGGGCTCAAGGCATCGCGTTTCGCCTGAACCCGATCGCCACCAGGGCGGCCACGCAGAACGCCGCTCCGGCGATGAACGTCGCCGAGGCGCCGAGCCGGTCCCAGAGCAGGCCGGCCAGGCCGCTCGCCACGAGCATGGCGAGGCCGCACACGAGGTTGAAGAAGCCGTAGGCCGTGCCGCGAAGGTCCGGCGGCGCGGTGTCGGCGACCATGGTGGCGAGCAGCCCCTGGGTGGCGCCCATGTGCAGCCCCCACAGCGTGATGCCGGCCCACACCCAGGTCCAATGATCGCTCCACGCCAGCGCGGCATCGGCCGCGATCAGCAGGAGCAATCCCAGCACCAGCAGCTTTTCGTGGCTCATGCGATCCGATAGCCGGCCGAACGGGTAGGCGGCGAGGGCGTAGACGACGTTCATGGCCACGAGGACCAGGGGTGTCAGCGCGATGGGAAGCCCTCCCTGCGCGGCCCGAAGCACCAGGAAGGCCTCGCTGAAGCGTGCCAGCGTGAAGATCGCGCCGATGCCGACCACCCACCAGTACGCGGCGGTGAGGCGCGCCAGGTTTTCCCGCCGGATGGGGTTCACGCGAACCGTGCTCGCGGCCCGCTCGGGCTCCCGGACGCCGAAAAAGAGCAGCGCGACCGAAAGGAACGCGGGGATGACCGCGACCCAGAACACCGCCCGGAAGTCGTTCGCCCACAGGATCATCAGCCCCATCGCGAGCAGCGGCCCCAGGAAGGCGCCGACGGTATCGAGCGACTGGCGCAACCCGAACGCGGCCCCGCGCACTTCGGGTGGCGCGATGTCCGCGACCAGCGCATCGCGAGGTGCGCCGCGAATGCCCTTGCCGACCCGGTCGATCAGGCGCGCGGCGACCACCAGGCCGATGCCCGGCGCCAGGGCGAACAGGGGCTTGGAGAGCGCCCCCAGGCCGTAGCCGAGCACCGCGAGCGGCTTGCGCCTGCCCCAGTAGTCGCTGAGGGCGCCGGAGAAGACCTTCACGATGTGCGCGGTGGCTTCGGCGGCCCCCTCGATGAGCCCGACGGTGAGCGCGCTCGCGCCGAGCGCCGTCACCATGAACACCGGCAGCAGGCTGTGGATCAGCTCGGACGACACGTCCATCAGGAGGCTCACGAATCCGAGCGCCCAGATGGCGGGGGGGATGCTGCGGGGCATGGCGCCGGCTTTCCGGTGGGCTTTGCTCTGAATCATATGGGCAGGAGGGGAGCTGCGCCAGAATCGCCCCATCGCAATGGCATCGATTCGAGGAGCCCCGTCCATGGCAACCAAGCCGTTCGTCTACCAGGAACCCTTCCCGCTGGCCGCTGACCGGACCCGCTACCGCAGGCTCGAGGGGTCGGAGAAGTACGTCTCCGTGAAGTCCTTCGAAGGCCGGGAGGTCGTCATGGTCGATCGCGAGGCGCTCACGGTGCTGGCCAACGAGGCGATGCGCGACATCTCCTTCCTGCTGCGCGCGGAGCACAACGAGTCCGTGGGCAGGATCCTCAGCGACCCGCAGGCCTCGCAGAACGACAAGGGCGTGGCCGTGACGCTGCTGCGCAATGCCGAGATCTCCGCGCGGGGCGAGCTTCCGGTGTGCCAGGACACGGGCACCGCCATGGTCATCGCCAGGAAGGGCCAGCAGGTCTGGACCGGCGGCGGGGACGAGGAGGCGCTCGCGAAGGGGGTGTACAAGACCTACACCGGGGAGAACCTGCGCTACTCCCAGACCGTGGCGCTCGACATGTACCGGGAGGTCAACACGGGCACCAACCTGCCGGCCCAGATCGACATCCAGGCGGTGGACGGGGATGCCTACAAGTTCCTCTTCATGGCGAAGGGCGGCGGCTCGGCCAACAAGACCGCCCTCTACCAGGAGACGAAGGCGCTGCTGACCCCCGAGGGCATCGTGAAATTCCTGGTCGGCAAGATGAAGTACCTCGGCACCGCCGCCTGCCCGCCGTACCACATCGCCGTCGTCGTCGGCGGAACCAGCGCCGACGCGTGCCTCAAGGCGGTCAAGCTCGCCTCCGCCCGGTATTACGACGAGCTTCCCACGCAGGGCAACGAGCACGGCCAGGCGTTCCGCGACCTGGAGCTGGAGCAGAAGCTCTTCGACGAGGCCTGCAAGCTCGGCATCGGCGCCCAGTTCGGCGGCAAGTACTTCGCGCACGACATCCGGGTCATTCGCCTCCCGCGGCACGGCGCCTCGTGCCCGGTCGGCATGGCCGTATCGTGCTCGGCCGACCGCAACGTCAAGGCGAAGATCACCCGGGAGGGCCTCTTCGTCGAGGAACTCGACCACGATCCGGGCCGCCTCATCCCGGAGGAGTACCGGGGCAAGAAGGCGATCGGCGTGCCCATCGACCTGAACCAGCCGATGAAGGCGATTCTCGCCGAGCTGTCGAAGCACCCGGTCTCGACCCCGCTCCTGCTGAACGGCGCCATCGTCGTCGGGCGCGACATCGCGCACGCGAAGTTCAAGGAGCTCATCGACGCCGGCAAGCCCGTGCCGGAGTACCTGCTCAAGCACCCGATCTACTACGCCGGCCCGGCCAAGACGCCGAAGGGCAAGGCCTCCGGTTCCTTCGGCCCGACGACCGCCGGCCGCATGGACTCCTACGTCGATCTCCTGCAGGGCAAGGGCGCCAGCATGATCATGATCGCCAAGGGCAACCGCTCCCAGCAGGTGACCGACGCCTGCAGGAAGTACGGCGGGTTCTACCTCGGCTCCATCGGCGGCCCCGCCGCGGTGCTGGCGGACGAGAACATCAGGAAGGTCGAGTGCATCGACTTCCCGGAACTGGGGATGGAGGCGGTCTGGAGGATCGAGGTGGAGAACTTCCCGGCGTTCATCCTCGTGGACGACAAGGGGAACGACTTCTTCCACCAGCTGGGGCTCTGAGGGGCGGGCGTGTTGCGGGCGCCCTTTTCTGAGTAAGCTATGCGTGCTTGATCCCCGCAGGTTTCCACCCTCCAGAAAGGGAAGGCAGGACCATGAGCCACAGCAAGGACAAGGACACGAAGAAGATGGTCAAGAAGGAGCCGCTGAAGACTCCCAAGGAAAAGAAGGAAGCCAAGAAGCTCAAGAAGCAGGAACGGCTGCGCGGCTGACGCGTCGCCGCGTCCTGGCGGGCGGGCCCGGCGGCCCGTCCCCTCAGAGCACCTGGTTCACGAGGCGGTCCACCCGCGCGTGCGCCAGCCGCTTCAACAGCCGCCTGGCGGGCGCGGGGTAGCTTTCGACGGTCTCGATCGACTTGTAGTGCTCCAGCCGCGGGGCGTGCGCCATCACCCGCGCCAGTTCCTCGCGGTTCTGCGCCGCCAGCAGCCCATGCGGATCGTGGATGAGCAGGCCGTTCTCCAGGTCCATGCGCCAGGCCCGCGGGTTGATGTTGTTGCCGGTGAGGAGCGAGTAGTCCTCGTCCACCATCAGCCCCTTGAGGTGGAACGTGTGGTCGCCGTGGCGCCACAGGTGCAGGTTCAGGAGCCCCCGGTCGATGAAGCCCTGGCGCGCGCGGCAGTAGCGGCGCAGGTTCCCCTCGTAGAGGTAGGGCACGGCGCCGATCGACTTGAACGGCTCCTCGGGCGGGATGTAGAAGTCGTTGGCGATCTTGTCGCCCACGACGATGGTGACCTTGCGTCCCTCCTTCAGCTTCGCGTCGATGGCGCGGCGCACGGGCCCGGGCAGGTTGAAGTAGGGCGTGAAGACGACGAGGTGGTGCCGCGCTTGCCGGATGAGGTCCAGCACGACGGCATTGAGCTCGTTGTCCCTGGCGCCCAGGCCCAGCAGCGGCGTGATGCCCACTTCCCCGTCGCGGATCGTTCCCTCGGCCATGTGGTAGCGGGCCTTCGCCACGTCGCGGCGGAAGCGCGCGATGGCGGGGCGCAGCGAGGCGGACTTCGGCACGGCTTCCGTGTCCAGCGCGTGCACCGCCGGGCTGGGTCGCACGACGTGGAGCAGGAGTCCCGCGAGGCTGTCGGCCAGGTGCCGGTCGCGCAGCACGTGGTAGCGGTCCAGCCGGTAGCGCTCGTGGCGATGCAGGTAGACGTCGTTCAGGCTCGCGCCGCTGTAGAGCACCGTGTCGTCGAGGACGAAGCCTTTCAGGTGCAGGACGCCCAGCATCTCGCGGGTCTGCACGGGCACGCCGTAGATGGGAACGCCCGGGCCCAGGCGGCGGGCGATGTCCCGGTACAGGGTCGCGTTGCCCGCGCTCTTCGCGGTGCCGATGAGCCCGCGCTGCGCCCGGTGCCAGTCGACGAAGACGGCTATCTCCAGTTCCGGCCGCGCTGCCTTGGCGGCATAAAGCGCCGAGAGCACCTCGCGCCCCGCCTCGTCATCCTGCAGGTAGAGCGTCGTGATGAGGATCCGCTCGCGGGCGCGGGCGATGAGGTCCAGGAGCGTCACGCGAAACTCGGCCGGGCCGTCGAGAGTCGCGACGCGGCCGGCCGACATCGGGATGCAGGGCAGGGCCTCCAGGGCGGGCCGGCGGTTGGCGCTGCCTTTCAGGCGCCGCCAGGTGCTGGCCAGGGCGGAAGTCATCTTGGGTTGCGGGGAGAGCGTGTCCGAAGGAGGAACTATACGGGCAGTATCCCCCGATCCGCCTCCTCGCGGCACCCGACCCACGGGCCGGCTCCTGCGGCGGGGTTCGGCGTTGCCGGTCACCTGTTGCGAACGGCGCCGCCCTGGCTGCGCGCGAGGAGGCTGCGCGCGTCGTCCAGGTCGCGACGGTGCTGCGCCTTCGCCTGCGCGATGCAGTCGCTGCGACCGGCCTGAAGCGCCCTGCACTCCTTCAGTTGCTCGCCCAGGGCAGCGCCCGCCTCCTTCACCTGCGTTTCGTACAGGAGGCGGGGCGTGTCGGCGGGCACGTACCAGCGCGCGGGGTCTCCCCGTTCCGCATTGATGCCGACGTGTTCCACGGGCGCGGGAGGCGCAGCAATGGCGAGCGTCGCGGCGAGGGCGCACGTCGCGGCCGCGGCGGCGCTGCGGATCAGGTGCCTCATCGGGAGGCCGGATGGCCGGCAGGCAGTGCCGGCGGAAGCGGGGGATGACTTGAGCGGAGTTTTCATGGGGTTCTCGGTTCCTGGGTGCGGGGAAGAAAAAGAGGCCCCGCCATGACGACGGGGCCGGGGAAGGGCCGGGCCACGCGCGCTCGCGCGCGTGGTGGCCGGCCCGGGCGTCAATCCTTCAGGACGAAAGTCACTTTCAGGGACAGCTTGTAGGCGACGATCTTGCCGTTCTCGATTTCCACGGACTGGTCGTGGATCCAGACGCTCCTCACGTTCTTGAGCGTCTTGTGGGCGCGGTCCACCCCCTGCTTCAGGGCGTCGTCGAAACTCTTCTTGCTCCTGGCGATGACTTCGGAAACGCGGGCAACGGACATGGCGTGACTCCTTCGTGACGGCGCGGGCGATGCGGGGCGCAGCGATGGGGACTGTGCGCCGAAGACATGCGGGGGCGGCTCGCGCGCCATGTTGCCGCACCCCTCATGGAACCTGGTTCGTGGATCGATTCATGCATGGCGGTACCGCGCCTCGACGAGGTCCACCTCGCGCACGAGCTTCCGCGAGGTCTCGTCCGAGATGCGCGATTCCCGCGCCAGCCGGAAGATCTCCTCGCGTTCCGCGTGCAGGCCGGCGAGGAGCAGCGCCTGCTCCGCCTGGTTGGCCCTGCGCCGCTGCTCGGCGGTGGCGCCGGCGGGCATGCCGCCGTCGAGCCGGCGCTGGTATCGGGCGATCACCCGCGCCGCGGCACTTGCGTGCGCGTCGGCGTCGGCCGGCATCACCGACGGGTCGTGCACGCCGATCTCCACGGCGGCGATGGCCGCGTGCGCGGCATCCCGCCGGGCGCGCTCCTCGGCCAGCGACTCCGCCTGCTCGCCGGGAGGCTCCAGCCCCTTCAGCACGCGCGGCAGCCCGATGCTCGCCACCAGCAGCGACAGCAGGATCACCGCCGTCGCCAGGAACACCGCCAGCTCCCGCGCCGGAAAGCGCGAGCCGTCCGGCAGCAGCAGCGGCAGGCTCATCACGCCGGCCAGGGTGATCGCGCCGCGCACGCCCGCGAGCGTGGCCGCCACCACCAGGCGCCAGTGCGGCGGTTCCACCGGCTCGCCGCGCCGGCGCGCCACGAAGTGGCTGACGCGAAGCGACACCGTGACCCAGGCGAAGCGCAGCATTCCCAGCCCGACCGTGATCGCCACGGCGTAGGCCGCGAGCCACCAGGGGTTCATCTGCCCGCTCTGGCTCACCGAGGTCACCGCGCCGCGAAGGATGCCGGGCAGCTGCTCGCCCAGCAGCACGAACACGATGCCGTTGAGCGCGAACTGCGCCGTGTCCCAGACCGCCGCGCGATCCACGCGGGTGGAGGGCGGGGCGCGGCCGGTGAGCTCGACGTAGCTCATCGTGACGCCCGCGGAAACCGCCGCGAGGATGCCGGATGCGCCGAGCTCCTCGGCCAGGAGGTAGGCGCCGAACGGCAGCAGCAGGTTCACGAGGATCGGCGAGCCGGTTTCCTCGCCGATGCGCCCGGAGAGCGCCATCTGGGCCATCGTCACGCCCAGGGTGAAGGCCACCCCGATGGCCACGCCGGCGAGGAACATCCAGAGGAAGGTGAGGGACGCCGTACCCAGCGAGAAGGCGCCGGTCATCGCCGCCGCCACCGCGAAGCGGAAGCAGACGAGGCCCGAGGCGTCGTTCAGCAGCGATTCGCCCTGCAGGATGTGCAGCAGGCGCCTCGGCAGCGGCGTGCGCGCCGCGATCGAGGACACGGCCAGCGCGTCGGTGGGAGAGACGATGGCCGCCAGCGCGAACGCCACGGCCAGCGGCATGGCGGGGATCATCCAGTGGATCAGGAACCCCATGCCGACCACGGTGAAGATCACCAGGCCCAGCGCCAGCTCGAGGATGGTGCCCTTGTCGCGCAGCAGCCCGTAGTTGGGAACCCGCCAGCCGTCGATGAACAGCAGCGGCGGCAGGAACAGGAGGAAGAACACCTCGGGGTCCAGCGTGATGCCGCTCCTGAACCCGCCGGCGATCATCGCGCCCATGGCGATCTGCACCAGCGGCAGGGGAACCGGGACCGGCAGGACGCGCGCCAGGTATCCGCTGGCCACCACGGCAAGCAGCATGGCGAGCACCAGGACGATGGATTCCATGGCCGAATGATGGGTGCCGCCGCGGGCGAAGTCCGTGCGGTGCCGTACGGTGGCCGCCTCGCCCGCGTATATCATTCAGTCTTCCCCTTCCTCACGAACCGGGCGATTCCGTGGCTGCCGACACCCCCAGCATCGACCGCAAGGCACAGATCGACGCCGTGCTGCTCAAGCTCCCCGGCGTGAGCGCGAAGAAGATCGGCGGCATGGACGCCTATGTCGTCGGCGACCGGATGTTCGCGTGCATCAGCGGCAAGGGCGTGGGCCTGCGCCTGCCGGTGGCCGTCGCGACCGAGCTGCAGTTCTCGCGGGAGGGCGTCGGCCCGTTCCAGCCGGGCGGCATGGCGAGCACGCGCGAGTGGATCCAGATCGACCGCGGGGAGGCGGCGGACTACGAG
>JAMPXV010000160.1 GCA_023700985.1 Lysobacter sp.
CGACGGCGCGTACAGCCCGCAGATGAGCCGCGCCACGGTCGACTTCCCGCACCCCGACTCCCCCACGAGCGAGAGCGTCTCGCCCCGGTTGATCGCGAAGGAGACGCCGTCGACCGCCTTCAGGATCTGCCGCGGCGCTCCCTCCAGCACGCGGTTGAGCCACGGCTTCGAGACGTCGAAATTCCTCGCGAGGTCCTTCACCTCCAGCAGAACCCTGGATTCCGTCCCTGCCATCTTTTCCCTTGCCTTGAGATCGGCGTTCATCGGCGGGTCATCGGCGTTCATCGGCGTCCACCGCCTTGCCAGCGTGCAGCCAGCAGGCCGCGCGCGTCGCCCCCGCAGGCAGCAGGTCCGGCCGCTCTTCCCGGCACCGATCGAACACCTTCGGGCAGCGCGGATTGAACGCGCACCCCTTCGGGATGGCGTCGAGCCTCGGCATCGACCCCTCGATCTGCGGCAGCCGCTCCACCTCCTGGCCGATGGCCGGGATCGACCCCATGAGCCCCGCCGTGTAGGGATGCTGCGGGTTGTGGATCACCTCCTGGACCGGGCCGATCTCCGCGAGCCTGCCCGCGTACATCACCGCCACGCGGTCCGCGGTTTCCGCGATCACGCCCATGTCGTGCGTGACCAGCATCACCGCCGTGCCGTGCTCCCGGCCGAGCCTCTTGAGGAGCTGGATGATCTGCGCCTGGATCGAGACGTCGAGCGCCGTGGTGGGCTCGTCGGCGATGATGAGGCGGGGGTTGGCGCAAAGGGCCAGCGCGATCACCACGCGCTGGCGCATGCCGCCGGAGAACTGGTGCGGATAGTGGTCGATGCGCCGCTCGGCCGCCGGGATGCCGACTTCCTTCAGGAGGTCGACGGCCCGCGCGCGCGCCTCGGCCGCGTTCATGGGCAGGTGCGTCTGGATCGTTTCCGTGATCTGCCGGCCAACGGTGTAGAGGGGGTTCAAAGACGTGAGCGGGTCCTGGAAGATGGCGCCGATCCTTCGCCCGCGGATCTTCCGCATCGCCTCCGCCGGGAGGTTGTCGATGCGCTCGCCCTCCAGCCGGATCTCGCCCGCCGCGATGCGACCCGGGGGCTCGAGCAGGCCGATGATCGCCGTGCCGGTGATCGACTTCCCCGCCCCCGACTCGCCGACGACGCCCAGCACCTCGCCGGGCGCGATCGCGAAGCTCACGTCGTCGATGGCCACGAGGGTGCCGCGGCGCGTGTTGAACTCCACGCGCAGGTGGCGCACCTCGAGGAGGGGGGATGGGGCCTGGCTCACTCGGCGGTCTTTCCCGTGTCGACGTAGGCCTCGGCCTCGATCTCCACGAGCATGTCCGGGTCCACCAGCGCCTTCACCTGCACCATCGTGCAGGCGGGGCGGATGTCGCCGAAGATCTCGCCGTGCGCGCGGCCGATGCGCTCCCACTGCGTGATGTCCGTCACGTAGATGCGGGTGCGCACGACGTTTCGCATCGAGGCGCCGGCCCGGGCCAGCGCGAAGGCGATGTTGTTGAGCGTCTGCATCGTCTGCGCGTAGGCGTCGCCCGGGGCGACGAGATTGCCCTCGGGGTCGGTGGAGGTGGTCCCGGCCACCCAGACGTGCGGCCCGCAGCGCACGGCGCGGGAGTAGCCCACGACGGGCTCCCACGGCGTGCCGCTCGCGAAGTTCCGGCGGGTATCGTCGCTCACTTGGGCACCGTGCCGCCCCTGAACTTCGCCAGGCATTCGCCGATCGTCTCGGCGGAGCGGACGAAGGGCTTCCAGTCCTGCCCCGCGTCGCCGTCGGGGCGCGCCGCGACGACGTAGCGCATGCAGGGGTTCGCGTTCAGCTCGAAGCTTTCCTGGGTGCCGAGGCTCATGCCCTTGCGCGGCGGAAGGTCCACCGTCACCACGCGCAGCCCCGGGCCCACGGTGGCGCGGCTCTTCACCACGATCTCGCCGTCGACGCGGCTCACGGCCACGGCGCGCACCTTCGGGTCGGACGAGGGCGCCGTGTCGTTGGTGATGACCGCCCACGGCTGGTCGTAGGGGCCGGCCACGGCGGCGGCCGGGGCGATGAGAAGCAGGAACGCGGGAAGCAGTGGTTTCATGGAGTCCTCCGCTAGCGCAGCTTCGGGTTGAGGGCGTCGCGCAGCCAGTCGCCCAGGAGATTCATCGCGAGCACCATGACGACGAGCCAGGCGCCGGGGAACACCGTGATCCACCATTCCCCGGAGAAGAGGAAGTCGTTGCCGATGCGGATCAGTGTGCCCAGCGAGGGCTGCGTCGGCGGCACGCCCACGCCCAGGAAGGAGAGGGTGGCCTCGGTGATGATGGCGGTGCCGATGTGCAGCGTCGCGAGCACGAGCACGGGCCCCAGCACGTTGGGGAGCACGTGCGAGAACATGATGGCGACGGGGTGGCGGCCGATCACGCGCGCGGCCTGCACGTATTCCTTGTTCCGCTCCACCAGCGTCGAGCCGCGCACCGTGCGCGCGTACTGCACCCAGCCCGACGCGGCGATGGCGAGCACGAGCACGTAGAGGGCCAGCGTGTCGTGCGAGTCCTTGGGCAGCGCGACGCGGGCCACGCCGTCGATGAGGAGCGCGATGAGGATCGCCGGGAACGAGAGCTGCACGTCGGCCACGCGCATGATGAAGGCATCGACCTTTCCCCCGACGTACCCGGAGACGAGCCCCAGGGCGATGCCGATCACCATCGCGAGGATCACCGCGAAGAAGCCCACCATGAGGGACACGCGGGAACCGTACATGATGGTCGAGAGCACGTCGCGGCCCTGGTCGTCGGTGCCCAGCAGGTACGCCGGCTTGCCGTTCTCCGCCCATGCAGGGGGCGTGAACGCGTCCAGCAGGTTCAGCGTCTTCAGGTCGAACGGGTTGTGCGGCGCGAGCCACCCGGCACCCACGGCGGCGACGATGCACACGAGGCAGACCACGGCCGCCGTGATGACGAGCGGCGAGCGCTTGAAGCTGTAGAAGACGTCGCCGTCCAAGAACCGGCGGATCGCGTCCATCAGTGCCCCCCCGCCGCGCCGGTGTCGATGCGCAGCCTCGGGTCCACGAAGTAGTAGAGCATGTCGACCACGAGGTTGATCACCACGAAGATGAAGCCGATGAGGCACAGGTAGGCCGCCATCACGGGGATGTCGGCGAACTGCACCGCCTGGATGAAGAGGAGCCCCATGCCGGGCCACTGGAACACCGTCTCGGTGATGATGGCGAAGGCGATGATGGCGCCCAGCTGCAGGCCCGTGATCGTGATCACCGGCACCAGGGTGTTCCGGAGCGCGTGGCCGAAGTTGACGGCGCGGTTCGTGAGGCCGCGGGCGCGCGCGAACTTGATGTAGTCCGTGCGCAGCACCTCCAGCATCTCGCTGCGCACCAGCCGCATGATGAGCGTGAGCTGGAAGAGCCCCAGCGTGATCGAGGGCAGGATGAGCGCCTTGAGCCCCGAGCCGGTGAGGAACCCGGTGGACCAGCCGCCGACCATCACGGTGTCGCCGCGGCCGAAGGAGGGCAGCCAACCCAGCCACACCGCGAAGATGAGGATGAGGAAGATGCCGATGAGGAAGGTCGGCAGCGACACGCCGATGAGCGAGACGGTGAGGAAGACGCGCGAGAGCCAGGAGTTGCGGTTCAGGCCCGTGTAGACGCCCAGCGGGATGCCCACCACGAGCGCGAGGGTGGCCGCCACGAAGGCGAGCTCGAGCGTGGCCGGCAGCCGTTCCACGAGGAGGGTGGATACCGGGCGCCCCAGCCGCAGCGAGATCCCGAAGTTCCCCTGCACCGCGTTCGACGCGAAGGTGGCGAACTGCACGTAGAAGGGCTTGTCGAGGCCGAGGTTCTCGCGCATCGCCTGCCGGTCGGCCTGGGTCGCCTCCGGCGGCAGCATGAGCGAGACGGGGTCGCCCACGAAGTTGAAGAGCGAGAAGGCGATGAAGCCCACCACGAGCATCACGATGACGCCCTGCGCCATGCGCCGGATGACGAAGGCGATCAATCGACCCTCACCTTGTAGAAGTACACGGTGTTGACCGGCGAGAACCACGCAGACACGTTCTTCTTCATCGCCCAGGGGATGAGCGGCTGGTGGATGGTGACGATCGGGAGATCCCGGCCCACGAGCAGCAGCGCCTCGCGCGTGATCGCGTCGCGCTTCGCCTGGTCCTTCTCGACCTGCAGCTGCTGGATGAGCTCGTCCATGCGCGCGTTCGACCAGCGGCCCATGTTGAAGTCGCCCTCGCCCTTCTTGTTGACGGTGTGCAGCAGGGCCTGCAGCGTGTAGAGCGCGTCGGCGGTCACGCCCGCGCCCCAGGAAAGCACGTAGAAGCTGGTGTCGTACTTCTCGATCTTCGGGAAGTAGTTGGACTGCGGCACGATGTTGGGCCGCACCTTGATGCCCACCTGCGAGAGCATCACGGCCACGGCCTGCGCGATGTCGGCGGCCGGCTGGACGTTGCCCGCGTCGAGCGTCACCTCGAAGCCGTCGGGGTAGCCCGCCTCGGCCAGCAGCCTCTTCGCGCGCTCGCGGTCGTGGGGCAGGCGCTTGTCCGCGTCCGCGGCGTAGCCCTGCACGCCCGGCGTGAGGATCGAGCCCAGCGGGCGCGAGTAGCCGCGCATCACCTTCGAGCGGATGGCCTCGGTATCGATGGCGTGGGCGACCGCCTGGCGCACGCGGATGTCCTTGAACGGGTTCTTCCCGCCGGCTTTCCCGTACAGGAGGTCGTCGCGGAAGACGTCGAACGCGATGTACTGCACGCGCAGCTCCCCGCCCTCCTGGACCTTGAGCCCCGGGGCGGCGCGCAGCCGCGCCACGTCCTGGGTGGGCGGGTCGATCACGAAGTCGACCTCCCCCGAGAGCAGGGCCGCGAGCCGCGTGGCGTTCGACTTGATGGGCAGGAGCACCACCTCGGTGACGTTGCCCTCGTTCTTGCCCGCCTTGTGGCCCCACCAGTCCCTGTGCGCCACGAGCACGGTGCGCACGTCCGTCTGGCGCTCCTTCACCATGAAGGCGCCGGTGCCGTTGGCGTTGCGCGCGGCGTAGGTGTCCTCCTTGGCCGTGTAGTCCTGCGGGCGCAGGGCGCCGAACTTCTCGGCCCACGCCTTGCTCATGATGCGGAAGTTCGTCATGTGCGACAGCAGCACCGGGTTGGGCTCGCGCATCACGAGCTCGACGGTGAGGGCGTCGACCTTCACGGCCTTCTCCACGCCCTGCAGCGCCACCTTGAGCTGCGAGGTGGGCGAGAGCGCGCGCTCCACGGAGAACACCACGTCGTCGGCCGTGAAGGGCGAGCCGTCGTGGAACTTCACGCCCTCGCGCAGCCTGAACCGCCACGTGCGGTCGTTCGGCTGCGTCCACGAGGTGGCGAGCCAGGGGATGACCTTCCACTCGCGGTCGCGCCAGACGAGCGGCTCGTACACGTTGGCCGTGAGCCGCGAGGTGGCCAGCAGGTTGGCCGAGTGCGGGTCGAGCGTCTGCGGGTCGTCCTGGCTCGCGTAGCGAAGCGTCTTGCCCGCGGCGAGCACGGGCAGGCAGGCGAGGAGGGCTACGGCGAGGAGGCGAGGCAGGGACATGGGCGGGAGCATAACGCAGCCGGCCCCGCGCGAGGCGGGGCCGGCGGGACTTCGCGCGGGCTTTCAGGCGCTCAGTTGATCTTCACCCACTTGGCCGTCAGGCGGTTGTCGGCGCGGTGCACCACGCTCATGTTGGAGCGCATGGCCCACGGGATCATCTGGTGGTGCAGCGGGATGTGGCCCACGTCGGCCTTGTGGATCGAGAGGGCCTCCCTGGTGAGGGCCTTCCTCTTCGCGGGGTCCGTCTCGGTCTTGAGCGCGTCGATGGCGGCGTCGACCTTCGGGTTGGAGTACTTGCCGAGGTTGAAGTTGCCGTCGCCGCCCTGGCCCACGGTGCGCAGCAGGCTCTGCAGCGAGTAGAGGGAGTCGAAGGTCGGCACGCCCCAGCCCAGCATGTAGAAGCTGGTGTCGAACTTCTGGATCTTGGCGAAGTAGGTGGCGCGCGGCATCGAGTTCAGCCGCACCTTGACGTTCACCTGCGCGAGCATCGCGGCGGTGGCCTGGCAGAGCTTCTCGTCGTTGATGTAGCGGTTGTTGGGGCAGTCCAGCGTCACCTCGAAGCCCTGCGGATAGCCGGCCTCGGCCATCAGCTTCTTCGCGCGCTCGCGGTCGGGCTTGACCACGGCGTCGAGCGCCTTGTCGTAGCCGTCGACCTGCGGGGCGAACATGACCGCGGTGGGCGTGGCGAGCCCGCGCATCACCTGGGTCTTCAGCGCATTCACGTCTATGGCGAGCTGGAAGGCCTGGCGCACGCGCTGGTCCTTGAAGGGGTTCTTCCCCTTGACCGACGAATACTGCAATTCGTCGCGCCACTGGTCGAAGCCGAAGAAGATGGTGCGGTTCTCGTTGCCCTCGACCACCTTGATCTTGGGGTCCTTCTTCAGTCGCGGGATGTCCTGCGGGGGCGGGTCGAGGACGAAATCGACCTCGCCGGAAAGGAGGGCGGCCAGCCGCGTGCCGTCCTGCTTGATGGGCTGGTAGATGATCTCGTTCACGTTGCCTTCCATCTTCCCCCACCAGTTGGAGTTGAGGACGAGCACCGTCTTCACGTCGGCCTCGCGGCTCTTCAGCACGTAGGGGCCGGTGCCGTTGGCGTTGCGGGAGGCGTAGGTCTCCTCCTTGTTCTTGTAGTCCTGGGGCCTGAGCACGTTGTGCTTCGTGGCCCACGCCTTGCTCACCATGCGCACCTCGGTGAGCTGCGGCAGGATCACGGGGTTGGGGCCCTTCGTGGTGATCTCGACGGTCTGCTCGTCCACCTTGCGCGCGCCGGTGATGCCCTGCATGTACGGCGAGAAATTGGAGGTCGGGGCGAGCGCGCGCTCGATGGAGAACACCACGTCCTCTGCGGTGAACGGCGTGCCGTCGTGGAACTTCACGCCCTGGCGCAGCTTGAACTGCATGGCGGTCGGGCTCACGGCCTTCCACGACGTGGCGAGGCAGGGCTCGATCTTCAGGTCCTTGCCGCGCGTGACCAGCGGCTCGTAGATGTGGTCCGAGACCGAGTTGTTCAGCCCCTCGTTCTGGGCGTGCGGGTCCATCGTGAGGATGTCGCCCTGGCTGGACCAGCGAAGCGTCTTGGCATCGGCGGCGGAGGCGAAGGCGAGCGCGACGGCGAGTGTCGCCGCGCGTAGGACGGTCGAGGCGTGCATGGAGGAGGTCTCCCGGGATCGTGGTTTGCGTGGCGGCGCCGCGGGGCGGCAGCCGGTGCGTCAGCCAGAAAAATCAACGACTTGGCGCTGGCTCGCCGATGGTGGCGATGATGCCGCAAGGCCCCCGCACCGTCAACGCGCGGCGTCACGAAAAGGGGCGGATGTCTCTATTGGGACGGTTCTACAGAACCGGTCTATTCAAGACCTGGTGCGCGGACCTCTCCGATCACGGAATAGACCGGTTCTGTAGAACCGTCCCAATAGAGACATCCGCCCCTTTTCGTGAATCGGCGCGATGCCGTTAACATAGCCCGTCGTCGTACCGGAACCATCGAGAAAGGCAATGCCATGACCCGACGCGCCATCCTCGCCGCCGCCGCCCTGGCGCTCGCCGCCTGCGGCAAG
>JAMPXV010000004.1 GCA_023700985.1 Lysobacter sp.
CCAAGGGCTACGGCGTCGACCTCGCCGCGCGCTCGCTGGACGCGCTGGGCGCGACCGACTACATGGTGGAGGCCGGCGGCGAGGTGCGCGTGCGCGGCCGCAACGCCGACGGCAAGCCCTGGCGCATCGGCATCGAGCGCCCGGACGCGGTGCCGCAGGAAGCACTCCTGGTCGTCCCCCTGGACGGGCTCTCGATGGCCACCTCGGGCGACTACCGCATCTACTTCGAGCAGGACGGGCGCCGCTTCAGCCACGAGATCGACCCGGCCACGCGCGAACCGGCGCGCGGCAGCCTCGCCTCGGTGACGGTGGTCGCGAAGGACTGCGGCTGGGCCGACGCGATGGCCACCGCGCTCTTCGTCATGGGCGCCGAACGCGGCCGCGCCTTCGCGGTCGAACAAGGCATCGCTGCCTGCTTCATCGAGCGCGCGGAAGGTGGCCGGCTGGTCGACCGCCAGACGCCGGCGTTCGCGAGGCTGGGCGCCGAACGCGCGAAAGCCTGACCGCCATGGATCCCTCGACCCTCGTCGCCGTCTTCGTCGTCACCGTCGTGCTGCTCGGCCTCGCCGTGGGGGCGATGGCCCTGGGCTCGCGGCTCACCGGCCGGTGCCTGCGCGGCTCCTGCGGGGGCCCGGCGGCCCATGCGCCGGACGGGGACAGGATCTCCTGCGTCGGCTGCCCCAACCGCCGCGAATGACGCGGCACCAGGTCACTTTCCGGAAGTGACCTGACGGCGGTTCACTTCTTCCTGCGCGCCCGGGGCTTGGGCTTCGCGCCCTCGGCGGCCGCCTCGCCCGCGGCTTCCACCGCGCGGCCCATCGCCTCCGCGGCGTCGGTGCCGGCCTGGGCCATCATGTTCCAGGCCCACATCGCCGGGTTGGGCACCTCGTCGCCGGCGGGCTCGGGCGCCCGGCCCTCCTCCATCGCCGCCTTCATGCGCTCGCCGCCCTTCACCATCTGGCGCTGGTACTCCAGGCTCTTGATGGAGAGCTGCAGCATGTTGAGGTTGGCCTTGAGCCAGTGCTCCACGGTCTCCAGCTCGGCGATCTTCTTCTCGAGTTCCTTCGCGTCGAGAACGGGGAACATGAGGCTTTGAAGGGGATAGGCCCCCGGGTTCACCATCTTCTGCCAGAGGTCGAACATGTCCTGCGGGGTGACGGGCTTCGCCATTTCAGCTCCTGGAAGAACGGGGTGAAAAAGGGGTCAGATCCCTTTATTGGGACGGTTCTACAGAACCGGTCTATTCATGGAGCAAGATCGATGGCCGTGGTCAGAACGGAATAGACCGGTTCTGTAGAACCGTCCCAATAAAGGGATCTGACCCCTTTTTCACCCCGTTCTTCAGTCATGGCGGGCGATGAAGTCGCGGATTCGCGGGTAGATCGTCTCGCGGTACTTGCGGCCGGAGAAGATGCCGTAGTGGCCGACGCCGGGCGCCTCGAAGTGCGCCTTGCGCCGCGCCGGGATGCCCTTGCACAGCGCGTGCGCGGCTTTCGTCTGCCCGGGGCCGGAGATGTCGTCGAGCTCGCCCTCGATGGTGAGGAGCGCCGAGGCCTTGATCGCCTCCGGACGCACGCGCTCGCCGTGCACCACGAGGCGCCCGCGCGGCAGCAGGTGCTTGTGGAAGACGCGCTCGACCGTCTCCAGGTAGTACTCGGCCGGCAGGTCCATCACCGCGTTGTACTCGTCGTAGAAGCGCCGGTGCGCATCCGCGCTCTCGCCGTCGCCCTGGATCAGGTGCTGGTAGTACTGCATGTGCGACTCGACGTGGCGGTCCGGGTTCATCGCGACGAAGCCCGCGAACTGCATGAACCCCGGGTAGACGCGGCGCATGAACCCGGGATGGCGCATGGGAACCCGCTGCACCACCTTCGACTCGAACCACGACATCGGCCGGTGGCGGGCGAAGTCGTTGACCGCGGTGGGGCTCGCGCGCGTGTCGATGGGGCCTCCCATCATGACGAGGGAGCGCGGCGTGGCCTCGCCCGCCGCCGCCATCAGCGACACCCCCGCGAGCACCGGCACCGTCGGCTGGCAGACCGAGATCGCGTGCGCCTGCGGGCCCACGAAGCGGACGAACTCGCGCACGTAGTCCACGTAGTCGTCGAAGTGGAAGGGCCCGGCGGAATGCGGCACCTCCTTCGCGTCGATCCAGTCCGTGATCCACACGTCGTGGTCGGCCAGCAGCGTGTTCACCGTGTCGCGCAGCAGGGTGGAAAAGTGCCCGGAGAGCGGCGCGAAGACGATCACCCTGGGCTGCGCGGGCGCGCCGTCCTTCACGAAGTGCAGCAGGCGGCAGAAGGGCTTCTCCAGTTCCACCACCTCGCGCACGGCGCAGGTCCGGCCGCCGGCCTGCACGCGCGCGATGCCGAACTCGGGCCGGCCGTAGTGCTGCGTGAGGCGGCCGACGAGGTTGAACGCGGCGGCGAGGCGGCGGCTGCCGGGGAGGTAGGAGGCCGGGCTCACCGGGTGGCCGTAGAACTCGTTGGCCATCTGCGCCAGCGCACGCCAGGGCTCCATCGCGGTACGGTGCCAATCGTAGAACTGGTAGAGCACTCGGTGACCTCCGGTCATGCTGCAATGCGGCGTAGTGTAGCGGGTTTCCCTCGGCGGAAAAGTTGACGCGGGGCAAGATGGCCGGGCCGGTCGCGGCGCTCTGGTAAAGTGCGCCGATGCCCCCGGAAGCCCAGCGCCGGAACGGCGATTCCCTGCCGCTCTACCCCTCGATCGAGCCCCGCCACGGGGGGTTCCTCGACGTGGGCGACGGCCATCGCCTCTACTGGGAGGAAAGCGGCAACCCGAGGGGGGTGCCGGTCGTCTTCCTGCACGGCGGCCCCGGGGCGGGCGCGAGCCCCGTGCACCGGCAGTTCTTCGACCCGGACCACTACCGCATCGTCGTCTTCGACCAGCGCGGCGCCGGGCGCTCCACGCCGCTGGGCGGCCTCGAGGCCAACACCACGCCGCACCTCGTGGCCGACATGGAGCGGCTGCGCGAGCACCTGGACATCGAGCGCTGGGCCGTCTTCGGCGGCTCGTGGGGCTCGACGCTCGCGCTCGCCTACGCCGAGCACCACCCGGAGCGCTGCCACGCCCTCGTGCTGCGCGGCATATTCCTCGGCCGGCCGGAGGAGATCGACTGGTTCCTGCACGGCATCCGCCACTTCTTCCCCGAGCCGTGGCGCGCGTTCGCCCACTTCATTCCCGAGGAGGAGCGCGGCGACCTGCTCGCGGCCTACCACCGGCGCCTCGTCGACCCGGACCCGGCGGTGCACCTTCCCGCCGCGCGCCGCTGGAGCGTGTACGAGGGCTCCTGCTCGACGCTCCTGCCCAACCCGGCGCTGGTGGCGGACTTCGCCGCCGACCGCGTGGCGCTCGGGCTCGCGCGCATCGAGGCGCACTACTTCGTGAACCGGCTGTTCCTGCCCGACGGCTTCCTGCTCGCCAACGTGGGCCGCGTGCGCCACATCCCGGCGGTGATCGTGCAGGGCCGCTACGACGCCGTGTGCCCGCCGGCGACCGCGGACGACCTGCGCCGCGCCTGGCCCGAGGCCGAGTGCCACGTCGTGCCCGACGCGGGTCACTCCGCCTTCGAGCCCGGCATCCGCTCGCGGCTCGTGGGCGCCATGGACGCGCTGCGCGAGCGCCTGCCGCGCTGACCCGCCGGGGCCGGCGCGCCCGTTGACCGCGGTCAACCCCGCGCGGAGAGCCGGTCCTACGATGAAGGACCCGGCTGCCGCGGAGCTACCCGCTTGCCGACCCAGTCCCTCGTCCTGGTATGGTTCGCCTTCGGCGCCTGCGCGGCGTTCATCGCGTTCGGGGGCGTGTGGCTCACGCGCTACGGCCAGGTCATCGCCGAGAAGACGGGGATGGGCGGCACCTGGGTGGGCCTGATCCTCCTCGCCACCGTGACGTCGCTGCCGGAACTGGTCACCGGCGTGAGCGCGGTGACGCTCGCGAATGCCCCGAACATCGCCGTGGGCGATGCGTTGGGAAGCTGCGTGTTCAACCTCGCCATCGTCTCCGTCCTCGACTGGCTGCACCGAGGCGAGTCGCTCTTCGACCGCGCCGACGTGGGCCACCTGCTCTCGGCGGCGTTCGGCACGATGCTCCTCGCCTTCGTCGCCTTCAACCTCGTGCTGGGCAGCGGGCCGGGAACCTGGGCCATCGGGCACGTGGGGCTCTACACCCCCGTGATCGTCGGCTTCTACGTGCTCGCCATGTGGATCGTGTTCAGCTACGAGAAGCGCGCGATGGCGCAGCTCCCGGGAAAGGCGGGCGCGGAGAGCGAAGGCATGACGCTGCGGCGCGCGGCACTCCTCTACGCGGGCGCGGCGCTGCTGGTGACGGTCGCCGGCGGCGTCCTGCCCTTCGTCGGCAAGGCGCTCGCCGAGGCCTACGGGTGGCACGCCTCGTTCGTGGGGACGATCTTCGTGGCCTTCGCGACGTCGCTCCCCGAGCTCGCCGTCACCATCTCGGCGCTTCGCATCGGCGCGCTCGACATGGCCATCGCGAACCTGCTCGGGAGCAACCTCTTCGACGTGCTGATCATCGCCATCGACGACCTCTTCTACCTGCCCGGCCCGATCCTCTCCCACGTCTCGCCGGTCCACGCGGCCTCCGCGCTCACTGCGATCGTGATGAACGGCGCCGTCATCGCGGGGCTGGTGTACCGGCCGAAGTCGCGCGTCTTCGGCACCGTGGGCTGGGCGAGCATCTTCCTGCTCGTGGCCTACGTGCTCAACGCCTACCTGCTCTTTGTCCGCGGGGCCTGACGGCGGGGAAACCGGGGACGGATGAGCTCGGTATGGAGTGATGCTGGCAGTAAACCTTTTGGACACGGATGAACACGGATGAACACGGATATTTCTTGAGGTGATGAACGCACCGCAGATGGAAGCGGTGACGTTCCAGCCGGCAGGGCGCTTCCCGGTCAGGAAACATCCGTGTTCATTCGCCTTTATCCGTGTTCATCCGTGTCCAAAGGTTTACTGCCAGCATCACTCCCTGCCGTGTCCCCGCCCTGCTAGCTCGCGACAGCGAGATACGCCGCGTCGGCGGCGTAACCCGAAAGCCGCCGCTGCAGCTTGCCGCGCTGCTCCGGCGTGAGGGTCGCATCGAGCGCCGCGATCATCGCGAAGACCTGCGCGTCGCGCGCCTTGAGCCTGGCGACGTACTCGGGCCGCCGCCAGGAATCGCTGTCGACGAGGATGCGGGTGAGGGACGCGATCACCGCCTCCCGCGAAGGCCGCGCGCGCAGGAGAGCGATCGTCTCGGCCTGCCGGAAGCGCCGGTCGCCCAGCCACTCCTCCGTGAGGTCCTCCATCGCCGACACCCGCGCGCGGACGAGGTCGCGCTGCGCCGGCGAGAGCCGCCCCGTCCAGTCCTCGACGCGGTCCGCGTAGCGCTTCACGCGCGCCTCGAGGCGCTCCTGCGGCGTGCCCTTGAGGCTCTCCTTCACGACCCTCGCGTTGTCCTCGGCGAACTTGCGCTCGAGGAAGCCGATCTGCTCGGGGTGCACCTGCAGCATGAAGTCGGCCATGTCGGGGATGGCCTTGCGCACGACGCGGTAGTAGAGGGCACGCATCTCGCCGTGGACGCGGCGCGCGTCCTCCTCGGTGAGCCGGCTGGCCGCGCGCGCGGCCGTGTCCTGCAGGAGCCGCTCGTACGCCGGCAGCTCGCTCGCCCGGTGCCAGGCGAGGAGGCGCGCGAAGCGCTCCTTCACCCATTCGCGCTGGCCGTCGTGGAGGTCGAACCAGTCGTCCACCACCCAGGCCGCCGCGAGGGGCGAGTTGTTGTAGGCCACGCGCGTGGCCGACGAGCATGCGACGGCGAGCGTGGCGACGAGCGCGGCGAGGAGCGCGCGCGCGAGCAGCCTCTTCACCAGGGAATGGGCTTGCGGTCGCGGAAGAACTGGCCCGTGGGCCCGGTGAAGGGCAGGAGCGCCAGCCACACGGCGGTCTCCGCCCCCTCCTCGACGCCCCGCGGTGCCTCGGGCCCGCCCATGTCCGTGCGCACCCAGCCGGGGCTCATGGAGTTCACGAGGATGCCCTGCCCCTTGAGCTCGGCCGCCAGCGTCACGGTGAGCGCGTTGAGGGCCGCCTTGGAGACGCGGTAGGCGGGGCTGCCTGCGCCCATGTGCGAGAGCTGGCCCAGCCCCGAGGAGATGTTCACGATCCTCCCGTAGGCCACGCGCTCCATGAGGGGCACCACCTCCCGGCACAGGCGCACAGCCCCGAGGAGGTTGGTTTCCAGCGTCTCGCGCCAGACCGAGGTCTTCACGTCCACGACGCGCGCCTCGGTCGACTCGGGATAGGTCCCGGCGTTGTTCACGAGGATGGCGGGCGCGCCGTAGTGCTTGTCGACGAACTCGACGAAGCGCTGCACGCTGCGCGTGTCGTTCACGTCGAGCGGGTGGCTCACGGCGAGCTCGCCCGCGTCCAGGCCCGCGCAGGCCCTCTCCCCCTTCACCGGGTCCCGCGACCCCATGACCACGCGGATCCCCTCGCGGACGAGCTGGCGGGCGATCTCGAGGCCGATCCCCCGGTTGGCACCGGTGACGATGGCGGTCTTGGAAATGGACATTTGTCTCCTCTTGGCAACGGGATGTGGGGGCCGGCTGCTATGATAAAGCCTCAAGCGTTCCCCCGAAGCACGCTCCATGCCGAAGTTCCTGCGCGCCGTCCGCCTGGACGACTCCGACGACCACCTTTTCCGCACCCACGGCGCCGCCCGGGAGGGTGACTGGGTGGTGAGCGGCGGCTATGCGGTCTGCGACTTCGCGAGCGCCCCCAAGTGCGATCCGCGCTGCTACTGCGAGTCGTCCTTCCTCGCCCTGGAGGGCCGGAGCCGATGCTCGATCGCCGAGGTGGTGGAGGTGACGGACGAGGAGCTGGAGGCCCACACCGACGCCCTGGCCTGGTTCCTCGTGAAGGGCTGGGGAGCGCCTTCCTGGGAGGTCGCCCGCCGCGTCGCCGAGGAGGAGGTGCGCCACACGGCCGACGTGTGCGAAAGCCTCTCGCCGGAAGTCTGGATCACCGTGAAGCGGACGCCCAGCGACGGCGGCGCCGCGGTGGAGGAGCAATATGCCGTCTATGACCGCCTTCTCGTCGGATCCCACAAGCTCTGAACCGCCGGCGGGCCATGCGCCCGGCCGCCGACTCGGGCAAACTCTCTCCACACCGCTCTCCGGACTCCAACAAAAATGACCTACGCCGCCATCACGGGCTGGGGCAAGTGCATGCCGCCGGCCGTCCTCACGAACGCCGATCTCGCGACCTTCATCGAAACCGACGACGAGTGGATCACCTCGCGCACCGGCATCCGCGAGCGGCGCATCTCCCACGTGCCCGTCACCGCGCTCGCCCACGTGGCCGCGGCGCGGGCGCTCGCCTGCGCGGGCCTCGACGCGAAGGACCTCGACCTCGTCGTCCTCGGCAGCTGCTCCTACGACGAGCAGGTGCCCAACAGCGCCTCCGGCGTGCAGGCGCTCCTGGGCGCCGGCAACGCCGCCGCCATGGACGTGAACACGGCCTGCACCAGCTTCCTCTACGGGCTGTCCACCGCCAACGCGATGATCCGCACCGGCGTGGTCCGCAACGCCGTGGTCATCGGCGTGGAGGTGATCTCGCCCTTCATGGACTGGACCAACCGCAACGTGTCCGTGCTGTTCGGCGACGGCGCGGCCGCCGTGGTGCTCCAGGCGTGCGAGGAGAAGACCGGGCTCCTGGCGGAGAAGCTGGGCTGCTACGCCGACGCGCGCCACATCCTGCGGGTGCGCGGCATGGGCGCGGCCTACGCCAACCGCGGCATCCAGGTGGGCGTCACCGGGTGGGACTTCGACGGGCAGGAAATCTTCAAGCGCGCCGTGCACGGGATGACGGAAGCCTCGCAGGCGGCCCTCGGGCGCGCGGGCCTGGCCATCGGCGACATGGACCTCGTGGTGCCGCACCAGGCGAACCAGCGCATCATCGACTTCGTGGGCAAGCGCATCGGCGCCCCGCCCGAGCGCGTGTTCGTCACCGTGTCTCGCTACGGGAACATGTCGGCGGCGACGGTGCCCGTGGCGCTCGTGGAGGCGATCGAGGAAGGCCGCGTGAAGCCCGGCGCGAAGCTTCTCACCCCCGCCTTCGGCGGCGGCCTCACCTACTGCGCGCACGTGATCCAGTGGGGCGAACGGACCACGCCCGCGGGGGCGACGGACGTGAGCCTGCCGCCCTGCGACAGGACGGCCCTCGAGATGGTGCGCGCCATCATGGCCGCCAAGGGCGACACGACGGGTGCCGCGGAGGGCCTCGCCGCCCCGCTCGTGGCATGAGCGCCGGCGCGCTGCGGATCTGGGGCCGGATCTCCTCCGTCAACGTCCAGAAGGTGGTGTGGACGGCCGACGAGCTGGGCCTCGCCTACGAGCGCGCGGACGCCGGCGGCGCCTTCGGCGTCGTGGCCACGCCCGAGTACAGGCGCATGAACCCCAACGGCCTCGTTCCCGTGATCGAGGACGGCGGCTTCGTGCTGTGGGAATCGAACGCGATCGTGCGCTACCTCGCCGCGAAGCACGCCCCGGGCACGCTGTGGCCCGACGACCTGCGGCGCCGCGCCGACGCCGACCGCTGGATGGACTGGCAGGCGACGACCTTCACGCCCGCGATGCGCGATGCCTTCTGGCAGCTCGTGCGCGTGCCGGCGGAAAAGCGCGATGCGGCGGCGATCGACGCCTCGCGCCTCGCCTCGGAGAAGGCCGCCGCGGTGCTCGATGCGCACCTGGCCGGGCGGGCGTTCGTGGCGGGAGAAGCGTTCTCCCCTGCCGACATCGTCCTGGGTTGCGCGGCGCACCGTTGGCTCAACCTGCCGCTCGCGCGCGAGCCGCGGCCGGAGATGGAGCGCTGGTACGCGTCCCTCAGGGCCCGGCCCGGCGCGGCGCAGGTGCTCTCCACGCCGGTGACCTGAGCCGGCCCGCGCCCGCGCGGGATCAGTCGCCGGCGACCTCGAGCGCATTGCCCGGGCAGGCGGCACTCCACCGCCAGGCCGCCCGGGCCGCGGCGACTGCCGCCGCGACGCTCACGGGAAGCACGAAGAGCAGGAGGGGCGCCCACGGCGCGGCGGCGATCTCGATGCCGCGCCCGCCCGAAAGGCCCACCCCGCCCGCCACCAGCAGCACGGCCGTCCCCAGGGCCGCGGTCCAGGCGCTCGCCGCGCCGCGCGTCGCGAGCCAGCCGCGCACCCGCGCGTCGACCAGCACGACGCTCGCCGCGAAGAGCGTGGCGAACGCCGCGAGCGCAAGGCAGGTCTCGGCGGGCAGGCGCAGGAACACGCCGGCCTGCGTGCCGGCGGCCACGAGGCCCGCCCAGAGCGTCAGCGCAGCCGCGAGCGTGAAGGGGACTTCCCGGTATTCATCGTTCTTCATGGCGGTTCTCCTGTTCAGGTCGGTCAAAGCAGGGGTGCGGGGCCGGGGAATGCCGACCATCCGTCGCGCGCGGGCGGGGGCGCGAAGACCACCTCGCCCTTGAGGAAGTCGATGGCGTCGCGAACGACGCCCGGATCGCGCAGGATCGCGTTGTGGCCCAGGCCGCGCGTGCGCACGAAGCGCGCGCCGGGCCACGCCCTGGCGACGGCCAGCCCCGCGCCGATGCGCACGTCCGCGTCGTCCTCGTCGTGGATGACGAGCGCCGGCGCGCCGATCGACTCCACCGAGCGCGGCAGTTCCAGCTCGTCCCAGCGCACGCCGTAGCGGCGCTCCACGGCCGACTGCAGCCGCGAGCGGAACGCCTCGCCGAGGCCGAGCTTCCTCGTGAACCACGCGGAGTAGCCCACGAGCGAGGCCGGCGGGGCGACGAGCACGCTGCGAAGCGCGCGGCCGGAATCGCGCAGGTACGGCGCGATCGCCGCCGCCCCCAGCGAGTGCCCCACGATGCCGGCGATCGCGATCCCGCGGGACTGCGCGGCGGATGCCACCGCGCCGATCCCCCGACCGAAGTCGATGAGCGAGGACTGCCCGCCCTCCGAGAGCCCGTGGCCCGCGTGGTCGAACACGATCGCCTGGAACCCCGCCTCGCGCAGCGCCGGAACGAAGTCGCGGAACTGCGCGCCTCTCCCGCCCCAGCCGTGGCTCAGGATCACCGCCGGGCGGTGGCGATCGCCGAAGCGCCAGGCGGACAGCCGTCCGAGCCCCAGGGGCGCGACGAAGCCTTCGCCGCCTGCGAGGAAGTCGCGCTCGCGCGCCCGCATGGCCCGGCGCGGAGGCGTGAGGAAGAGCCGCACGGCCTCGGCCAGGGCGCGCTCCGGGGCGACGACGGCGCCCACCTGCAGGCGGGCGCGTGTCGAGAGCAGCTTCATGGAACGAACGATCGTGCTATTCTTGGGCAAAATCGCGGCGGGCATGGCATTCCTCCGTGGGGATCAGCGGCGCGCGGCCGCGGTACGAGTGGCGGTTTTCGCCGCGGGCGCGCGGTGCGCGTCCACGAGGCGGTCGAATCCGGAAAACGCGAGGCCCGTCGCCCCTTCGTCGCCGAGCACGCGCTTCGCGTGATAGAAGGCGAGGATCAGGCCGAGCATCTCGAAGACGAACTGGCGCGGGTCGGCGTCGGGGCGCAGCTCGCCGCTGTCGATCGCCATCCGCACGGCCTTGCCGAGCTCGCGCGCCACCAGGCGCTGGCGCTCGACCACCGCGTCCCGCATCGGGCCGGGCTGGTCGTCGTACTCGGCGGAGGCCGCGTGGATGGGGCAGCCGCCGCGCAGGTGCGCGTGCTCCGGCCAGGTGATCCAGTTGCCGAACAGCGCGCGCAGGCGCTTCAGGCCCCGCGGCGCCTTGAACGCCGGCAGGAACACGGCCTCCGTGAAGCGCCGGGCGGCCTCGTCCAGCGCCGCGACCTGCAGCTCCGTGCGCGAGCCGAAGTGGGCGAAGAGCCCGCTCTTGGACAGGCCGGTGCGCCCGGCGAGCGTGCCGATGGTGAGCGACTCGAAGCCCGCCTCGCTCGCCTGCTGGACGGCGGCGTCGAGGATCTGGGCGCGGGTCTCTTCCCCCTTGCGGGCCTTCACGGCTTGCGGCGACATGGATCGTTTCCGGGTGTGGATGCGGCGAAATAATAGAACGACCGTTCGTTTCCTGTCAACCCCCCGCCGGGGCGCTACCATCCGGTCATGGACCTGCGCCGCTACGACCTCAACCTGCTGGTGACCCTGGAGGCCCTCCTCGAGGAGGAAGGCGTCACCGATGCCGCCCGCCGGCTCAACCTCAGCCAGTCCGCGGTGAGCGCGGCCCTGGACCGGCTGCGCGCCGTGTTCTCCGACCCGCTGCTGGTGCGGGTGGGCAACCGCATGGAGCCGACCCCGTTCGCCAGGCGCCTCCAGGGCCCCATCAAGACGGCGCTCGCCTCGGTGTCGCTGGCGCTGGCGCTGCCGCAGAAATTCGACCCCGCGCGGGCCAGGGCGACCGTGCGCCTGGGCACCTCGGACTACTTCGGGCTGCTGATGCTGCCGGCCCTCTACAAGCTGCTCGCCCGGGAGGCTCCCGGCATTTCCCTGGAGGTCCTCGCGAGGCCGGCGGACGGCTCGATCACCCGGCTGGTGGCAGGCGACGTGGACCTCGCCCTGGCCGTCGAGCCGCCCGAGGGGCGCGACCTCTTCAACGCTCCCCTGGTGGACGAGCAGTTCGTGTGCGTGATGCGCCGCGAGCACCCGCTCGCCCGCGGACGGCTCACGCCCGCGCGGCTGGTGGACTACCCCCACGTGGTGGTGACGGCCCACGGGGAAAGCACGGCGCTCGTGGACCGCGCGCTGGCCGCCGACGGCCATCGCCGGCAGGCCCCCGTCCGCGTACCCGTGTTCGCCACCGCATTCGCCCTCCTCGCGGACAACGACCTCGTCGCCATCCTCCCGGAACGCATCTCTCGCGCGCAGGCGGCGCGCTTCGGGCTCGTCTTGAAGAAGCCCCCGATCGAGCTGCCCGGCTACACGCTCTCGATCGCCTGGCACCTGCGCACCGCCCACGACCCCGTGCACCGCTGGGTGCGCGAGCAGGTCCTCGCCATCGCCGGCTCTCCCGCTGGCCATCGACGGCACAAATAACCATATCCCGTATTATCGATTGGACTGAAGGCCTTCGCTCGCCTAGAGTGGCGGTGAAGCTCGCGCAAACGATCACGCCCCGGGAGGGGCAACGGGATTCGGTGGAGTTGCGCTCGACCACCGGATGCGTGGAGTTGGGGGCCCCTTAGGTGGGGCCCTTTTTTTTGGTGCAGGGCACGGTGCCTGGAACCGCGGCTCAGCGGCCGACGATGCGCTGGAAGGTCACCAGCATCCCGGCGGTCGCCCCCCAGATGAAGCGCCCCTGCCACGGCATCGCCCAGTAGTGGCGCAGCCGCCCCTTGTAGAACGCGCTCTCGTAGCGGTGGTTCGCCGTCTCGAGGAGGAAGGCGAGCGGCACCTCGAAGACGTCGGCCACCTCGTAGGGGTCGGGCGCGTACGCGATGGGCGGCTCCATCCAGCCCACCACCGGTCGCACGCGGTAGCCGGTCGAGGTGTGGTAGTCGGGAAGCTCGCCCAGGATCTCCACGCCCGAGGGGTCGATGCCCACCTCCTCCTGCGCCTCGCGCAGCGCCGTGTGCGCGGGCCCCGCGTCGCCCTCCTCGACGCGCCCGCCCGGGAAGCTGATCTGGCCGGCGTGGTCGGCGAGGTGGGCGGAGCGCTGGGTGAAGACGACGGCGGGCTCGCGCGGATGGTTCACCACGAGCAGGAGGACGGCGGCCGGCGTCAGCTCGCGCCCCGAGGCGGCCGCCCGCCGCTTCTCGAGGTCGTCCGCCGTGAGGAGGTCCTCGAGCGGCGGCGTTTCGGCGAGCCGGCGGATGATTTCGTCGCGGGTGAGCGGTCGTCCCATCAAGTCGTGTCGTTCCGGGGAGTTGCGGCCCAAGTATAAGATGCGCCGACGGCTTCCAACGCAAGCCGGGAGACGGGCCATGATCCTGCACGACTACTGGCGCTCGTCCGCCGCGTTCCGCGTGCGCATCGCGCTGGCCCTGAAGGGCATCGAGCCCGGCCGGCGCTACGTGCACCTGCGCAAGGGCGAGCAGCGCGCGCAGGCCTTCCTCGCGACGAACCCGCAGGGGCTGGTGCCGGTGCTCGAGGACGGCCCGCTCGCCCTCACCCAGTCGCTCGCGATCATCGAGTACCTGGACGAGACGCACCCCGAGCCGCCGCTGCTGCCGGCCAGGCCGGCCGAGCGCGCCTGGGTGCGCGCCGTCGCGCTGGCGGTGGCCTGCGACATCCATCCGCTCAACAACCTGCGCGTGCTCGAGTACCTGGCCCGCGAGCTGAACGCCGACGCGGCTGCCCGCGACCGCTGGTACGCGCACTGGGTTTCCGGGGGGCTCGCCGCCCTCGAGCGGATGCTCGCCGCCCGCCCCGGCCCGGGACCTTTCTGCCTGGGGCGCACGCCGACGCTCGCCGACATCTGCCTGGTGCCGCAGGTGTTCAACGCGCGCCGCTACCGCGTGCCCGTCGACCCCTACCCGCTCGTGCTCGCCGTCGTCGACGAGTGCATGCGGCTGCCCGCCTTCGACCTCGCCCAGCCCGCGAAGCAGCCCGACGCCGAGGCCTAGTGGGACGGTTCCGTGGGACGGTTCTACAGAACCGGTCTATTCCGCGAATCGGAGGCATCACGCGTCCATTACATGAATAGACCGGTTCTGTAGAACCGTCCCACGGAACCGTCCCACATACCTGGAACTTTTCGGCCCGCCCGGTGCAATAGGGGTAAGCCCGATGCGAAACCGCCCATGCCCCCCTGGAACATGCAGCCCGAACTGACCCTCTTTGCCCGCATGCGGCAAGGCGACGAGGAGGCGTTCGTCGCGCTCTACCGCCGGCACCGGGACGCGGTGTACCGGTTCGCGCTGCTGCGCACCGGCTCGGCGGCGCAGGCGGCGGACGTGACCCAGGAAACCTTCCTGCACCTCATGACGCGCCCGGAGCAGTACGACCCTTCGCGAGGCTCGATCGCCGCCTGGCTGTGCGGCGTGGCGAGGAACCTCGCACGGCGCGAAACCGCCTCCCGCGAGGACGCCACCGACCCCGGCGACCTCGACGGCGACGCGCTCCCCTTGCCGGACCTCGTCGAACCCACCGGCCCCGCCGAAAGGCTCCTGGCCCACGAGACGGCCGAGCAGGTGCGCACCGCGCTCGCCTCGGTGGCCCCCCACTACCGCGACGTGCTCATCCTCTGCGAGCTCTCCGAACTTTCCTACGCCGAGGCCGCGCAGGTCTGCGGCATCGACATCGGCACCGTTCGCTCGCGCCTTTCGCGCGCCCGCGCGCAACTCGCCGACCGTCTTTCGCGGATGGGCCTGATGCAGGGCCCCGGCCGCGTGAAGGAGGCTTCATGAACACCCCCCACGATCTCCACCCCGCCGTCCGCGACGCGCGGCTCACCGACCGGCTGGACGAGCTCAGGACGGCGCTGGCCGCCGTGCAGGCGCCCGGGCCCCTCGAGGCCGGCCTCGTGGACGAGTTCCGCGTGCTCGCCGCCCGCAGGCGGCGTGCCGGCCGCCCCCGCCTGTGGTGGATGCCTCCTCTCGCGATGGTGGCCACCGTGGCCGTCGTGGGCTGGATGGTGCGCAACCCCGCCCTGCAGCCTGCCGCGCCGCCCGCCCCCGGACCCGCGGCGGGCGAGGCGGCCGCGGACGATGCGGGCCCGTTCCTCGCGCTGAAATCCCTGGAGCGCATCGCGCTCGAGCCGCAGGCCACCGTGGTGACCACCGAGTTTCCGCGAGCCCTCCTCGCCCAGTGGGGCCTGCCCGTGGCGCCGGAGCGGGCCGCCGAGCCGGTGCGCGCCGAGATGCTCTATTCCGCGGAGGGCGAGCCGCTCGCCCTGCGCCTCCTCAATTGACCGGACACCGCCCGAAAGGACTCGCATGAAAAGGACCCTCCTCGCCACCGCCGTCGCGATCACCCTCGCCGGCCCATCGCTCGCGCAGGAGCCCGCGGCGCGCCACGAGCACCGCCTCGTGATCGACGGGCACGACGTCATGGCCCAGGTGGCCGGGGCGAAGGCCACGGCCGAGTCCATGCGCCAGTGGGGAGACGACCTGCGCGCCTCCATGGGCGCGATGTTCGGCGACCACTTCTCGGCCGCGAAGGCGGTGAAGGGCGCGCCCTACAGCGCCGACATCTCGACGGAGGCGAAGCAGTCGCTCGCCGACGGCAACGTGATCTCGAGGAAGACCACGGGCCGCGTCCATCGCGACGGCGAGGGCCGCACGCGCCAGGAGACGGTGGTGAACGGCGAGGCCAAGTCCATCCAGCTGCGCGACCCGGTCGAGGGCACGGCGGTCATGCTCCTGCCGGGCTCGAAGAAGGCGGTGCGCATGCCGTCCTTCGCGTGGCACTCGGATGGCAAGGAGCTCAAGGTCCTGCGCATGGGCGAGCGCGAGTTCCGCGTCGAGGGCGGCAAGGTCTCGGTCGACGGCAAGGAAGTTCCCGGCCGCATCGAACTCAAGGTCGCGGGCAAGGAGATCGTCGTCGACAACGGCAGGGTCACCATCGACGGCAAGGAGGCCGGGAGCCGCGAGGGCGGCAGGAAGGTCGTCGTGAAGCGCATCGACGAGGGCGAGTCCGGCGACGGCACGAAGCGCGAGGAAGTGCGCGTGCACGTGGTGCGCGGCCCGGAGGGCAAGGAGGCGCGCATGCACATGCCGGGGATGCTCCCGCCCGGCGGCCCGCTGCTGCCGCGCTTCGACGCGGCGCTGCTCAAGTCGAAGGGCACCACCACCTCGCTCGGCGAGAAGGACATCGAGGGCGTGCGCGCCCAGGGCAAGGCCGTCACCTACACCATCCCGGCGGGCGACATCGGCAACCGGAACCCCATCGTGGTCACGAGCGAGTCGTGGTACTCGCCGGAGCTGCAGGTGACGGTGTACTCGCGCCAGAGCGACCCGCGCTACGGCGAGACGGTCTACCGCCTCGCCAACATCCGGCGGGCCGAGCCCGCGCCCGAACTCTTCAAGGTTCCCGAGGAGTACGCCGGGTCCAGGCACGGACGGGGCTAGGCTCGATCCACCAGCCCTTGTCCCGGAGGATCCTCGCCGTCGCGTAAAGAACGGCCACGATGACCGTCGGGACGACCGCGAGGGCGAGGTAGATCACGAGGTACGCGATTCCCGCGGGGCTCTCCCCCGTCTTCACGCTCGGCCCCTGCGAGATGAGCCAGTAGACGAACCCGTTGCCCCCGAGCCAGGTGAGGAGGGCCGCGACGAAGTTCGAGACGAAGGTCGCCACGAACCAGTAGACGACGAGCACCGCGAACGCGATGAAGGCCCACGCGACGGGCTCCTTGCGCAGGTCGCGCCGGGGCGTCGCCTCGCCGCAGGTGGCGTCCTTCGCGCACTTCTCGAAGCGCGCCAGGAGCGTCGCCAGCTTCGCCGAAGACAGGCTTGCCAGGGCCTTCACGTGCGCGTCGACCGCCTCGGGCCGCACGCTTTGCGTGCCGTCGAAATCGCGCGGCGTGACCGTCGCACGCTCCGGATGCGCCTGCACGTGGATCAGCGCCCGCGCAAGCCCCGATGGCTGCCCGGGGCTTTTGCGCTCCGAGACGCAGGCCACGCTTCGCGTGCCCCCGGCGGGGATGAGGGCGACCGGCATGTCCGCCGGCAGCGGGCAATCGAAGGCGAAGCGCGACACCCCGGAGTCGGGCGCCGGCTCCAGCCGGAGGGTGAACGCGCCCAGGGCAACGGGAGCGGCCGACCGGTTCTCGATCCCGGCCGCGAGAAAGATCGCGCTTCGCCCGTCGGCTGCGTCCCGGCCGGCCCAGGCGCCGGGCGCGAGCTCGCGCGCCTCGGGGCTTCGCTCGGCGATGGCGGGCGGCCGCTCGACGGCAAAGTCGGCGAACACGGGGCGCAGGTTCGCCGCCGCCATGCGCGCCCATTCCCGGCCGAACCAGTCCCGGCCGCCATAAGCGAGAGGCCCCTGCTGGTGGCCGAGGTCGATCGCGCTGGCCACCGTGACCCGGGCGTCGTGCGCCTCGCCCGCGGCCTCCTTCACGTAGCGGCGCATGAGGTAGAGGCGCAGCCCGCGCGCCTCGTCGGCAAGGCCCCAGGCTTCCAGCGCGTCGGCGAGGTAGAACGCCTCGGAAGGCTTCGGGCCGATGCGGGTCTTCATCACCGACTGCGCCGCGTCGCTGTACTGCCTGTCCCCGGTCGACGGCGGCGCATCCGCCGAGGCGGCCCCGTTCAGGAGGAGCAGCGCGAAGCCGAGGACGAGCGCGAACGCATTGGGCATGTTGCGGACCACCGTGGGGGAGCGCGATCATGGCGAATGGCCACCAGCCTGTCCACTCCCCGCCTTCGCCTGCGCCCCTGGCGCGAATCCGACTTCGCGCCCTTCGCGGCCCTGAACGCCGACCCGGCGGTGATGGAACACTTCCCGTCCATCCCGACGCGCGGGGAAAGCGACGCCATGGCGGCCCGCATCATGGCGAGGATCGAGGAGACGGGGTGGGGGCTCTGGGCCGTGGAAGTGCGCGGCGGCGAGCCTTTCATCGGCTTCACCGGCCTCGGCGTCCCCGCCTTCGAGGCGCATTTCACGCCCTGCACGGAAATCGGCTGGCGGCTGGCGCGCGGCGCCTGGGGCAAGGGCTACGCGACGGAGGCGGCGCGCGCCGCGCTCGCCTTCGGCTTCGGCGACCTCGGTCTCGATGAGATCGTCTCCTTCACCGCGGCGACCAACAGGCGCTCGATGGCGGTGATGGAGCGCCTGGGCATGCGCCATGACGGCGAATTCGACCACCCTCGCGTCGCGGAGGGCAGCCCCGTGCGACGGCACGTCCTTTACCGCCTGCGCGGGAGTGGCAACCCCTAGAAACGGGAGCCGGGCTCCTTCAGGAACGCGATCTCGTCGGCCGTGGACTCGCGCCCCAGCGCCGCGTTGCGGTGCGGGAACCGGCCGAAGCGCCGCACGATCACGCGGTGCTTCTCCGCCCATTGCGTGAGCCCCTTCGTCTCCGGAAACGCCTCCAGCGCCGAGAAGAGCTCCACCGAACGGTCCTGCATCGCCAGGTCCTCCGAGTGCTCGAACGGCAGGTAGGCGAACTGGCGCTCCACCGGAAGCCGCGAGGCGTCCCACCCCCGCCGAATCATCTCCTGCGCGCAGGCGAGCGCCGCGGCGTCCTGCGAGAACGCCCGCGGGTCCTCCCGGTGGAGGTTTCGCGAGAACTGGTCCAGCACGAGGATCAGCGCAAGGAGCCCGTCGGGATCCTCGCGCCATCGTTCGCACTCGCCGAGCGCCGCGCGCGCGTGCAGCGCGAGGAAACGGCGCCGGATCTCCTCGTCGAACGCGGCATCCTTGCGGAACCACGCCGGGCGCGGCTCACCGTGCGCGGGCGTGCCCGGCTCGCCGAACCAGAAAGCGAGGACCTCGCGGGCCTGCGCGGCGATGGGGCCGGCGGCCGTCACCGGGCGTGCGGCCCGCCGGAGCGCCGCGGCGGCTGCCCCGCGTTGCGGCGCGTGGGCTCGTCGCCGCCGGCCACGCGCTTCGTCGCGCCCGCGCGCTTTGGCGGCGAGCGCCAGATCTGCCGGAAGGCCACCAGCTTCTCGCTCCAGCTGAGGCGCTCGGAGGACAGCGCCTCCATGAACACGGCCAGGCGCTTGGAGATGATCACCGTGTAGAGGCCCAGAAGGGTCACGGGCACGAACACCGCGAGGAAGATCCACACCTTGTCCGCGGTGGGCAGGTCCGCGTGGCTGTAGAGGTTCATGCCGAGGAAGCCGGTGGCCACCGTGCCCACCGCGCTGCACGCCATCACCACCGTGAGGCGCATGGCGTTGTCACCGGCGCGGCGCGTGCGGTCGGCGTCCAGGTACTGGTTGATGTCCTGCGCCTCCTCGCGCACCTCGCGGAAGAGCGCGTCGCTGCCCAGCTGGTGCGCCCAGCGCGAGAAGATGTCGGCGGCCAGCACCTGGTTGGAGATCTCGTGGACCCAGTAGCGGTGGTTGAAGCGCAGGAAGAGCTCCAGGGCCTCGCGCACGCTGTCCTTGAACGAGCGCACGCTCGCGTAGTCGCCCACGCGCAGGCGCTCGACCGCGATCGAGAAGCGGTTGGAGAGGTTCAGCAGCGCCGCCTTGTGGAAATTGGCGATGAGGCCGATCTGGAAGAACTGGCGGCGGAAGGTGTGGACCAGGTCCGTGCGCTCGTCCTCGTGCTTCGTGACCATCGCGAAGGCCACGCCGCAGAAGACGAAGCGCGTGTTCATCCCGCCCGCGGGGTTGCCCCCGTCCCAGTAGCGGTCGTAGCAGTGCCTCTGCTCGAAGTCGGCGAGGAAGGGCGGGGCGAACGGGAGCGTCTCCGACGGGCCCCACTTCGCGGCGTAGCCGATGCGCGCCAGGTCGCCTCGCGTGAGGCCGCGCGGGTCGTCGAGCGCGAGGTAGGTCATGATCGGGATGCGCTTGTTCTCGATCTGGTAGTACTGCAGGAGCCCCCCGCCGAGGTAGGCCGGGACCATCGGGTGCAGCAGGTACTCCCAGTGCAGCGACAGGGGCGTCTGCTTGATGTCGCGCACCAGCCCGACGTACTTGTCGCGGTCGCCGTAGTCCGAGGTCGACAGCAGCGTCCCGGCCGCGTCCACGAACTCCACCGAATAGGGGCAGTGGGCGCCCTGACCCGGGGCATCCCAGTACGGCGGGTAGGGACGGCCGAAGCGGTCCATGAGCTCGATCGCGTCCTCCAGCGGCAGGTCCCGCGCCACCACCTCGAAGGCGAGGATGGCCACGTCCTGGTCGTAGAAGAACATGAGGCGCGTGCGCTCGACGGAAAGCGCGATGGGCGCGTCCTCCTCGCGCAGCCGCACGCGCGCGGTGGCGATGTCGTCGCGCCGGAACATGTGCAGGCTGGAGGGCGTCTGCGCATCGGCCTCGCCGAAGCCGTACAGGAAGCGCTGCACGTAGGGCAGGAAGTACACGAAGTCCTGGTAGCCCGTCTGGCACGACTCGTCGTCGGCCAGCAGGTTGTCCTTCACCTCCCGCCAGGGGCCGGGGTGCGCGCGCAGCACGTCCCAGTGGCTCGCGTAGCCGGTCTCGCGCCGCAGCCGGCGCAGCTGCAGCGGCCAGAGGAGGATGTGGCGGAATTCCCGGACGAGCTTGTCGGCGGTCGGCGGCATCGGATGGCGCGGCCCCGTCAGGGACACCGCTCGTGCGGGCAGCGGTTAACCTCGATGGAGACGTGGGCGAGCGTCGCGATGCCGGCGAGGCGCCCGCGGTAGCCGTCGGGCGTGAGCGGCGCCCTGGCCACGATGGTGAGGATGCAGGCGTGGCGGGCGCGGCCGACGCGCCAGACGTGCAGGTCCGCGATCTCGGCGTCGCCGTCGCTCTCGATGGCCGTGCGCACCTGCGCGGCGACGGGCGAATCCATCTCGCGGTCGAGCAGCACGAGGGCGGACTGGACGATGAGCCCCCGGGCCCACCACGCGATGACGCCCGCGCCCACCAGCCCCATCACCGGGTCCAGCCACGCCCAGCCCGCCAGCATGCCCGCGGCGAGCGCGACGATGGCGAGCACCGACGTGAAGGCGTCGGTCAGCACGTGCAGGTAGGCGGCGCGCAGGTTCAGGTCGTGGTGGCCGTGGTGATCGTGTTCTTCATGGCCGTGGTCATGGTCATGGTCATGGTCATGGTCATGGTCATGGTCGTGGGCATGGCCGGCCCCGGCGCCGTGGCCGTGCCCGGAGAGCACGAAGGCCGAGACCACGTTGACGACCAGCCCCACCACGGCGACCACGAGCGCCAGGCCGTACTCGATGGGCCGCGGATTGACCAGCCGGATCGCGGACTCGACCGCCATCGCCAGGGCGACGATCGCGAGCACGAGCGCGCTCGAGAAGGCGCCCAGCACCTCGATCTTCCAGGTCCCGAAGGCGAAACGATCGTCGCGGGACCAGCGGCGCGCGAGCGCGTAGGCGATGCCCGCCATGGCGAGCGCGGCCACGTGGGTGCCCATGTGCCAGCCGTCGGCCAGCAGGGCCATGGAGCCGGTGAGCCAGCCGCCGACGATCTCCGCCACCATCGTGACGGCCGTGATCGCCACCACGAGCCAGGTGCGCGCCTCCCCGGCGCGGTTGCCGGCATCGAACGCGTGCTCGTGGCGCCAGGCGGAGAGGTCGTGGATCGCCATCCCTTCCCGGTGCGGCATGGGGGGCCTTCCTGCCCGCCTCAGCCGCGCCCGGCGGGAACCGGCGAGAAACCGGCCTTCGTGATCGCGGCCGCGATGCGCTCGGCCGGGAAGGCGCTCTCCACCGTGACGCGCTTGGCCGCGAGGTCGATCTCGCACCGCCCGGCGGGATCGACCGACTTCACGGCCTCGGTGATGGTCGCGGCGCAGTGGCCGCAGGTCATGTCCTGGACGCTGAACTCGTGCATGGTCATTTCGCTCCGGCTTTCTGGAGGATGGTGACGACGTAGCCGCCCTCCGCCTCCTCGGCGCGGAAGCGCACCGGGGAGCCGGCCTGCAGGCCGTCGAGCATGGCCGCCTCCTTCACCCGGAAGACCATGGTCATGGGCGGCATCTTGAGATTCTCGATGGGGCCGTGCTTGATGGTGACCTTCTTCGCCTCCCGGTCCACCTTCCTCACCTCTCCCGCCGACAGGCCGGCGGCGGCCGACGACCTGGCCGGCGCATCCGCGGCCGTCGCGGCCACCGGGGCAAGGCCGGCCGCGAGGGCCGCGGCGAGGATCCATTCGCGCTTCATTGTTGTTCTCCTGGATGGGGGTGCGGCTCGTATTCTAAGCCCGCCCGGCCCCCGCGAGGTCGTCCAGGATCGGGCAGTCGGGCCGGCCGTCGCCGTGGCAGCAGTGGACGAGGTGCTCCAGGGTGCGGCGCATGCCCTGCAGCTCGGCGATGCGCGCGTCGAGGTCCGCCATGTGTTTCGCGGCCAGCTTCTTCACGTCCGCGCTGGCGCGGCGCTTGTCCTGCCAGAGGCCCAGCAGCCCCCCGATCTCCTTCATCGTGAAGCCCAGGTCGCGCGAGCGGCGGATGAAACGCAGCACGTGCACGTCCGCGTCCCGGTAGATGCGGTAGCCCGCGACGGTGCGCCCCGCCTTCGGCACGAGGCCGGTCTCCTCGTAGTGCCGGATCATCTTGGCCGACACGCCCGAGGCCTCGGCCGCCTCGCTGATGTTGAAGAAGCCCTCGCGGCGCGCGTCCGAGAGCTCGAAGTACTTCGCCTGTGCCATGCCCACCTCCTTCAGTCCCTGCCGCCCGCCGCGCCCGCCTTCCAGCGGCGCAGCAGGAGCGCGTTGGAAACCACGCTCACGCTGCTGAGCGCCATGGCCGCGCCGGCGATCACCGGCGAGAGCAGCCCCAGCGCCGCGAGCGGCACCCCCACCACGTTGTAGACGAACGCCCAGAAGAGATTCTGGCGGATCTTCGCATGGGTGCGCCGCGAGATGTCGAGCGCGTCGGCCACGAGCGACGGGTCGCCGCGCATGAGCGTGATGCCCGCGGTGTGCATGGCCACGTCGGTGCCCGTGCCCATGGCGATGCCGATGTCGGCCGCGGCGAGCGCCGGCGCGTCGTTGATGCCGTCGCCGACCATCGCCACGGCGCCGTGCGCCGAGCGCAGGCCGGCGACGACCGCGGCCTTGTCCTCCGGCAGCACCTCGGCGTGCACCTCGTCGACGCCCAGCTCGCGGCCCGCGGCCTCGCCCGCGCCGCGGTTGTCGCCGGTGACGATCACGGTGCGCAGGCCCAGCGCGCGCAGCCTCGCCACGGCGCCGGCCGATTGCGGCTTGAGCGCGTCGCCGAAGGCGAGCAGCGCAAGCGCCCGGGGCTCCGGCGCGATCTCGACGAGCCAGGACACGGTGAGGCCCCGCGACTCGAGCCGGTCGGCATCGGCCTCGAGGCGCGGCGCGCCGGCGATCGCGAGCTCCGCCACCCAGCGACGGCTGGCGACGGCGATCCGGCGTCCCTTGATCACGGCCTCGACGCCGCGCCCGGCCACGGTGCGCAGATCCGTCGCGTCCGGCACGGGGACGAACCCGCCCTGCGCCGCCTCCAGCACGGCCCTGGCGAGCGGGTGGCCGGAGCCGCGCTGCACGGCGGTCGCCAGGCGCATCGCCTCGTCGCGGCCGGCAACCGGCGCCACCACCTCGACGAGCGAGGGCTTGCCCTCGGTGAGCGTGCCCGTCTTGTCGAAGGCCACCACGCGGGTGCGGTGCGCGATCTCCAGCGCCTCGGCGTCCTTGATGAGGATGCCGTGGCGCGCGGCCACCCCGGTGCCGGCCATGACGGCCGTCGGCGTGGCGAGCCCCAGGGCGCACGGGCAGGCGATGACCAGCACCGCCACGGCGTTGAGGATCGCCGCTTCCCAGTTGCCGTTGAAGAGGCCCCAGCCCAGAAGCGTCACGAGGGCGATCCCCACCACGGCGGGCACGAACACCTCGCTCACGCGGTCCACGAGTCGCTGGATGGGCGCCTTGGCGGCCTGGGCCGACTCCACCGCGCGGATGATCCGCGCCAGCGTGCTCTCGGCGCCCACGGCCACGGTGCGCGCGACCAGGCGGCCCTCGCCGTTCACCGACCCGCCCGTGAGGCGCCCGCCCGGGTTCTTGGCCACCGGAAGCCCCTCGCCGGTGACGAGCGACTCGTCCACGTGGCTCGACCCCTGCGCCACCTCGCCGTCGACCGGCACGCGCTCGCCCGGCAGCACGACCACGAGGTCGCCCACCTTCACGGCGGCGATGGGCACCACGCGCTCCACGCCGTTCTCCAGGACGCGCGCCGTCTCGGGGCGCAACGCCGACAGGGCGCGGATCGCCTCCGTCGTCTGGCGCTTGGCGCGCTCCTCGAGCCACTTGCCCGTGCGCACCAGCGTGATCACGACCGCGGAGGCCTCGAAGTACAGGTGCGCGGTTTCCCCGGCGAGCGCGAGGTAGACGCTCAGCCCGTAGGCCGCGCTGGTGCCGATGGCCACGAGGAGATCCATGTTGCCCGCGCGGGCGGCCAGCGCCTTCCACGCGGCGCGATAGAAGCGCGCGCCCACGAGGAACTGCACCGGCGTGGCGAGCAGCCACTGCAGCCAGGCCGGCAGCATCCAGTGCACGCCGAAGAGCCCGGCCACCATGGGCACGACCAGCGGCGCGGTGAGCAGGGCCGCGGCGGCGAGGACGAGCGTGTCGCGCCGGATGGCGACGGTCGGCTCCTCGCGGGGCGACTCCCGCTTCTCGGAGGCCTCGTAGCCCGCCTTGCGCACTGCCGCGACGGCCGCATCGAGGACCTCGCGCGGGGCGGTGAGCGTCGCGGTCTCGGTGGCGAGGTTGATGCTCGCCGCCTCCACGCCCGGCACCTTGAGGAGCGCCTTCTCCACGCGGGCCACGCAGGAGGCGCACGTCATTCCCCCGACGGAGAGCTCGAGGAGGTTCACGTTGCCGCGGGGCAAGGCGCTCGCGTTCATGGCAAGCCTGCCTGTCGGGCGACGACCGGCGTGTAGCCGGCCTCCGCGATGGCGGCGACGAACTCGTCGGGCGGGCTCGCGCTCGCAATGGTCACCTTGCGCGCGGCGAGGTCGAACTCGCAGCGCGCGGAGGCGTCGGTATCCTTGACGGCTTTGGCGATGACCGAGGCGCAGTGGCCGCAGGTCATGTCGTTGATCGCGATTTCGAACATGGCAGGTCTCCTGGGGTTGACGCTGCCACTGTCCACCTTCCCACCGTGGGAAGGTCAAGCCCCCCGTTCCCGGGGAAGCCGGCTAGCCCGCGAAATCCGGGCCGATCACCGCGCGCAGCTGGGTGCCGTTCAGGTCCGCAAGGTGCCCGGGAGTGCCGGAGAACCACCAAAGCGCGCCCTTCTTGACCGTGAGGTCGCCCACCTGGCCCGTGAGCAGGCGCGCCGCGACCCGCCCGAGCGTCGGCTGGTGGCCGACGATGATGACGTTCTTCCCGTTGCCGGGCCAGCGCGCCTCGCGGAGCAGCGCGTCCTGCGTCGCCGAGGGCCCCAGCGGGATGCGCACGTCGTACTCGAGGTCGAGCTCGTCCGCTGTCTGCCGGGCGCGCGTCGCCGGGCTCACGAGGATCTCCCACTGCCCTTCCAGGCGCGGGCGAAGCCACTTCGCCACCCGGGCCGCCTGCTTGCGCCCCTTGTCGGTAAGAGCGCGCTTCATGTCCGGGATGCCGTCTTCGGCATCGGCGTGGCGCCAGAGAACCAGTTCCATTTTCCGCTCCGTCCAGGGGTGGTCAGAGGCCCGCGCCGGAGCCCGCGGCCGCCGCACCGGCGACGCCGGCGGCTCCCGCGGTCGCGGCCGCGCTGGCCGGGATCGTCTCCGCGGCCGTGCCGGGCGTCACCGCGGCGCCGGGGGCGGGAACGGCCACCGTGGCGATGGCGGCCTCGGGAACGAAGCCGGCCTGCCCGAACTGCCACAGCAGGAAGGCGTAGATGTCGGCGAGTTCCTCCTCGCGCTGCGCGCGGGAGGCGTCGTGGCCGCCCTGCCACTCGACGCGCACGAGGACGGGCTTGCCGCTGGCCGAGGCCGCCTGCAGGCGCGCGGCCATCTTCGCCGCCTGCCAGGGGTCGACGTGCGGGTCGCCCATCCCGGTGGTGAGAAGGACGGCGGGATAGGCCGTTCCGTCCTTCACCTGGTGGTAGGCGGATATCCGGTGCAGCGACTCGAACCCCTCGGCCGTGGCCACCGAGCCGAACTCGGGAACGTTCGCCGGCCCGTCGGGCGCGAGTTCGAAGCGCAGCATGTCGAGGGCGGCCACGCGCGGCACCACGGCGGCGAAGAGGTCCGGCCGGCGCACCATCGCCCCCGCGGAGGGGATCCCTCCCGCGCGGGTGCCCTCGATCGCGAGGCGGCCCGGGCTCGTGAAGCCGAACTTGATGAGGAATTCCGCGCACGCGATGAAGTCGAGGATCGTGTTCTCCTTCGTCGCCTTCTGCCCCGCGCGGTGCCAGGCCTCCCCGTACTCCCCGCCACCGCGCACGTGCGCGAAGGCGATGATGCCGCCTCGCTCCAGCCAGGCGAGCCGCGTGGCGTCGAAGAACGGCGTGAGCGACGCGCCGTAGGCCCCGAAGCCGATGAGGAGCGTGGGGTTGTCGGCGGTGAGCACCGTCGTCTTGCGGTACAGGAGCGTGACCGGGATCCGGGTCCCGTCGTGGCTCTTCGCGTAGAGGCGCACCTCGTCGATCGCGGAGAAGTCGGCCGCCGGCGCCGGCTGCAGCCCGGTGTTGCGCAGGTCTCCCGACTTCGCCTCCACCGTGACCACGGCGGGCGCCTCGATGAAGCCCTGCAGGTGCAGTACCGCGCCCGGCCGCGCCGGGTGGGTGAGCATCTGCGAGATCGACACGTCGAACGCGGTCTTCACGAATTCCGGCGTGCGGGAGGCGCCGAAGCCCAGGTTCAGGCGCTCCAGGCGCTCCAGCCCGCCCACGGTGGAGCGCAGGTAGAGGGCGTCGGCGGCGAGCGACATGCCCAGGATGACCGCCTCGCCCTCCGGCACCGCCACGCGCGGCCGGGAAACGCCGTCCTTGCCGGCCTTCATCAGCAGCACCTTGTTGAGGGGCGCTCCCTTGTGGGTGAGGAGGTAGATGTCGTCCCGCCAGGCCTGGATGGCGGTCACCCCGTCCTCGAAGTCGACGATCCGGGTCCACCGCGGCACGCCCTTGGCGAGCTCGCGCACCGGCGACATGTACAGCGAGATCTCGCGGCGCACGCCGTGGCGCGCGACCGCGTAGGCGTGCGTGGAGTTCTCGGGCACGACGAGGGACGGGAAGACGAACTCGGGCACGTCGCGCGCGCCCGCCACGCCCGAGGCGAAGATGATCTCGTCCTGCGCCGCCGGCCGGCCCACGACATGGCGGTAGAGGCGGATGCCCGCGTAGCGGTGCGCGGAGTCGGGCTGGCCGCCCGCGGGAATGCGCGCGTAGTAGAAGGCGCGGCTGTCGTGGTGCCACTCGAGCTCCGTGTTGAAGCGCGTGCGGTCGATGGCCACGCCCAGGTCGCGCGCGCCCTTGACCTCGAGGACGTGCAGCGTCGAGTCCTCGGTGCCGCCTGCCGAGACGCCGTAGGCCACCAGGCGGCCGTCCGGCGAGGGGCGGTACCAGTCGATGGCCGCGCCGGGCTGCCCGGCGGCGGCGCGGGCGGGGTCCACCACGACGCGCTCGGCGCCGGCGAACCCCTCGCGGACGCACAGCACCGGCGTGTCGTGCCCCGGCGCGAGCTTGAGGTAGAAGACCTTGCCGCCGGCCATCGCGAGGTTGCGCACCGTGACCTGCGCGCCGGAGAGGCTGCGGATGCGCTCGGCGAGCGCGGCGCGGCCGGGGATGGCCGCGAACGCGCGGCGTGCCTCCTCGTCCTGCGACCGGAACCAGGCCTGGGAGTCTTCCGACTTCACCTCCTCCAGCCAGCGGAACGGGTCGACCACCTCGACGCCGTGCAGCGTCTCGCGCACCTCGCGCACGGCGGCGCCGCCCTGGGCGAAGGCGGGCAGGAGCAGGACGAGAACAAGGGCGGCGATGCGGGTCATGGGATCGGCTGGTCGGCGGTGGCGAACTGCAGGGCCGCCAGGCGCGCGTAGAGCCCGTCCTCGCGGACGAGCGCTTCGTGCGTGCCCGTGGCCACGATGCGTCCGTGGTCCATGACGACGATGCGATCCGCGGATTTTACCGTGGACAGGCGGTGCGCGATCACCAATGTCGTCCTGCCCCGCACCAGGCCGGCCAGGGCAAGCTGCACGGTACGCTCGCTTTCCGCGTCCAGGGCGCTGGTGGCCTCGTCCAGCAGGAGCACCTCGCGGTCGGCGAGGATGGCCCGGGCGATGGCGATCCGCTGCCGCTCGCCCCCCGAAAGCTTCACGCCGCGCTCGCCCAGCGGCGTGGCGAGCCCTTCCGGGAGCCGGTCGGCGAATTCGAGGCAGTAGGCGAGCCGGCAAGCCTCGCGCACCTCCCCGTCCGAGGCCTGCGGCCGCCCGTAGCGCACGTTGTCGGCGAGGCTCGCCGCGAAGATCACCGGCTCCTGGGACACGAGGGCGAAGCGCCGTCGCCATTGCCGCGGGTCCGCGCGGCGGGCATCCACCCCGTCGAGCGTCACGGCCCCCGCCTGCGGGTCGTAGAAGCGCAGGAGCAGCTGGAAGACGGTCGACTTGCCCGCGCCCGAGGGGCCCACGAGCGCCACGACCTCCCCCGGCGACACCGCCAGGTCGAAACCCTCGAGTGCCGCCGCCTCCGGGCGCGACGGGTAGCGGAAGGCGACGCCCGCCAGGGCCACGCGGCCTTCCCCCGGCTCGGCCAGGCGGGCCGGGACGGCCGGGGCCCGGATCGCCGGCTCGGTGGCGAGTATCTCCGTGAGCCTCTCCGAGGCGCCCGCGGCCCGCTGCAGCTCTCCCCAGGCCTCCGCGAGGACGAACGTGGCATTGGCCACGAGGACGGCGTAGAAGATGAACGCCGTGAGGCTCCCGGCGGAAAGCCGCCCGGCCAGCACGTCGTGCGCCCCGACCCACAGCAGGAGCCCCACGGCCCCGAAGGCGAGCACGATCACCGCGGCGATCAGCAGGGCGAGCGAGTGGGAGCGCCGCACGCTGGTGGCGAACACCGCGTCGGCCAGCGCCCGGAAGTCGCGCTCGTCGCGCGCCTCGTGGGCGTAGGCCTGCACGGTGCGGATCTCGTGCAGCGACTCGTCGACGTGCGCGGACACCTCGGCCACGCGGTCCTGCGCCGCGCGCGACAGGCGGCGCACGCGCCGTCCCAGGAGGCCGATGGGCAGCACCACCACCGGCAGGCAGGCGAGCGCCAGGACCGAGAGCTTCACGCTGGTGAGGACGAGCATCACCGCGCAGCCGGCCAGCGTGAACGCCATGCGCAGGGCGTAGAGCAGCGTGCCGCCGATCACGGTTTCCAGCAGCGTCACGTCGGCGGTCAGGCGGGAGACCACCTCCCCGGTGCGCGCGCCCTCGAAGTACGAAGGCGAGAGCCCGAGCATGTGGCCGTAGACCTTCGCGCGCAGGTCGGCCGTGAAGCGCGCCCCGAGCCAGTAGATGTTGTAGACGCGCAGCCAGGTCAGCGCGCCCAGCACCGCGACGAGGCCCGCGAGGGCGGCCACCCAGGCGTCGAGGAGGTCCGCGCGGCCGCCGGCGAAGCCCTCGTCGATGACGCGCTTGAGGCCCTCGCCGATCGCGAGGACCATGCCGGCCGACAGGAGCATCGCGACGAACGCGACGGCGATGCGCGCGCGGTGCGGCGCGAGCAGCCGGAAAAGCGGCAGGAGGCGCGCGAGGCCGGCGCCCCCGCCGGTCACCGCGCCGGCGGGCGACGCGCGGGGCAAGCCGGGGTCAGCCGCCGCGGCGCAGGACGGGCCTCGCCACGGCCCCCGTCACGGCGAAGGAGCCGCGGTCCTGGGCGACGTTGGAGCGGATCTCCACCGTGAGCCGGCCCGACAGGGAACTGTTGGCCGCGACGTCGATGCTGCCGCCGCCCTTGAGCACGCCGCCCTGCAGGTTGAGGTTGCGGTACGACAGGCGCCCGTCGGCCGCTCCCAGTTCCCCCGAGAGCTCGGCGAACTTGGTCACGCCGGCGCGGCCGGCCGCGTCGGCCGACTGCATGGCGGCAACGAGGTCGGTGTTCGAGATGGAGCCGTCGGTGAGGCGGAACTTGCCCTGCACGCGCGGCGCGGCGAGCAGCGCCTGCGCCGTCGGGGACTCCGCCGACACCACGAAGTTGCCGTCGATCTTGCCCGTCACCGCGATGTCCTTGGTGAAGGCGCCCACGAGCTGCTCGGCGCGGACGTGCGCGAGCGCGAGGTCGGAGGCGAGCCTCACCACCGGGCCCCAGCTCGCCTTGAGCGTGCCGTTCACCTTGCCCTCGAGCACGCTCGCCTCGAATTCCGAGAACGTGATGTCGCTCGCCGTGAGCAGGCCCTTGCCCGAGACGTCGTTGATCGGGATGGGCGCGCCCATGGGCAGGTTCCAGGTGCGGGCGCTGAACGTCACTTCGTAGCCGCCCTCGGCCGGCCGCAGCGTCGCGTTCCACTTGCCCTCGCCCGCGAGGTTCACGTTGCCGAGAACGCCATCCTTGGTGAAGGAGAGCACGGCCTCGAAGGGCTGGATCTCCGGCTTCACGTCGATCTTGACGGCGCGCATGCGGATCGACTCGATCGTGGCCGCCTCGCGCTTGCCTTCCGCCCTGCCCCACGAGACGATGCGCCGGGGCGCATCCCCGGTGATCGTGACGTTCTCGAACTCGAGGGCATTGATCACGATGCGGTCGCCCAGCAGCGCGGGGATGTCGATGAAGATCCGGCCGTGGGTCGCCTTCGCGTCGAGCGCCTTGCCCACGGTGAACCCCTCGAACTTCAGGTGCGGGGAGGGAACCAGCGAGAACTTGAGGCTGGAGATCGACACGGCGTCCTCGTGCAGCCACGCGCCGATGCCCTTCTCGAGCTTGTTGGCGTACCCGCGCAGCGGCACCAGGTGCAGCACGCCCACGGCGGCCACCAGCAGGAAGAGCGCGCCGATCCCGATGTTGCGCACCCAGTTGATCTTCTTGCCCGGGCGGCGCTTGGCGGGCGCGTCGGCGGCCTCGTCGGCGTCGGGAGTGACCTTGGTGCGCAGCACCTCGGCGATCTCGCGCGCCTTCTTCTCCTGGGCGGCGCGCTGCTTCTCCTCCTCGTCGAGCTCCGCCTGCTCCTTGGCCTTCATGTAGGCCTTGGCCTGCGCCTTGCCCTCCAGCTCGGCGCGGCGGGTCATGTCGCCCTCGATCTCCGCCTTCACCTTCTCGCGCGTGGTCTCCTCGACCGTCTCGCGGGCGCGCGCCTCGATGCGCGCGCGCAGCTCCGCTTCCTCGCGCGCCTTGCGCTCGCTGTCGATCTTGCCGGCGAGCTCCTTCTCGCGGCGCTCGCTCTCCTCGGCCTCGACCATCGCGCGCGCCTCGGCCTCGATCTTGGCCTTGCGCTCGGCGTCCAGCCGCGCCGCGGCTTCCGCCCGCTCGCGCGCCGTGGCCGCCGCGGTTTCCTCCTTCTCGCGGGCGGCGATCTCCGCTTCCTCGCGGGCGCGCGCCTCGAGGCGGCGCAGGTGCCGGGCCTCCTCCTCCGCCTTCTCGCGGGCCACGGCTTCCGCGGCGAACCTCGCCTCGGCTTCCGCGCGCAGCTTCGCCTCGCCCTCCGCGCGCTCCGTGGCCGCGCGCTCGGCCTGGATGCGCATCTCCATCTCGGCCTTCTGCAGGGCCCCGCGCTCCTCGCGCAGGCGCTCCTCGAGCTCGGCCTGCGCGGCGAGCCGCGCCTCGGCCATGATCTGCGCCTGCATCTCGGATCGCGCCTTCTCCTCGATCTCGTCGCGCAGCAGCGCCTCCATCTCGCCGCGGATGCGCGCCTCGATTTCCTCCTTGAGGCGCGCCTTGAGCTCCTGCTCCGAGGCGACGACTTCCTGCTCCTGCCTGCGGGCGGCCGCCTCCGCTTCCGCCCGCGCCTTGGCGAGCGCCTGGGCCTCGGCTTCCGCGCGTGCACGCGCTTCCGAGAGCGCCCGGGCTTCCGCCTCGGCCTTGGCGCGCAGCTCGGCGAGGCGCTGCGCCTCCACCTCTTCCTTCGCCTTCTGTTCCGCGGCAGCCTTGGCGAGCGCCTCGGCCATCGTGCGCTTGCGCGCCTCTTCCTCGCGGACCTTGGCCTCGAGCTCGCCGCGCGCGCGCGCGTCGGCCTCGGCCTTCGCCTTCGCCCGGAGCGCGTCGAGGCGCCGGGATTCCTCCTCCTCCTTCGCCTTCTGCTCGGCGGCGAGCTTCGCGGCCTGCTGCGCGGCGGCCTTGAGCCGCAATTCCTCCTCGCGCGCCTTGGCGTCGATCTCCGCGCGGGCGCGCTCCGCCGCCTCCTTGGCGCGACGGGCCTGCTCCATCGCCTTCTGCTCGGCCTCCGCCTTCGCCCTCGCGTTGGCCTCCGCGGCGGCGCGCGCCTCGACCTGCTGCTTGGCCTTCTCGCGCGCGGCCACCTGCGCGGCCTCCCGCGCCTTGCGCTCCGCGTCGGCCTTCTCCTGCTGGCGCGCGAGCTCGCTGATGTCGAGCGCCGCGGCGGGAATCACCCGCTGCGTGGCGCCCGGGAGCTTGCCCGGCGCGGTGAAGTCGAAGTCGTCCTCGCCGAACGGGTCGGGCTCCTTCTTGGTCTCGAAGATGCGCGCGAACCCGTCCTTGATGAGCGTGTTCATCGCCTTCTCGAGGACGTTCTTCTCGAGCTCGCCCTTTTCCAGCATCTGCGCGAACGTGGACTTGCCGTCGACGAGCTTGAGGATCTTCATCAAGTCCTTCGACAGGGAGGCCGAACGCTGGTTGACCTGCGTGATGCCCTTCGCGGTCTTGGTGAAGACGGTGCTGTTGTCCATCCGATGGTCCCGGGGAGAGTTCTTCTTCGATGGTGGCCGGCGGCGCGGACGCGGGCCGGGCACGGAAATCGTCGTGGCTGCCGGCCCTTCCGAACGGCGGAGGAAACCGCGGCAATAATGGCATGAATTCAGGGTGTTGGAAATTGCCGCCGGCACAGTCCGGCAAATGCAGCACGGCACTGTCGCAATTCGTTACAAGGAACGCTGTCCTCCGGCCCGCGGTCCGGTGCGTTATGGGATGAGGCGCCCGGCGACCGGCCGGGGCCAACCACGGTAATAGGGACCCGCCATGAACCGACTCGCCGCCCTCCTTTGTTGCGCCGTCCTCCCCCTCGCCGCATGGGCGCAGGAGCCCTCCGGGCGCGTGGCACGCCTTTCGCTGGTCGAAGGCGAGGCCGCCGTGTTCGTCGACGCCGAGCAGGGCTGGGAGGCCGCGCGCGTCAACTCCCACCTCACGAGCGAGAACTCGGTCTGGACCGAACCCGGCTCCCGGGCCGAGGTGCGCTTCGGCTCCAAGGCGCTGCGCCTGGGCGAGACGACCCAGCTCGACATCCTGCGGCTGGACGACGACGCCTTTCATGCCCACCTCGTGCGCGGCGCGCTCGCCGTGCGCATCCGCGAGACCGACGGGGGCGAGAGCTTCCTCGTGACCACCCCCGAGGCGCGCTTCCAGCTGCGCGGCAACGGGCGCTACCGGATCGAGACCGATCCGGGCCGCGGGGAGTCGCACCTCGTCGTCTTCGCCGGCACCGCGCGCCTGGAGGTGGCCGGCGGCTACATCAGCGTCGACACGAGCCGCAGCGTCCGCGTCAGCGGCGGGGAAAGGCCGCGCTACGAGTTCGAGCCGGCGTGGGCCACCCCGCTGGACGAATGGGCGCTCGCCCGCGACCAGCGCTGGGAAGAGCGCGAGGCGGCGCGCTACGTGCCGCGCGAGATGACCGGCTGGGAGGACCTGGACGACTACGGCGTCTGGCGCAACGAGCCGGAGTACGGCCCGGTGTGGTTCCCGACGCGCATCGCAGTCGGCTGGGCGCCGTACCGGTACGGCCGCTGGACCTGGGTCCGCCCCTGGGGCTGGGCCTGGGTCGACGACGCGCCCTGGGGCTACGCCCCGTTCCACTACGGACGCTGGGTGCACCTCGGTAACCGCTGGGGTTGGTACCCGGGCCGCCACGTCGCGCGCCCCGTCTGGGCGCCGGCGCTCGTGGGCTGGGTGGGCGGGTCGGGCTGGAGCCTGTCGGTATCCACCGCGCCCACCCATGTCGTGGGCTGGTACCCGCTCTCGCCCTACGAGGCCTACCAGCCCTGGTACACGACCAACGTCACCTACGTCACGCGCGTGAACCGCATCGTGCTGCCCTATCGCGGCGACCGCGACGGCAGGCGGGATGGCCGGCCGAACGGCAGGTACGACGGCCGCGACGACTACCGCCACCCGAATCGCGGCCCCGGTGCCACGGTCGTGCCGCGCGACCAGTTCGGCACTCGCAAGCCGGTGCAGAACGTGGCGACCCCCGTCTCCCGCGACGTCGTCGCCGCGCAGCCGGTCGTTTCCGGCAACGCGGTGCTTCCCTCGCGCAACGAGTGGCGCCAGCGCACCCGGCCGGCAGACGTCACGCCGCCCGCCGCGTCGCCCTGGGCCGACGACAGTGGCGTGAGCCGCCCTCGCCCTGCCTCCCCGCTGACGACCGTCACGCCGGGCAAGCCGCCCATCGCCGGCGCACCGGCCGCGCAGCCCCGGCCCGGCTCTCCCGCAATGCAGGCACCCGCGCCGCAGACGCGCCCCAACGCGTTCACGCGGCCGGCCCCGGCCCCCGTGGCAAAGCCCTCCGCACCGCCTGTCTCTGCGCCGTCGGCGCCGGCACCGCAAGCGAGCCCCGACGCGTTTACGCGGCCCGCCCCGGCGGGGCAACCCGTGCGCGTGAAGCCCGCGCCGCCGGAGCGGCTCGCCCCGGCGCCACAGGCGCAACCCAGGCCGGTCGTCAAGCCCGCGGCGCCCGTCGTGGAACGGCCCGCCCCGGCCGCCAAGCCCGTGGTGCCCCACCAGGAAAAGCCCGCGGCGTCCCAGCAGGAAAAGCCCGCGGTGTCCCATCAGGAAAAGCCCGGCGGGGGCGGCAAGCCCGGCAGCGGTCCGCAGGAGAAGCCCGCGAAGCCTTGATCGTTTGATTGCCTGAACCGCGAGGGCGCGCACGCCCTCGCGGCGGGGTCGGAGTGGTAGTCTCGCGGCCATGCCGACCACCCGCCCCTACTGGGGGCTCGCCATCGCGGGCGCCGCCATCCTTGCCGTCACGATGGGCATCCGCCAGTCGCTCGGGCTCTTCGTCTCGCCCCTGAACACCAGCACCGGGCTGGGCATCGTGACGGTGAGCTTCGCGCTCGCCGTCGGCCAGTTCGTGTGGGGCGCCGCGCAACCCGTCTTCGGGATCATCGCCGACCGCGCGGGCCCGGTGCGCGTGATGATGGCCGGCGGCGCCCTGCTGGCCCTCGGCCTCGCGGCCACGCCGCTCATGGGATCCGCCTTCGGCCTCGTCTTCTTCCTCGGCGTCGTGGCCGCGGCCGGCGCAGGCGCGGGCAGCTTCTCGATCCTCTTCGGCGCGGCCGCCAACCGCATCCCCGCGGAGAAGCGCGCCTTCGCCTCCGGTTTCATCAACGCCGGCGGCTCGTTCGGGCAGTTCATCTTCGCGCCCCTGTCGCAGGCGCTCATCGCCGCGCTGGGCTGGGTCGCGGCGCTCTGGGCGCTCGCCGTCGCCGCGCTTGCGACGCTGCCAATGACGCTCGCCTTCCGCAGGCGGCACGACGAGGCGCCGCACGGCCACGCGGCGCCGGGCATGACTCTGTCGGCCCAGCTCGGGCAGGCATTCCGGGAGCCGAGCTACTGGTGCCTGCACGCGGGGTTCTTCACCTGCGGGTTCCACATCGCGTTCCTCGTCACCCACCTGCCGGGCGAGGTCGACCTGTGCGGGCTGCCCGCGTCGGTGTCGGCGGCTTCCCTCGCGATCATCGGGATCGCCAACATCGCCGGCAGCCTCGGGGCGGGCTGGCTGGGGCAGTCGTACCGGATGAAGTGGATCCTCTTCTGGATGTACGGCGCGCGCGCCGTCGCGGTTGCCGCCTACCTGATGGCTCCCAAGACGCCCGCGACGTTCTATGCGTTCGCTGCCGTGCTGGGCCTCACGTGGCTCGCCACCGTGCCGCCCACCGCCGGACTCGTGGGCAAGCTCTTCGGCACGCGCTTCCTCGCCACGCTGTTCGGTCTCACGCTGCTGTCGCACCAGATCGGCGGCTTCTTCGGCGCGTGGCTCGGCGGGCTCGCGATCTCCCGCACGGGCAGCTACGACTGGATGTGGTACGCCGACATCGCGCTCGCCGCCGCCGCCGCGGTCGTCAACATCCCCATTCGCGAGGCGGTTCCGCAGCCGGTGGCGAAGGCGGCCTGAGCGATTTCGGGGGATGCAGGCGAGGTGGGATGCAGGCGAGGCGGGCATTCGAGGCCCGGGCCGGAGCGAACGCCGCGGCACCGTCGTGCCGCGGTGCCCTCGAAAAGCGAAAACTCCCGGCGGCTGCGGAACTCGCGGCCTCCAGCGACCGGGCGCTCGCGCGCCCAGTCCTTGCACACTCAAACAGTCCTCGCCGAAACCCCGGGAATTTTCGCTTTCCTCGGCTATCGCTCCTGATCGGCCCGGGCCTCGAATCCCCGCCTCGCCTGCGGTGGTCGCGAACTCGATGCAGCGGACCGAAGCCACCGCACGCGCCGGGAAAGGCAGTCGTCGATTCACAGCCTTGGAGCGCGCCGACA
>JAMPXV010000161.1 GCA_023700985.1 Lysobacter sp.
CCGACGTTGTTCGCCCGGCGCGAGCCGGGCCCGGAAAGGCGCCGCGCACTTCGGCGCGCGGAGCCGATGCTGCCGCCTGCAGGAGATGCGCGCAGGCCGGTCGCGCTGCCGAAGGGGGCGTGGAGTGCCCGTGACAGCGCGCTTTTTTGGTTGTTGCCCTAGTCCGACAGCGACCCGCGCGGCCGGGTTCCCGGGTTTTTTCGGCCCGGTTATTGACGATCGCAATTGCTGCATGGCAACATCCATGCCGTACGAACCACCGCGAGTTTTTTCGAGAGACATGGACCGAACCTTCATTTCCAAACCGACCACCGCGCAGCCGCGCGTGTCCTGCCTTTGGCTGGGCCACGCCGACTCCGGCGCCATGGTCGGCACCGTCTCCGGGAGAACGATCGGCTAGTACGCCGCCTCGATCAGCGAAGAATCCCTCGCGAAGCCCGGAGACCGAAAAATCTCCGGGCTTCGTGCTTTTGCGGGCCCGTTACCGACAAGAAGGGAAACGACGATGAACGCGGCGAATGCAGTGAGGAGGGCCTGGTGGGCCTGGAAGCCCGCCCGCGCCGTCCGCTTGAAACGCCCCGAGGCGGGCTACGCGCGCTACGAAGCCGAGCGGCGCGCGGGCCTGCCGGGGCGGACGGCCAACGCGCACGCCCGCTTCGAGCTCGAGGCGCGGGCTGCGATGCGCGACTGGCTGATGGTCTGAGAGCAGTGAACCGGCAACTTCGCGGGCTGTGCGCGGCCCGCCTAACGAGGAATTTCGGGTTGCCGCCCGGGTTCGCGAACGAGGGACGCCTCCCCGCGAAGGACGGGTACGACGACGGAGCGGCCGGCCCGGATGGGCCGGCCGCGGTCGGAAAGCGCCCACCCCCGCCGGTCGGTTAAAATAGAGGGCTTTCCCCGCTCCGCACCCTTTTTCGCCCGAAAGCACCGCCATGGCGCAATACGTATTCACGATGAACCGCGTGGGCAAGATCGTCCCGCCCAAGCGGCAGATCCTCAAGGACATCTCGCTGTCCTTCTTCCCGGGCGCCAAGATCGGCCTCCTGGGGCTCAACGGCGCGGGCAAGTCCACCGTGCTCAAGATCATGGCCGGCCTCGACAAGGAGATCGAGGGCGAGGCCGTGCCCATGCCCGGCATCAAGATCGGCTACCTGCCGCAGGAGCCGCAGCTCGAGCCCGGGCACAGCGTGCGCGAGGCCGTCGAGGAAGGCCTGGGCGAGGTGCTGCAGGCCAAGACCCGCCTGGACCAGGTCTACGCCGCCTACGCCGAGGCGGACGCCGACTTCGACAAGCTCGCCGCCGAGCAGGAGAAGCTCGAGAAGATCCTCGCGACCGCCGACGTGGCCTCGCTGGAGACCCAGCTCGAGGTCGCCGCCGACGCGCTGCGCCTGCCGCCTTGGGATGCGCGGATCGAGAACCTCTCGGGAGGGGAGAAGCGCCGCGTGGCCCTCTGCCGCCTGCTGCTGTCCAAGCCCGACATGCTGCTGCTGGACGAGCCCACCAACCACCTGGACGCCGAGAGCGTGGACTGGCTCGAGCAGTTCCTGCTGCGCTACCCCGGCACGGTCGTCGCCGTGACCCACGACCGCTACTTCCTCGACAACGCCGCCGAGTGGATCCTGGAGCTGGACCGCGGCCGCGGCATCCCCTGGGAGGGCAACTACAGCTCCTGGCTGGAGCAGAAGAGCGACCGCCTCAGGAAGGAGGAGTCCTCGGAGAGCGCGCGCCAGAAGGCGCTCAAGAAGGAGCTGGAGTGGGTCCGCCAGAACGCCAAGGGCCAGACCAAGAAGAACAAGGCGCGGCTGCTGCGCTTCGAGGAGCTCAACTCGTACGAGTACCAGAAGCGCAACGAGACGAGCGAGATCTTCATTCCCGTCGGCGAGCGCCTGGGCAACGAGGCCATCGAGTTCGTGAACGTCACCAAGTCGTACGGCGACCGCTGCCTCATCGACAACCTCTCCTTCAAGGTGCCCCCGGGCGCCATCGTCGGCATCATCGGCCCCAACGGCGCCGGCAAGTCCACGATCTTCCGCATGATCACCGGCAAGGAGACGCCCGACTCCGGCGAGGTGAAGGTCGGCCACACGGTGAAGCTCGCCTTCGTGGACCAGTCGCGCGATTCGCTCCCCAACGAGAAGAACGCCTGGGAGGCCATCTCGAACGGCCAGGACATCCTCACCATCGGCAAGTTCGAGATCCAGTCGCGCGCCTACCTGGGCCGCTTCAACTTCAAGGGGCAGGACCAGCAGAAGCTCGTGGGCAACCTCTCCGGCGGCGAGCGCGGGCGGCTGCACCTCGCCAAGACGCTGCTGGACGGCGGCAACGTGCTGCTGCTCGACGAACCCTCCAACGACCTCGACGTGGAAACGCTGCGGGCGCTGGAGGACGCGCTGGCGGAGTTCGCCGGCAGCGTCATGGTGATCTCCCACGACCGCTGGTTCCTCGACCGGGTCTGCACGCACATCCTCGCCGCCGAGGGCGACTCGCAGTGGTACTTCTACCAGGGCAACTACCACGAGTACGAGGAGAACAAGCGCGAGCGCCTCGGCGAGGAAGCGGCCGCGCCCCACCGGCTGCGCTTCAAGGCCCTCAAGTAGGGCCGCGCGCGGGCGCGCCTTCCCGGCACGCCCCCGTCAGGGCGCCGCTTCGCGAAGGAACCGGGCGATGCGCGGCCCCAGGACGGGCACGATGGGCACCGTCGGGTCCGTGTAGCCCTTCATCGACGAGGCCGCGTCGCCGGTCGCGCGCTTCATCACGTGCGACATCTCCGGCACGACCATGAGCTGGCCGCGGCGCGCGGCCGCCATCAGCGCCTCGCCCTCGGTGACGGCCACCTGCACGTCGGCCGCGCCCTGCACGATGAGCGCCGGGATCTCCAGCTTCGCCACGGCCTCGGCGGGCGACTGCCGGAACCACGAGACCAGGTAGGGCTGCACGCTCGGCCGGTAGAGGATCATCAGTTCCCTCGGCACGTCGGTGGTGGTCTCGCCCTTCTCCAGGCCGGCGAGGATGCGCTCGCTCTGCGACCAGAACGGTTCCGGCAGCTTCGGCTTGAGCTGCGTGCGCAGGACATCCGCGGGCTTCCTGCCGAGCCCGGCGATGGAGACGTAGGCTGCGGCCCCGGCCCGGGCGGCGGCGAGCGCGCCGATGTGGGCGCCCTCGCTGTGCCCCAGCAGGGCGACGACGGAGAAGCGCGGGTCGGCCTTGAGCCGCTCGAGCCAGGCGGCCGCGTCGTCGACGTAATGCTCGAAGCGCAAGTCCTTTTCCGCCGGGGCCGCCGCGCGGCTCGCGCCGACGCCGCGCTTGTCGTAGCGCAGCGTGGCGATGCCCTCGACCGCGAGGGCGGCCGCGAGCTGCTTGAGGGAATCGTTGAGGAGCCGGGGCTGGTTGCCGTCGCGGTCCGTGGGCCCCGAGCCCGCCACGATGAGGATCACGGGGCCGCGGGTGGCGCCGCTGGGCGCCCACAGGGTGCCGTGGATCGTACCGGTGGGCGTCACGAGCACGACCGGCTGCTCGGCGGGCTGCGCGCGGGCAGCCCCGGCAATCGCGGCCAACGTGGCGAGGAGGAGGGCGGCGAGCAGGGTCTTCATGGGAAGCGTTACCGAACGGGGCGCGGCCACGGCCGGCGACCCCGCAAGGATGCCACGAGTCGAGGTTGTGCCCTTCGCCTTGACCCGCCACAACCCGGGACTTAGGCTCCCGCGATGCACATCGATGCCGCCGCGCTCGACGCGGAAGCCGCCTACAAGCTCGTCTCCAGCCTCGTCGTTCCGCGACCCATCGCCTGGGTGACGACCCTTTCGCCCGGCGGCGCGGTGAACCTCGCCCCGTTCAGCGCCTTCACCTTCGTGTCCCACGACCCGCCCATGGTCGGGATCAACGTGGGCCGCAAGGCGGGCGTGCTCAAGGACACCGGAACCAACATCCACGCGCGCGACGAGTTCGTGGTGAACATCGCCGACGAGTCGATGATCGTCGCGGTGCACGAGAGCGCCGTCGAGCACGCCCCGGAAGTGAGCGAGGCCGGGCTGCTGGGACTCGCCACCGCGCCCTGCCTCGCGATCGCGACCCCCCGGCTTGCCGGCGTGCCGGCGAGCCTCGAGTGCCGCTTTCACCGCGCCGTGCGCTTCGGCAACAGCGGCTCCGAGTTCATCGTGGGCGAGATCCTGCACATCCACCTGCGCGACGGGCTGGCGCAGGACGGCAGGATCGACACGCGCAGGCTTCGCCCGATCTGCCGGCTCGCGGGCCCGAACTACGCCACGCTCGGGGAGATCGTCACGCTGCGCGACCTTCCCCGGACTTCCAAGAACGACCCGGGGCCGGTGAAGTGACCTCCCCGCCCATGCCTGCCCCCGGGCCGGCCGCTACAATGGGCGCCTTTCCCCGGCCCCGCGCATGCCGACCGCCAGCCCCGTCTTCGCCAACATCGCTTACCTGCGGATCGCCGGCTTCGCCGGGCAGGGCGTCCAGGACCAGGCGCGGCTGAAGGGGGGCCTCGAGGCGCGGCTTCGCCAGGCGATCGAGGGACTTCCGGCCGCGGACCGCATCGTCCTCGACGCGCCCGACGGAATGGCGCTGGTGCACTTCGGCGCGCCGGCCCGGGCGCTCGACATCGTGCAGGCCATGTGCGCCGCCGCCGGCGAGGAACCCCTCAAGGCGGGCCTGAACCACGGCCCCATCGCGGTGACCGCGCGCGACGCGGGGGCGATGGTGTTCGGCGACGGCATCTCGAGTGCGGCCACCGCGGCCGGCTTCGCGCCGGGCGGCAGGATCCTCGTCACCGCGCCCTTCGCGAAGATGCTGGAGGCTTCCCAGCCCGATCGCGCCGCCGAGCTCGCCCCGGCCGGCGAGTTCACCGACGCGCGCGTCCGGCTGCACGCGTTCTACACGCCGGAGCCGCAGCGCCTGATCGCGCGCCGCAACCGCCTGGCCGCCTATGCGCTCGTCGGCATGCTCGCCATCCTGCTGCTCGGGGTGATCGGGCGCGAGGTGAACTCGCGCTTCTTCCCGCCGCGCCCCGCGGTGGTCGAGTTCGACGTGAAGCCCTGGGGCGACGTGATCATCGACGGCGTGGCGCACGGCCGCACGCCGACCGGGTTGCGCGAGGTGGAGTTGCCCCCGGGCCGCCACCAGATCCGCGTGCGCAGCGGCCGCTACCCGCCTCTCGACCTCAAGGTGAGCCTGGAGCCTGGCGAGCGCATGACGGTGACGCACAGCTTCACGGGCGAGCGGACGGACCGGAAGCCGGGCGGCTTCTGGCGCGACCTGCGGCGCAGCCTGGGGCTCTGACGATGACCGACGAAGGCCCGCGGCAGTTCGGCCGCTTCCGCGTCCTCGACGAGCTCGGGCGGGGTGCCATGGGCGTCGTCTGGCGCGCCGAGGACCCGGCGCTCGGCCGGACGGTGGCCATCAAGACGATCACGCTGACCGGCACGGACGAGGAGCGCGCGCACTTCGAGGCGCGCTTCCTGCAGGAGGCGCGGGCGGCCGGCGGCGTGGGCCACCCGTCGATCGTCACGATCTACGACGTCGGCCGCGAGGGCGACGTCGCCTTCATGGCGATGGAGATCCTCGACGGCCGGGAGCTGCGCGAGCTCATCCGCGGCGGCTCGCTCGCGCCCTCGGAGGCGGTGGAGATCGCCGCGCGGGTGGCCGAGGCGCTCGCGGCGGCCCACGAGCGCGGCGTCATCCACCGCGACGTGAAGCCCGGCAACATCATGGTGCTCGCCGACGGGCGCGTGAAGGTCATGGACTTCGGCATCGCGAGGCTGCGCGACCCGGGCGTGAAGACGGCCACCGGGATGCTGCTGGGCTCTCCCCGCTACATGTCGCCCGAGCAGGTCTCGGGGGAGCCGTTCGACCACCGCGCCGACATCTTCTCGCTCGGGGTCGTGCTCTACGAGATGCTCACCGGCGTGACCCCGTTCTCGGGCGACGACATCACGCAGCTCATGCACCAGGTGGTGCACGCGGCGGTGGTCCCGCCCAGCCACGTGAACCGGGCCCTGCCGCCGGTGCTCGACTACATCCTCGCGAGGGCGCTCAAGAAAAGCCCGCCGGAGCGCTACGGGAGCGCCGCGGAATTCGCCTCCGACCTGCGCGATGCCATCCCCGACGTCCTCGAGGCGGAGGCCGCGGTGCGACGCCAGGCCGAGGCGACCGGTGCGGGCACGGTGCCGGATCTCGCGCTCGCCCGGGTGGCGCCCGGCGGCGCACCCTCGCTCGACCGCGGCGACGAGGTGGTGGAGCTGCGCCCCTCGCCGCGCTTCGACAGCGTCGAGGGCCTCGCGAGGCTCGCCGTCCTGCCGGTCGACGCCGAGGCGACGCGCTCGCGCGCCGGCTTCACCGTGCCTCCCGGCACGAAGCCGCCGCGCGTCCCGCGGCGGATCGACTTTCCCTTCCTCCTGGTCGTGGCGGGCTATCTCGCCGCGACGGCGGTCGCGGCGATCATCGTGCTGCGCTGAGGGAGGCGAGCGCGAAGCTCGCGAGGAGGCACGCGGTGAAGACGATGAAGACGAGCGAGATGGCGCCCATGTTCGCGCCCTTGGTGGCGTGCGACCACCCGCGCCCTCTCATGGCCGCGAGCGCCCGCCACGCGTGCACCGCCGAAAGCAGCATCGGCAGGAAGGCCCAGGGGGCGGCCACGCGCAGCGCCGCCAGCAGCGCCACCGCCGCGTAGGCCGCGCCCACGAGGAGGAAGACCGGCAGGTGCGAGCGCTCCGGCCCCAGCACGATGGCGAGCGTCCTGCGGCCCGCCCGCTCGTCGCCGACGCGGTCGCAGGCGTTGTTGGTCGACAGGATGCCGGCGATGATGAGCGAGGAGGGAACGCCCACGAGGATCGTCGCGGCGTCCAGTCGCTGCGTGTGCACGAAGGCCGCCACGACCACGAGCACGCCGCCCAGGAGGCCCCCGGCGAAGAACTCGCCGACGGGCGTGCGCGAGATCGGCCGCGGCCCGCCGGAATAGAACCAGGCGAAGAGCATGCAGAACGCGCCGGTCGCCACCACGCCCCAGCCGGCGCGCGAGCCGATCGCGAGCCCCAGGGGCATCGCCAGCAGGTAGAGCGAGAACGAGAGCTGCAGCGCGACCCGCGGCTCGATCTCCCGCTGCACGAGCGCCTTGAACCGCTCCTGGTCCGACTCGCGCGTGTCCACGCCCGTCACGAAGTCGAAGTAGCTGTTGAAGCCCGTGGTCCCCATGTCGATGAGGACCGTCGCCACGGCCATGAGCGCGAAGAGCGGCCACGAGAAGCGCTCCGGCGCCGTCGCGAGCGCCCAGCCGCTCCCGACGAGGAGCGAGGAGACGCTCACGGTCTTGGTGCGGATGTCGACGATCTTGAGCAGGTCGCCGACCGAAGGCCGCACGCCCCCGCGCCCCGCCATGCTAGAGGCGGCGGTCCATGCTGCGCAGGCGCGCGGCCATCACCCGCATGATCTCGAGCGCGAAGTCGGGGCTCTCGCGCACCAGCTCCTTGAAGCGCTGCGCGGTGACGGGGGCCAGCGTGCAGGCCGTGAGCGCCGTGGCGGTGGCGCTCCTCGGGGAGGCGTCGATGAGCGCCATCTCGCCGAAGA
>JAMPXV010000005.1 GCA_023700985.1 Lysobacter sp.
ACCCGTTCGCCGCTCGCCGCCAGGTTGCCCCGCGCTGCCGCTCGACTTGCATGTGTAAAGCATTCCGCCAGCGTTCAATCTGAGCCAGGATCAAACTCTTCAGTTCAATCCATCAAAACTCACAAAGAATCACATGGATTCCAAGTGAGTACTGCAAAGTGCTTAACTTTCGGCCCCTCGCCTTGCGGCTCAGAACCTCGCGCACCCACAGCACCCACCTCTATCGGCTGTAACTTGTTAAAGAGCGTTCGCGCCTGCCTCCGTCGGGAGACCCCCGAACGAATTGGGGTGGCTGCGAAAAGACAGCGATTATAGCGCCTTTTTCGGCCCGGTCAAGCACATTGCCCGGCCGGGATCAGGAAACCGCCCGAAGGCTCACCCGGGCGAACTTGCGCTTGCCCACCTGCAGGACGTAGGTCGCCCCGGCCGCCAGCTTGAGCGCCTTGTCGGAGACCTTCTCGCCGTCCACCTTCACGCCCCCCTGCTCGATCATCCGGATGGCCTCGGAGGTGCTGGGGCAGACGCCCGACGACTTGAGCACCTGGCCGATGCCCCCGCCGTCGGCCGGGACGTCGATCACCTGCTCCGGGAGGTCCTGGGGGATCTCGCCGTGGCGGAAGCGCGCCTCGAAATCCTCCAGGGCGCGCCGGGCCGCCGCCTGGTCGTGGAACCGGGCGATGATCTCCTGGGCGAAGCGCACCTTGATGTCGCGCGGATTGGCCCCCTCGGCGACCGAGCGCTTCCACCCGGCGATGGTGTCGAGCGACTCGAAGGAAAGCAGCTCCACGTAGCGCCACATCAGCTCGTCGGAGATGCTCATGAGCTTGCCGAACATCTCCCCGGCGGGGTCGTGGATGCCGACGTAGTTGCCCAGCGACTTCGACATCTTGTTCACGCCGTCGAGCCCCTCGAGGAGCGGCATCGTGAGGATCACCTGCGGCTCCTGGCCGTGGTGCTTCTGCAGCTCGCGCCCCACGAGGAGGTTGAACTTCTGGTCGGTGCCGCCCAGCTCGATGTCGGCCTTCATCGCGACCGAGTCATAGCCCTGCATCAGGGGGTAGAGGAACTCGTGGATCGAGATCGGGCGCTGCTCGGCGAAGCGCTTCGAGAAGTCGTCGCGCTCCAGCATCCGCGCCACCGTCGAGGTCGCCGCCAGCTTGATCATCCCCGCGGCACCGAGCTGGTTGCACCACGCCGAGTTGAAGAGGATCTCCGTCCGGCCCTCGTCCAGGACCTTGAACACCTGCGCCTTGTAGGTCTCCGCGTTCTCCGCGATCTGCCCCGGCGTGAGCGGCGGCCGCGTGGCGTTGCGCCCGCTCGGGTCGCCGATCATCCCCGTGAAGTCGCCGATGAGGAACATGACGTGGTGCCCCAGTTCCTGCAGCTGGCGCATCTTGTTCAGCACCACGGTGTGGCCGAGGTGCAGGTCGGGGGCCGTCGGGTCGAATCCCGCCTTCACGCGCAGGGGCTTGCCCTTCGCGAGCTTGCGAAGAAGGTCCTCCTCGAGGATCAGCTCGTGGGCGCCACGCCGGATGGTCTCGAGGTCGGATCGTTGACTCATTGATTTGATTCCGTTTTTTACCTGAGGGCGGGGATTTCCTGCTATCCTGCGGCCTTTACATCCCGCCCTGCCGATGAACGTCGAAAAGGCCGTCATTCTAGCGCAGCGCCTCGCCACCCTCCTGCCCGTCCGGCAGCTGGCCTTCGGGGCGACCCTGCTCGGCCTTCCCGCGCTGGGCGTGGTGACCGCCTTCGGCCTCGCGCCGGGAACGGTGGTCGACACCGTGGAACGCGCCAGCATCACCGTCGACGTCCCGCTGCCGGAGCTCGCGCCGGCACCGGCCCCCGCCGTGCAGCGGTTCACCAACCAGGAACGCGTGATGCGCGGCGATACCGTCGCCGGGTTGATGGCCCGGCTCGGCATCTCGGACGACGCGGCGATGTCGTTCCTGCGCGCCGACCCCGTCGGCCGCCAGATCTTTCGCCAGCTGATCCCGGGGCGGACGATGCAGGCCGAGATGGACGACGGCGGCGGGCTCGTCTCGCTTCGCTACTTCGTCGGGCCGGGCAAGGTCCTCGAGGTGACGCGCGGCCCCGACGGCTTCTCGGCCCGCGAGCGCGCCGCGCAGGCAGAGCCCCGCGCCTACTACAAGTCCGCGACGATCAACTCGTCCCTCTTCGCCGCGACCGATGCCGCCGGGATCCCGGACGCCATCGCGATGCAGCTCGCGCGCGTCTTCGCCACCGACCTCGACTTCCACGTCGACATCCGCAGCGGCGACCGTTTCGCCGTGATCTACGAGATGTCCTACGAGGACGGCGAGCTCGTCTCGCCAGGCCGGATCCTGGCCGCGGAATTCGTGAACCAGGGCCGTACCTACAGCGCGATCCTGTTCCAGGACGAGGAGGGCGACGACGCCTATTACGAGCTCGACGGGACCAGCCGCGCCAAGGCCTTCCTGCGCTCCCCGGTGGAGTTCTCGCGCGTGAGCTCGGGTTTCGGCCGTCGCATCCACCCGATCTTCAAGTCCTCGCGCGCCCACACCGGCACGGACTTCGCGGCACCCACGGGAACCCGGGTCCTCGCGGCGGCCGACGGCCACGTCGTCTCGGCCGGGTGGCGCGGCGGTTACGGCAAGGCGGTCGAGATCCGCCACGGGGGGGCGATCACCACGCTGTACGGGCACCTGTCCGGATTCGCGCCGGGCATGAGGGCCGGCGCGCGCGTCCGGCAGGGCGACCCCATCGGCTTCGTCGGCGCAACCGGCTGGGCGACCGGCCCGCACCTGCACTACGAGTTCAAGATCTCCGGCATTCACCAGGATCCGATGAGGGTCGCGCTGCCGAAGGCGACCCCCGTTCCCGCCAGCCTGAGGGCCCGCTTCGACACCGAGGCGGCCAGCGCCGGCGCCCGCATCGCGATGGTCCGCTCGTCGCCCTCGCTTCGATTCGAATAGCGTGCGCGGCCTGGCGATCGGCATCATGTCGGGGACCAGCCTCGACGGGGCTGACGCCGTCCTGGCCGACTTTTCCGCCGTCCCGCCGCGCTGCGTGGCCGCCTCTTCCCTTCCCTTTCCCGCGGACCTGAAGCAAGGCCTCCTCGCCCTGAGCACCCCTGGGAGCGACGGTCTCGACGCGGCAGGTGCCTGCTCCGTCCGGCTGGCCGACATCTACGCCGAAGCGGTGGCGCTCGTTCTGGAGGAGGCCTCGCTGCCGGCCTCCGCCGTCGAAGTGATCGGTTGTCACGGGCAGACGGTCCGCCACCGGCCCGATCTCGGCTTCACGATCCAGCTCAATGACGCCGCACGGCTGGCGGAGCGGGCGGGAATCGACGTGGTGGCGGACTTCAGGAGCCGCGACGTGGCCGCAGGCGGCCAGGGCGCCCCGCTGGTGCCGGCATTCCACGACGCGGTTTTCCGCCACCCCTCGCTCCACCGCGTCGTGGTGAACATCGGGGGAATCGCGAATGCCTCGTCGCTGACCCCCGGCCACTCCTTCGCCGGCTTCGACACCGGGCCCGGAAACGTCCTGATGGACGGATGGGCGCGCCGACACCTCGGCGCCGAATTCGACGTGGACGGACACTGGGCCTCGCAGGGGCGGGTGATCCCGGGGTTGCTGGCGAGGCTGCTCGAAGAGCCGTTCTTCGCGAAACCGCCGCCCCGGAGCACCGGCAGGGAGCTCTTCAACGAAGCGTGGCTGGCCGCCCGGCTGGGAAACGACACTTCTCCCGCCGACGTCCAGGCCACGCTCCTGGAACTGACGGCGCGAACGGTGATGGAAGCGATCGGCCGCCATTGCGGCACGCCCGACGAGGTCTACCTTTGCGGAGGCGGTGCCCGCAACGCGAGGCTTGCGGCTCGGATCGGCGAGCTGGCGTCGCCCTGCCCCGTTTACCCGACGGACCGCCTGGGCGTGCCGACGGGACGCGTCGAGGCCATGGCCTTCGCCTGGCTGGCGCTCAAGTGCGCCCGGCGCGAGCCGCTCGACCTCGCCGCCGTCACCGGCGCGAGGCACCCCTGCATCCTGGGCGCCCTCTACCCGGCCTGAAAAGCCGAAGGGGGAGCCGAGGCTCCCCCTTCGGGCACGAAACGGCCCGGTGTCAGGCGGTGAACGACGACCCGCAACCGCAGGTCGACGACGCGTTCGGGTTCTTGATCACGAACTGGGCGCCTTCGAGGCCTTCCGAGTAGTCGATCTCCGCGCCCACCAGGTACTGGTAGCTCATGGGGTCGATGAGGAGGCTCACGCCGTTCTTCTGCATGACGGTGTCGTCCTCGTTGACGGCCTCGTCGAAGGTGAAGCCGTACTGCAGGCCCGAGCAGCCGCCGCCGGTGACGAAGACGCGGAGCTTCAGCTCGTTGTTGCCCTCTTCTTCGATGAGGGCTTTCACCTTGTTGGCCGCGTTGTCGGTGAAGACCAGCGGATCGGGCATCGTGGTGGACATGTCGTTCATGGAAATCTCCTGGGTTGTGTGCTTGCCGCGTCAGTCCGATGCGCTGGTCGCGGTCTTGAACTCGACGACCTTGTCGCTCTTCTGCGGGTTTTCGTAGATCAGCTGCCCCATCACGATCGCGCCCACGTGGACCTCGATCGACTTGTACGCCACGTCCCCTGTGACCCGGGCCTTGGGGAGAAGTTCGACGTACTCGGTCGCCCGGATCGGGCCGGCGACCGTGCCGTTCACGACGACGTGGCCCACGTCGATCTCGCCTTCCACCTTGGCGAGTTCCGAAATCACCAGCGTGCCCGGCTTGTTGCCGGTCGCCTTGACGTTGCCCTTCACGTGCCCGTCGATGCGCAGGCCGCCCACGAAGCTGATGTTGCCTTCGATGACGGTTCCGGCCCCGATCAGGCTGTCGATCGGGCTCGGCTTGTTGCTCTTGCCGAACATGGCATGCCCCTCATTGCAGGTTGACGCTCCGGGAAAGTTTAACCTGTCCCCCGGGAAGCGCAAGGACCCGGACTTCGTACCCCGTGAGGGCGGCTCCCTCCGGGATCCGGAACCGGCCGTCGACCTTCTGGTAGAAGCGGAAGTCCACCGCCCCGGCCTGCTCCCCTTCGGACGGGCCGGGGAACGACAGGGTGGAGGCGGTTCCCTGGTGCGCGATCCGCGCCAGGAGCTGGACCTTGCCCTTGAAGTCCTGCCTGCGCTGGCCGCCCTGGGTGAGCAGGAGGCGATAGCGGTACTCGTGGGGAAGCCCGTCCTGCTCCACCTTCAGGTTGGCCATCCCGAGCCCCTCAGGGGTGGCGCCCGACGACATGATGTTGCGCAGGAACCCCAGGTCCTCCTTGAGCGTCGCGTTCTCGTCCTGGAGCTGCGAGACGTTGCGCGCGAGCTCCATCTGCGCCGCCTTGTCGATGGCGAGCTGCCGGTCCCGCTCGGCTACGGCGGCGCGCGACGCCTCGAGGTCGCGCTTGAGCTGCACGTTCTCCTCGCCGAGGGACTCGATCTGGCGCTTGGCCTCCTCGCGGTTGAAGCCCGTGATGCGGTAGCTGTTCTCGACGAGCCACCAGACGGCGCCGGCGACCGCGGCCATCATCAGGAGGTTCAGGAACCAGCGCCAGTACCAGGCCATGTGCGAGCGGATCGTCATCCGCGAGGAGCGGATGCCGAAGTTGCTGCGCAGGCGCCGGGCCAGGCCTCTCACGGCAGCAGAGCCACCTGATCGAGGGCGCGGCCCTCGGGTAGCCCGAAGGCGATGTTCATGTTCTGCACGGCCTGCCCCGCCGCGCCCTTGACGAGGTTGTCCTCGACCGCCAGGACCACGAGCGTGTCGCCGCCCATCGGCCGGTGGACCGCGATCCGGCACATGTTCGAGCCGCGCACCCACCGGGTCTCGGGCTGCGTGCCGGCCGGCAGGACGTCGACGAAGGCCTCGCCCGCGTAGCGCTTCTCGAAGAGCTGCTGGAAGTCCGCTTCGCGCGTGACGCGCGCGTACACCGTCGCGAGGATCCCGCGGATCATCGGCACGAGGTGCGGGACGAACGTGAGCCCCACCTCCCCGCCGCTCGCCTCGCGCAGGCTCTGCACGATCTCCGGGTGATGGCGGTGTCCGCCGACCGCGTACGCCTTGAAGTTGTCCGCGGCCTCCGAGAAGAGGATGTCGACCTCGGCCTTGCGGCCCGCGCCGCTGACGCCGGACTTCGCGTCCGCGACCAGGTGCGCCCTGTCCACGAACCCGGTCTCGACCAGGGGCAGGAGAGCCAGCTGCACCGCGGTCGCGTAGCAGCCGGGATTGGCGACGAGCCTCGCGCCGCGAATCTTCTCGCGGTTCATCTCGGGCAGGCCATAGACCGCCTCCGCGACGAGCTCGGGCGCCGCGTGCTTCATCTTGTACCACCGCTCCCAGGTCGCGATGTCCCTGATGCGGAAGTCGGCCGAGAGATCGATCACCTTGACGCCCGCGTCGACGAGCTGCCTCGCCTGGCCCATGGCCACGCCGTTGGGCGTGGCGAAGAAGACGCATTGGCAGGCGCCGAGGTCGGTCGAAGCCGGATCGCTGAACGCGATGTCGACGCGCTTCCGGAGCGACGGGAACATGCGGGCGACCGGCGTTCCCGCCTCGCCGCGCGACGTGATCGCCGCGATCTCGACGTCGGGGTGGGCCGCCAGCAGCCTCAGCAGCTCCACGCCCGTGTAACCCGTGCCTCCGACGACGCCAACCTTGATCATCTATCGACACCTCTCCTGTCGGCTGTCGGAGACAACCGCACGATCCCAGAACGACAAAGCCGCCTTGCAGGGCGGCTTTGTCGAGTTCGGGCAACCCCGGACAGCGCTCTCCCGCCTTAGCGTTTCGAGTACTGCTTGCGGCGACGCGCCTTGTGGAAGCCGACCTTCTTGCGCTCGACCTCGCGCGCATCGCGCGTGACCAGCCCGGCCTTCGACAGGGCCGGCTTGAGCGTCGGGTCGTACTCGATGAGGGCCCGCGTGATGCCGTGGCGAACCGCACCGGCCTGCCCGGATTCACCGCCGCCGAACACGTTCACCTTGATGTCGAACGTCTGGGCGTGGTTCGTGAGCTCCAGCGGCTGGCGCACGATCATGCGGCCGGTCTCGCGCGAGAAGTACTCGTCGAGCGGCTTCTCGTTGACGACGATCTTGCCCTGGCCGGACTTGATGAAGACACGGGCCACCGCGTTCTTGCGACGGCCGGTGCCATAGTTGTATTTGCCGATCATGGTCGTCGCTCCTTAGATCTCGAGGGCTTTGGGCTGCTGGGAGGTGTGCGGGTGCGCGGGGCCGGCGTAGATCTTGAGCTTCTTGATCATGGCGTAGCCCAGGCGGCCCTTCGGCAGCATGCCCTTCACCGCGAGCTTGAGGATGCGGTCCGGGTGCCGCGCCTGCAGCTTGTCGAAATTCGTCTCGTAGATGCCGCCCGGGTAGGTCGAGTGGCGGTAGTACTTCTTGTCGCTCGCCTTGGCGCCGGTGACGCGCAGCTTCTCGACGTTCACGACGACGATGTAGTCGCCGGTGTCGACGTGGGGGGTGAATTCGGCCTTGTGCTTGCCGCGCAGCCGGCGCGAAACCTCGACGGCGAGACGCCCGAGCACCTTGTCGGTGGCGTCCACGACGAACCAGTCGCGCTTGACTGTCCGCGGATTGGCGGAAATGGTGGTCTTCATGAAAGTTCCTGTTTTATGGACCCCCTGGGTGCTCCCGGCGGGCGCCGGAAATACTTTGGGACCCTTGTTTGGAAAAGCGAACTCGAAATTTTAGAGAAATCAGGCCCTTGTGTCAAACACCCCCCTTCCGGAGCTGCCCGTGGGGACGTACAGCCCCCCCTCGGATAGAATTCGGCTTCGCCCCCCCAACGCCCCCATGGATACGATCCGTTTCGAGCAGTACGCCCGGGTTGCCGGCGTCGCCTTCCTGGTCATCGCCTGTTTCCTCATCATCCGGCCGTTCCTCGCCGCGATCCTCTTCGCCACCGTCCTTTGCCTGTCGACCTGGCCGGCATTCCGCTGGGTCCGGGACCGCCTCGGGGGCCGGAACACGGTGGCGGCCCTCCTTTTCGTCCTGGTGATGCTCCTGGCCATCGCGCTTCCCGTGGCGCTGGCGGGATTCAGCCTCGTCACCCATTCCGCGCAGGCGATCGACTTCGTGAAGGGGTTCATCGACCGCGGCCCGTTCGAGCTGCCTGCGTGGGTCAAGGCGCTTCCGGTCGTGGGGGCTTCCATCGACGAGTACTGGCACCAACTGTTCGGCAATCGGGACGAGATCGTCGCCCTGGCCAAGCGCCTGGCCGAGCCCGCCAAGGGGCTGCTCGTCGCCGCCGGCTCGGCCGCGGGCGAAGGGCTCCTGTACATCCTGCTCGCGATCTTCATGGCGTTCTTCTTCTACAGGGACGGGGAGGCGGCGGGCCGCATGGTCCGCGACGGCATGGCCCGCCTGGCGGGTGGGGAGCAGGGCGCCGCAGTGCTCGCAACGGCGCAGAGTGCGATCAGGGGCGTCGTGTACGGCCTCATCGGCACGGCGCTGGCCCAGGCCGCGGTGGCGCTCGTGGGCTTCCTCATCGCGGGCGTGCCGGGCGCCATGGCGCTTTCCGCGCTCACCTTCGTCCTGTCCTTCATTCCCATGGGACCGGCGGTCCTCTGGGGCGGCGCGGCGGCGTGGCTCTACTCGAACGGCGAGACGGGGTGGGCGATCTTCATGCTCGCCTACGGCTTCTTCGTGATCAGTTCCGTGGACAACTTCATCAAGCCGATCCTGATGAGCCGCGCGGGCAATCTCTCGATGCTGCTCGTCGTGCTCGGCGTTTTCGGCGGCGCGGTGGCCTTCGGGTTCATCGGCATCTTCGTCGGGCCGACCCTGCTCGCGGTGGCGTGGAGCCTCCTCAACGCGTGGCTCAAGGCCCAGCAAACCCGGGAGTCGGTATGAAGGCGCGAGTGAAGCTGGTGGAGGGAATCACGTTCGTCGCCGAGAGCGGCAGCGGCCACGCCGTGGTGATGGACGCCTCGCCCGACGTCGGCGGCCGGAACCTCGGCGCGCGGCCGATGGAGATGCTCCTCATGGGCGCCGGTGGGTGCAGCGCGATCGACGTGGTCCAGATCCTCCGCAAGGCCCGCCAGGACTTCGTCGACTGCGTGGTCGAGCTCGAGGCCGAGCGCGCGCCGGAGGATCCCAAGGTCTTCACGCGCATCCACATGCACTACATCGTCACCGGGCGCGGCCTCAACCCGGCCCACGTGGAGCGCGCGATCAAGCTCTCGAAGGAAAAATACTGCTCCGCGACGATCATGTTCGCGAAGACCGCGGACGTGACCGCGGACTTCGAGATCCGCGAAGCCTAGAACCGGTACGCCGTCTCCGTCATCACCTTCGCCATCAGGCGCATCGCGCCGCGGATCGGCGCGGGCAGGTCTTCCCCCCCCAGCGAGCGGCCGCTGTCGGCGTGCGCGATCTCGTCCGTGCGCATCTGCTCGAGGATGGCCCGGCTGCGCGCGTCGCCGGCCGGGAGCTGCTCGATGTGGCCGTCGATGTGCTTCTCGACCTGCCGTTCCGTCTCGACCAGGAAGCCCATGCTCCAGCGATCGCCGGCGGCGCCGGAAACGACGCCGAGCGCGAACGAGCCCGCGTACCAGATCGGCGAGAGCAGGCTGGGATGGGAATCGAGTTCCCGGAGGCGTTCGGCGCACCACGCCAGGTGATCGCGCTCCTCCGCACCCGCCCGCTCCAGCGCGCCACGCACCCGCGGGTCGCGGGCCATGAGGGACTGCCCGGCGTAGAGGGCCTGTGCGCACACTTCCCCCGCGTGGTCGACGCGCATGAGGCCCGCCACGTGCGAACGCTCCGGGGCCGCTTCGCCCGGCATGGGACGGGGCCCCGGCGTGGGCCTGGAGGGCGTCACGGCGCCGGAAAGCGTCCGGAGCGCATTGTCGGCGGAGACCAGGAGGCGGTCGAGTCGAGTGGTGGTCATGCGTTCATCCTATCCCGCCGCGGGCCCGGCGAAGAGACGGCAAAAAGAAAACGGGCGCGGCTTGCGCCGCGCCCGTGATTCCTGCTGGTATTGCCCGGCGTTGCTTAGAAGTAGTGGAACACGCCGACGCCGAAGCCGGTGGGGTTGGATCCCGTGCCGCCAACGGAGCCGCCCGCGCCGAAGTTGCAGTTTCCGGACGAGTTGTTGTCGACGTCCACGTAGGAAAGCTGCCAGTGGGTGCGCTTCGAGAAGCGATAGCGCCAGCCGGCACCGATCACGTCGCACTCGGCCGCGCCCTGCTCGGAGCTCTGCCAGGTCACGAGGAACTCGTGCTTGTTCATCTTGTACTGGCCGCCGATGTAGTACGACTTGTCCTTGGCGCTGTTGTGCTTCTTGTACTCGCCGTAGTGGCCGGAGATGCGGAAGTTGCCCATGTCGAAACGAGCGCCGAGGACGTTGCCTTCTTCCTTCGCGCCGGCCGTCGCGGTGCTTCCGGCCTGGTCGTCGTGCTGCTCGTACGCGTAGGCGATGTACAGGGGGCCCTTGCTGTAGACCAGCGACGCGCCCAGGTCCTTCGGGTCAGTGGTGGCGGTCTTGTTTTCGTCGGTCTGGTACATGGCCTTGAGCTGGAACCCGCCCCAGTTCGGCGACCAGTACTGGACGAGGTTCGCATTGCGACGCGAGAAGTTGCCCTGGTCCATCGTGCCGGCCGTGTAGTCGGCCTTGTTCACGTCGCCCCAGAGGTCCGTGGCGCCGATCGCCATCTTCATCGGGGTGTCCCAACGGCCGATCATGACGCTGCCGAAGCCGCCCTGGAGACCCACGCCGCTGTTACGGTTTGCGAAGCCAGTTGCGCCGCCGTTCGCGTCATCGGAATCGAACGCGGTCTCGAACTGGAAGAAGGCCTTGAGGCCGCCACCCAGGTCTTCCGTGCCGCGAACACCGATCAGGGACGGGTGGTCGACCAGGCGAACGCGGTCGTCGGCACCGTTGGTGCCCTTGGCCTCGACCCACTCGAGGTCCATCCGCATCGCACCGTACAGGGTGACAGGGTTGGCCGACTGGGCCATGACGGTCGGGGCAGCACAAGCACCCGCCACTGCCAGCGCGATCAGTTTCTTGTTCATCAGAATCTCCTTTGTTGAAGTGAGGCCGAATTCACTGAAGCTCGTGGGAACCTCTTGGGGATCTACGCCCCGATTTTTGGCACTTCTCCCAGAATTTATTTGAGAAGCCAACAGCATCATGCCAAAGCCGGACCCTTCTCTCAAGGGGGGGGTGGGAAATGTGCAACAAACCGGGGGGGTTGTTGCTTCCCTGCAACGCCCATCAAGCGCCGGAAAAAAGCCTGGAAAGCTCCCGACCGGGGTCCTCGGCCGACATCATAGCACTGCCTACCAAGTAGGCGCTCACTTTCCCGGCCCGCAAGCGCCTGACATCCTCGGAAGTGGCGATTCCGCTCTCGGCCACCAGGATCCGATCCGCCGGAACGAGGCCCATCAGCTCGAGGCTCGTTTCGAGCCGGACCTCGAAATTCCGCAGGTTCCGGTTGTTGACCCCGATCAAGGGCGTGGAAAGCCGCAAGGCCCGCTTCAGCTGCCCCGCATCGTGCGATTCGACGAGGACATCCATGCCGAGCGAGGCGGCCAGCGCCTCGAGTTCCAGCAGCGTGGCGTCGGGCGCGGCATCCATGATGAGGAGGATGCAATCGGCTCCCCAGGCCCTCGCCTCGACCACCTGGTAGGGGTCGACGATGAAGTCCTTGCGGATCACCGGCAACGCGCAGGCGGCCCGCGCCGCGACGAGGTCCTCGCGCGAGCCGCCGAAGTACTCGCGATCGGTGAGCACGGAAAGGCAGGCGGCCCCGTTGGCCTCGTAGGAGGCCGCGATGCGCGCCGGGTCGAAGTCGGCCCGGATGAGGCCCTTGCTGGGGCTCGCGCGCTTGATCTCGGCGATGACGGCGGGCCGGCCCGCGGCGACGCGCGCCTTGAGCGCGGCGGCGAACCCGCGCGGGGGAGAAGCCTCGCGCGCCGCCCTCTCGAGTTGCGCCAGCGGCACGGCCGCTCGCGCCGCCTCCACCTCGCGCCGCTTCGTCGCGAGGATCCTGTCGAGGATATCGCTCAAGCGTCCGCCCTGGCGAAGGACTGCGTGAAGGAGACGAGCTGGTCGAGCTTCGCCTTGGCCGCACCCGAGGCGATCGTGTCCCGCGAGAGCGCGACGCCATCCCAGAGGCTGGGGACGACGCCGGAGACGTAGAGTGCCGCGGCGGCGTTCAGGAGGACCACGTCCCGCGAAGGCCCCGGCTCGCCCCCCAGCACCGCCAGCACGCGGGCGCGCGACTCCTCGGGCCCGGCCACCTGGATCGTCTCGACGGGCGCCGTTTCCAGCCCGAACTGCTTGGGCTCCACCACGTACTCGGTGATGAAGTCGTGCTTCAGCTCCGCCACCGCGGTCGGGCCGGTGATCGTGATCTCGTCCAGGCCGTCGTGGCCGTGCACCGTGAGCACGTGGCGGCTGCCGAGCATCTTGAGCACGCGCGCCTGGATGCCCACCAGGTCGGGGTGGAAGACGCCCATCACCTGGTTGGCCGCACCCGCGGGGTTCGTGAGCGGCCCCAGGATGTTGAGGATCGTGCGCATGCCCAGCTCCTTGCGCACCGGCGCGGCGTGCTTCATGGCCGGGTGGTGGCTGGGCGCGAACATGAACCCCAGGCCCACCTCGCGCAGGCAGACGCCTACCTGCTCGGGCGTGAGCGCGAGGTTGATGCCGAGGCCCTCGAGCACGTCCGCGCTTCCCGACTTCGACGAAACGGAGCGCCCCCCGTGCTTGGCCACCCGCGCGCCGGCCGCCGCCGCCACGAAGGCCGCCGTGGTCGAGATGTTGAAGGTGTGCGACCGGTCGCCGCCGGTGCCGCAGGTGTCCACGAGGTGCCCGAGATCGGCCGCGTCGACCTTCGTGGAGAACTCGCGCATCACGGAGGCCGCGGCGGCGATCTCGGAGACGGACTCGGTCTTCACGTGCAGCCCCATGAGGATGGCCGCGAGCTGCACCTGCGTGACCTTGCCCTCCATCACCTGGCGCATCAGGTCGACCATCTCGTCGTAGAAGATCTCGCGCTTGTCGCACAGGCGGTTGATCGCTTCGTGGGCGGTGAACATGGCTACTCCTGGGTGAGGAAGTTGCGGAGCAGGGCGTGGCCGTGCTCCGTGAGGATCGATTCGGGATGGAACTGCACGCCCTCCACGGCCAGTGTCCGGTGGCGCACGCCCATGATCTCCCCGTCCTCGGTCCACGCCGTGATCTCGAGTTCGGCGGGGCAGCTCGCGCGCTCGATGGCGAGCGAGTGGTAACGCGTGGCGTTGAAGGGCGACGGGAGCCCGCGGAAGACGCCCTTGCCGCCGTGATGGATGGGCGAGACCTTGCCGTGCATCAGCGTGCGCGCGTGCACCACGCGCCCGCCGAAGGCCTGTCCGATGGCCTGGTGGCCCAGGCACACGCCGAGGATGGGAATCTTCCCGGCGAAGCGCGCGATCGCCGGGAGCGACACGCCCGCCTCGTTGGGGGTGCACGGGCCCGGCGAGATCACGATGCGCGCCGGCGCCAGCGCCGCGATCTCGTCGACCGTGACCTCGTCGTTGCGGAAGACTCGGACGTCCTCGCCCAGCTCGCCGAGGTACTGCACCAGGTTGTAGGTGAAGGAGTCGTAGTTGTCGATCATGAGCAGCATGGCGGGCTCCTCATGCGGCGGGGGCGTCGAGCCCCGCGTTGGTGGCCTCGGCGGCCGCGAGGAGCGCGCGCGCCTTGTTGCGCGTCTCCAGCCACTCCTGCTCCGGGATCGAGTCCGCGACGACCCCCGCCGCGGCCTGCACGTGCAGCTCGCCCGCCTTCACGACGCCGGTGCGGATGGCGATGGCGAGGTCGAGGTTGCCGTTGAATCCGAGGTAACCCACGGCGCCGGCGTATACGCCGCGCCTTTCGGGCTCGAGCTCGTCGATGATCTCCATCGCGCGCACCTTCGGCGCGCCGGCCACCGTCCCGGCCGGGAAGGTGGCGCGCAGGAGCTGCATGGGCGTGAGGGAGGGGTCCACCTCGCCCTCCACGTTGGAGACCATGTGCATCACGTGCGAGTAGCGCTCCACCGCCATCCGCTCGGTCACGCGCACGGTGCCGATGCGCGCGATGCGGCCGATGTCGTTGCGGCCGAGGTCGATCAGCATCAGGTGCTCGGCCCTTTCCTTGGGATCGTTCACGAGCTCGCGCTCCATGGCGAGGTCCTTCTCCGGGGTGGCGCCGCGCTTGCGCGTGCCGGCGATGGGTCGCACCGTGACCGTGTCGGCCTCGCGCCGCACGAGGATCTCGGGGGAAGCCCCCACGAGCTGGCTGTCGCCGAAGTCGAAGTAGAACATGTAGGGCGACGGGTTGATGGAGCGCAGCGCCCGGTAAAGATTGACCGGCGAGCCCGCGAAGGGCTGCGTGAGGCGCTGCGAGACCTGCACCTGCATCACGTCGCCGTCGGTGATGTAGCGCTTGGCCTTCGCCACCGCGGCGTAGAAGGCCGCCTCCCCGATGTTGGACCGGGGGACCGGCGGCGCGGCCACGGGGACGTGCACGGGCAGCTTCGCCGCGCCGCGCAGCCTTCCGCGCAGGGATTCGAGCCGGGCGCGGGCGCGGGCGTACGCATCCGGCTCGCGCGCGTCGGCGTAGACGATCAGGTGCACCTTGCCGGCGATGTTGTCGACGACCGCGAGCTCCTCCGAGAGGAGCAGGCGCACGTCGGGCAGGCCGATCGGGTCCGGGCGCGCGTCGCGGGCGAGCTTGGGCTCGATGTAGCGCACGGTGTCGTAGCTGAAGTAGCCCGCGAGCCCGCCCGCAAAGCGCAGGTCGGAGGCGAGAGGAGCGGCCGCCACGCGCTTGAGGTACTCGTCCACGAAGGCGAGCGGGTCGCCCGCGTCGCGCTCCTCGGCGACCACGCCGTCGCGGATGACGCGGCCGCGGTCGCCGGCCACCTCGATGCGCTCGCGCGCGGCCAGCCCGATGATCGAGTAGCGGCCGAACCGCTCGCCCCCGATCACCGACTCCAGGAGATAGGTCCCCGGCGCGTTGGCGAGCTTGAGGTAGAGCGAAAGCGGGGTGTCGAGATCGGCGAGCGTCTCGAGGGTCAGGGGGATCCGGTTGAAGCCGGCGCGGGAAAGCGCCAGGAATTCTTGCTCAGTCATGTTTCACCACACGGTATTCGAGTCGAAGGGCGGTCGGGCGGGACGCTTTCAGCGCCAGCTTTGCCATCGCCAGTCGAGCAGGAATCCGCGCGGTGCCATGATGAGTGTCTCGGGGAGAGTTCTCGGTGCCTAGGCCGCCATTGTAATCGATCTGACGGCCTCTTCCACGCTCGCCACGACGGCGTCCGCCCCGAGGTCGTCGAGCGACAGGCCCTCGCGATAGCCGTACGGGACCACCACGACGGGGCAACCGGCGGCGCGCGCGGACTGCACGTCGTTCAGCGAGTCGCCGACCATCAGCGTCTCGCCCGGGGTCGCCCCCAGCGTCCGGGCGGCGAAGAGCATCGGGTCGGCGTGCGGCTTCTTGCGCTCGACCGTGTCGCCGGAGACGACCACGCCGAAATAGCGCCGCAGCCCCGTGAGCTCGAGGAGCGGCTCGGTGAAGCGCCCCGCCTTGTTGGTGACCACGCCCATCGCGATGCCGGCGCGCTCCAGCGCCTTCAGCCCGTCGACCACGCCGGGGTAGGGTCGCGACCGGTCCGCGATGCCGGCGATGTAGTGCCGCTCGAAGCTCTCCATCGCACGGCGGCGCTCCTCGTCGGACCCGCCGCCGGTCGCCTCGAAGCACCGGCTCACCAGGTTCACCACGCCCTTGCCGATGTAGTCGCGGATCCCGTCCTCCGGCAGGGGCGGGCGGCCGAGGTCGGCGAGCATGCGGTTGGCCGCCGCCGCGAGGTCCTGGGCCGTGTCGACGAGCGTGCCGTCGAGGTCGAAGAGCGCGGCGCGGTAACGCCTCTGCAGCACGGCCGCCATCGTCACGCCCCCGCCAGCGCCTCGCGCAGCCGGCGGATCGCCGCCGCGCGGTCCTTCTCGCCGAACACGGCGGAACCCGCTACGAAAGTGTCCGCGCCCGCCTTGGCCACCGCGGCGATGTTGTCCGCCTTCACGCCGCCGTCGACCTCCAGCCAGATGTCGCGGCCGCTCTCGTCGATGCGCCGGCGGGCCTCGCGGATCTTGGGCAGTGCCGAGGCGATGAAGGACTGGCCGCCGAACCCCGGGTTCACGCTCATGATCAGTATGAGGTCGACCTTGTCCATCACGTGGTCCAGCCACGCGAGGGGCGTCGCCGGGTTGAACACGAGGCCGGCCTTGCAGCCCTGGTCGCGGATGAGCGAGAGCGTGCGGTCCACGTGCTCGCTCGCCTCCGGGTGGAAGCTGATGATCGAGGCGCCGGCCTTCGCGAAGTCGGGGACGATGCGGTCCACGGGCTTCACCATCAGGTGCACGTCGATGGGCACGCTGCAGTGGGGCTTGAGCGCCTCGCAGACGAGCGGGCCGACGGTCAGGTTGGGGACGTAATGATTGTCCATCACGTCGAAGTGCATGAGGTCGGCGCCCCCCGCGATGACGTCCTTCACCTCGTCGCCGAGGCGTGCGAAGTCGGCGGAAAGCAGGCTTGGAGCGATGCGGTACATGGCGGTCTTCCACTGGCGTCCGGATCAGGAAATTCTACGCGATTCCCCTCGGCGTTTCGCCTCCCGGTTTCCTGCTAACATCGATTCCATGCCCGATCCGAAACGCTACGTGATCGCCGTCACGGCGCACTCGACCTACCTCCCCGACCAGTCGGACGAGGAGGACGACCGCTACGTGTTCGCCTACACGATCCGCATCACCAACACCGGGACCGTGACCGCGCAGGTCGTGAGCCGCCACTGGATCATCACCGACGCCGACAACCAGGTGCAGGAAGTGCGCGGCATGGGCGTGGTGGGCGAGCAGCCGGTGCTCAAGCCGGGCGACACGTTCGAGTATTCCAGCGGCTCGTCGATCCCCACGGCCGTGGGAACCATGCGCGGCACCTACCAGCTGGTCGCGGAGGACGGCACGCGCTTCGAGGCGCCGATCCCGGAGTTCGCGCTGAGCGTTCCGCGCGTCCTGCACTAGCCGCGCGGCGGCTCGTCCCTGCCCTCCTTGCTTTCCTCGCCCGGCCCGGCCCTGGGCTTGCGCGGCAAAGTCCACCACACGATGCCGATGGCGATCGCGAGCGCCGCCGCTATTTCGAGAAATACCCAGCCCATTCGCGCCTCCCCGGATTCCTGCGGTGTCGGACAAGGTGTCTGACACCGCCATTTTCTCACGACCCTTCCGCTATACTCGGCCCGATGCCGCAAGCCACCATTCTTCGTCTCCGCGCCCCGCGCGCACGCGCCGCCTTCGCGCTCGCCATGTCGCTGCTGGCCGCCGCCTGCGCCACGGCGCCCGAGCCGGTCGCGATGAAGGCTCCCGAGCCCCTCATCTGCCCGCCCGCCGAGAAGCCCGTCTGCCCGCCGGCCAAGCCCGCGCCATCGCCCGCGCCCGCGCCGGCCCCCGTCCCCGAGGTGGAATACCGGGGGCGCCTTGCGCCGGCCTCGTGGATGGACCTGCCGGACTGGGGCCGCGAGTCGTTGCGCGACTCGCTCGTCGCCTTCGTGAGGGGCTGCACCGCGCTGGCGAAGCAGCCGGCGTGGCAGGCCGTCTGCGCCGATGCCTCGGCATTGCCGCCCAACAGCCCCGACCGCGACATCGCGGCGTTCTTCGAGTCCCGGTTCGACCCCCACCAGGTGGTCAATGCCGACGAGTCGACATCGGGAATGGTGACGGGCTACTACGAGCCGCTGCTGCGCGGCAGCCGCACGCGCACCGCCAAGTACCGCTACCCGCTCTACGCGGTGCCGCAGGACCTGCTCGTGATCGACCTCTCGTCGGTGTACCCGGACCTCAAGCACAAGCGCCTGCGCGGCCGCGTCGAGGGCAACCGCGTGGTGCCGTACCTGGCGCGCGGCGACATCGAGGTCGATCCGGCTCCCCTGAAGGGCCTCGAGATCGCCTGGGTCGACGACGCGGTAGAGCTCTTCTTCCTGCACATCCAGGGGTCCGGGCAGGTTCAGCTGGAGAACGGCGAGCGCGTCCGCGTGGGCTACGCGGAACAGAACGGACACCCCTTCCGCTCGCTCGGCCGCCTGCTGATCCAGCGCGGCGAACTGCCGCCGGAGCGGGCCTCCATGCAAGGAATCAAGGACTGGGCGCGCCGCCACCCGGCCAAGGTGCAGCGCTACCTCAACGAGAATCCGAGCTTCGTGTTCTTCCGGGAGCTGCCCGGCGACCTGCCCGGCCCGATCGGCTCGCTCGGCGTGCCGCTCACCGCCGAACGCTCGATCGCCGTCGACCCGCGCGTGGTCCCGCTGGGCGTGCCCGTCTACCTCGCCACCACGTGGCCCAATTCGCCGCAGATCCTGAACCGCCTCATGGTGGCCCAGGACACGGGCGGCGCCATCAACGGCGGCGTGCGCGCGGATTTCTTCTGGGGCTTCGGGGATAGCGCCGGCAACCAGGCCGGCAAGATGCGGCAGGCCGGGCGCATGTGGGTGCTGCTGCCGAAGGGCTACACGCCGCCTTCCACGGTCCAGGCGGCCGCGAAGACCTGAACCCGCCTCGGGTGCCGGCGGGCGTGCCCGCCCGTCACTTGGCGGACTTCGCGTCCGCGAGCCGCTTCTCGAAGGTCGCCATGGGGATCGCCCCCGGCACGCGCTCGCCGTCCTCGAAGAAGATGGTCGGCGTGCCGGTGATGCGCTTTTCGCGGCCGAAGGCGAGGACCTTGTCGATCGGCGTGTCGCAGTTCGCGGGCCCGGCCGGTTGCGTGTCCTTGATCATGAGGTCCATCCAGGCCTTGGTCCGGTCGGCGGCGCACCAGACGGCCTTCGACTTGTCGGTCGAATCCTGCGAGAGGATCGGGTACAGGAACGTGTAGACCGTGATGTCGGTGACGTTCACGAGCTCGCGCTCGAAGCGCTTGCAGTAGCCGCAGTTGGGGTCGGCGAAGATGGCGATGCGCCGCGATCCGTTGCCGCGCACGACCTTGATGGCCGATTCCAGCGGCAGGCTGTCGAACTTGATCGCGGAGAGCCTGCGCATCCGCGCCTCGGTCACGTTCTCGCGCGACTTCGTGTCGATGAGCGAGCCCAGCAGGAGGAAGGTGGTCTTCTCGTCCGTGTAGAAGATCTCGCCGGCGCCGGACACCTCGAGGAGGCCGCCGTAGCCGCTCTTGCGCACCGCCTCGATCTGGGCCTCGGGGAACTTCTTGCGCAGCTCGGCGCGGATGCGGTCGAGATCCTGCGCGACGGCGGGAAGGCCGATGAACAGGGCGATAAGGGGGGCGAACAGGCTGGCGGGGAGTCTCATGGGGGGGCTCGATGGTTCCGGGATTGGGCCGCGGCCCGGCGGGGAAGTTCCCGGAGCGGACCCGGCGGCGATTATCGCATTGCGTGCGCCGCGAGGAGCCGCTTCGCCCAGGGCGTGGCGTCGACCGCCCGCAGCCCGGCGTTGCGCGCCAGGCCGGCAAGGCGCGCGTCGATGCCGAAGAGCCACTCGAGGCGGTCGGTGACGAACTGCATGGCGTCCACGTCCGCGCGCCGCGACCGCTCGTGGCGGCGCAGCAGGCCGAAGTCGCCGGGACGCTCGAGCGGCGAGCGGGAGTCCAGCGTGCGCGCGAGGCCCGCCGCGTCCTGGAACCCGAGGTTCACTCCCTGCCCGGCCAGCGGGTGCACGCCGTGGGCGGCGTCCCCCACCAGCACTGCGCCGGGCACGGCGATGCGCGGCACGCGCACCAGGCGCAGCGGAAAGCGCGCCACCTCCGAGTCCGGCGCGAGGTCCCCCAGCGCGGCCCCCCCGGCATCGCGAACGCGCTCCGCGAGGATCGCGGGTTCGAGCGCGGCGAGCTCGTCGGCCAGCCCGTCGCGCGCCGACCAGACGATCGAGATGCGGTCTCCCGGCAGCGGCAGCCACGCCAGGATGCCGTCGGGCCTGAACCACTGCCGCGCCGTACCCGCGTGCGGCTTTTCGCAGCGGAAGTGGGCGACGACCGCGGTCTCCGGGTAGCGCTTGGCGTGCGCGGCGAGGCCCAGCTCGCGGCGCACCCGCGAGTCGGCGCCGTCCGCGCCCACCAGCAGGTCGGCCTCGACCACCGTCCCGTCCTCCAGCTCGGCCCGCGCGCCGCCGGGTCGCGCCGCGATGCCGCGGAGCGCCGAATTCGCGCGGATCATGGCACCCCGCTCGCGCGCCGAAGCCTCGATCGCGCGCGCCATGCGGTTGCCCTCGGCGATCCAGGCGAGCGGCCGCCCCGGCGGCGCGGCGAACTCGAGGCGGCTCGCGCCGTCGTCGCCGAACACCTCCATGCGCGCGACGGGCGCGATCCTGTCAGGAGGCATGCGCTGCCAGGCGTCGATCTCGCGCAGGAACGCGCGCGTTCCCTCGCTCAGCGCGAAGACGCGGATGTCGAGCCCATCGGGATCCGCGGCGGGCCGCGGCGGGCCGCCCTCCAGCACCGTGACCTCGTCCGCGCAGGCTGCCGCGAAGGCGAGGCCCACCGCACCCCCGCCCACGACGACGACGCGGCCGCGGGCCGTCGGGCGCGCGCTCACCGGGAGGGCGCCCCGTGGATCATGCGGCCGGCGAGCCAGCGCCGCGCGGGAGGCACGAGGTCGAGCAGCGTGAGGGCCGCTCCCCGGCCCCAGGTCGGCAGGCGACGGCCGTCCATGAAGGCGCCCACGAGGAAGTCGGTGAAGGCGACCCCGCGCCCGGCGTCCCGGCGCCGCGCGCCGCGATAGGCCTCGAGCACCGCGGCGGAGCCCGGGTCGCCCGCGGGATCGTCGGCGAGGATCGCCGCGAGCGCCGCCGCGTCGCGAAGGCCGATGTTGAGACCCTGGCCGGCGATGGGGTGCATCGCCTGCGCGGCATTGCCCGAGATGACCGTGCGCAGCGCGATCGTCGAGTTGATGGTCCGCAGCTTCAGCGGGAACGCGGCGCGTGGGCCCGCGGCGACGAAGCGTCCGGCGCGGTCGCCGAAGTGAGCCTGCAGCTCCGCGAGGAACGCCGCGTCGTCCAGCGCGAGGAGGCGATCGGCTTCCGCCGGCGTCGCCGTCCAGACGAGCGAATAGCGGTCCCCGACCGGCAGCAGCGCCACCGGCCCCTTCGGCGTGAACCGCTCGTAGGCGCGGCCGCGATGCGGCCGGTCCGCGTGCACCGGCCCGGTGAGCGCGACCTGGCCGTAGTCCTTCTCGGCGTAGGCGAGGCCCGGGATGCGCCGCGCGTTGGCGCCGCCGTCGGCCAGCACGAGGAGCCGCGCCTCGACGGCCTCGCCGCCGGCCAGGCGCAGCGTCGCCGCCTCCGTGCCGAGCTCGATGGCCTCGCAGGGGGTGCCCCAGGAGACGGTCACGCCCAGCTCGCCGAGGCGGCGGCCCAGGGTCTCCTCGAGCAGCGCATAGGAAACGGTGTAGCCGAGCGCCTCGAGCCCCTGGTCGGCGGCGGTGATGAGCGTGCGCCCGGGCCCGCCCTTCTGCGAGACGTGGATGTCGGCGATGGGCGTCGCCCCGGCCGCGGGCCAGCCGCCGGCCTGCTCGAGGCACTCGCGGCTCGCCTGCGACAGGGCGAGCGTTCGCGCATCGCGGGAGGGCGCCTCTCGGGCCTCCACGACGCGCACCGACCGGCCTCCCGGGGCGAGGAGTGCGGCGAGCGCGGCCCCCACGGGCCCCGCTCCCACGATCGCGACGTCGACGCGACTCACGGGATCTCGCGGGCTAGCCGCGGACCGCGGCCTCGACGTCCGCCACTCGCTTCGGGCAGGCGGCCGTGAGGTTCTCGCGGCCCTTCGCGGTGACGAGGATGTCGTCCTCGATGCGCACGCCGATGTTCCAGAAGTGCTTCGGCACGTTGTCGGCGGGGCGGATGTAGCAGCCCGGCTCCACGGTGAGGACCATGCCGGGCTGGAGCTTCCTCCACTTGCCCTTGCGCATGTAGTCGCCCGCGTCGTGCACGTCGAGGCCCAGCCAGTGCCCGGTGCGGTGCATGTAGAACTGCTTGTAGGTCTCGTCGGCCAGCACCTTGTCGACGCTGCCCTTGCAGAGCTTCATGTCGATGAAGCCGCGCACCAGCACGCGCGTGGCGGCGTCGTGGTAGTCGATGAAGGCCGCGCCCGGCTTCACGGCCTTGATGGCCGCCTCCTGCGCCGCGAGCACCAGCTCGTAGACGTCCTTCTGCGCCGCGCTGAACCTGCCGTCCACCGGGAAGGTGCGCGTGATGTCGGCCGCGTAGCTGTCGAGCTCGCAGCCGGCGTCGATGAGCAGGAGGTCGCCCTTCTTCAGCTCCGCCGTGTTCTCGCGGTAGTGCAGCACGCAGGCGTTGGCGCCGGCGGCGACGATCGAGCCGTAGGCGGGCGAGCGGGCGCCGTGGCGGCAGAACTCGTGCAGCAGCTCCGCCTCGATCTCGTACTCGCGCCTTCCCGGTTGCGCGGCCTGCATCGCCCTCACGTGGGCGGCGCTGGAGATCTCCCCGGCGCGGCGCATGATCGCGATCTCGTGCGCGTCCTTGAAGAGGCGCATGTCGTTCACCGCGGCGCGCACGTCGCGGATCTCGGCCGGGGCGGTGACGCCGGTGCGCACCTTGGCGCGCACCGCGTTGAGCCATCCGGTGACGCGCGCATCCCAATCGGGGTCGGCGCCGACGGGCGTGTGGATGACCGGCTGGTCCGCGATGAGCTCGGGGATCAGCGTGTCCAGCTCCCCGATGGCGTGCGCGCGGTCGAAGCCGAACGCCTGGCGCGCGAGCTCGGGCCCGTAGCGAAACCCGTCCCAGATCTCGCGCTCGAGGTTCTTCTCGCGGCAGAAGAGGATCTCGCGCGGCTTCCTCCCCAGCACGATCACCAGGACGGCCTCGGGCTCGCGGAAGCCGGTGAGGTAGTAGAAGCCGCTGTCCCACCGGTAGTCGTAGTGGGAGTCGGCGTTGCGGGTGCGCTCGGGCGCGGTCGGCAGGATCACCACGCCCTCGCCCAGCGTCCGGGCGAGGCTCGTGCGGCGGTTGCGGAACGGCTTGGTCTGGTGGGGGTTTTCGAGCTTCATGGACGTCCGTGGCGGGGGCGCGCGGGAAGGCGCCGCGAGGCCGCCGATTCTACCGGGATTCCGGAGGGCGGACCGCGTGCGCGCGCATGAGGGCGGCGAGCTCGCCGTGCCCCTCGTGCTCGAGGGCGTCCGCCACGCCCGCCACGTCAACAGGGGCGCGGTTCTGCGAGAGCTTGAACTTGCCCTCGAGCCGCTCGACCGCGACCTCGAAACCGACGATCGCCGCGAGGAGCTTCGGCGTGAAGTCCGCGGGAAGCCCCTCCATGCGCCAGGGCGCGGGCCGGCCGTCCTCGTAGGCTCGCGAGAGGCGGTCGAGCAGCGCGGGCAGTTCCGCGGGCGGCAGCAGGCGCGCCGGGCCGCGCGCGTGCACGGTCGTGTAGTTCCAGGTCGGCACGCTGGGGTGGTGGGCGTACCAGCCCGGGGAAACGTACGCGTGCGGGCCGCTGAAGATCGCGAGCGCCTCGCCGGCCGCCTCCAGTTCCTGCCAGTGCGCGTTGGCGCGCGCCACGTGCCCCAGGAGCCTGAGCCGCCCGCCGTCGCCGCGCTCGAGCAGGAACGGCACGTGGCTCACCGAAAGGCCGGCGGGGCCGGCGGTGACGAGCGTGCCGAAGGCGTTCGCCTCCACGAATCGCTCGAGGGTGGCGGCGTCGTCGACGCGGAAGTGGCGCGGGATGTAGAAGGTCATCGCGAGAGCCTCGCGTCCAGTTCGGCAAGCTGCTCGGGCGTGCCGAGGTTTTCCCAGGCTCCATCGAACCGCTCGCCGGTGACGCGCCCTTCGTCGACGAACCGGTACGCCCAGGGGAAGAGCTTCAGGTGCGTGCCGGCAGGGATGCCCGCGAAGAGACCGGGATGGAACACCGCGATGTTGGCATAGGTGAGGCGCGGCCCGTCGCGGCGCACGCGCCCGCCTGCGAGCCCCATGTCGCCGGCCGGGTGGTAGGGCGGGTTGTCGACGAGGACGAAGTGCGCGGCGCGGCGGACCGGGTCGGCCGCGATTTCCCGCGCCGCCTCCGCGAGCCGCGCGAAGTCGTAGTCCGTGTAGATGTCGCCGCTCACCACGACGAACGGCCCCGGGCCCAGCAGCGCCAGGGCGTTGGCGATGCCGCCCGCCGTCTCGAGCGCCGTGCCCTCGCGCGACCAGGAGATGTCCAGCCCCCAGCGAGCGCCGCCGCCGACCGCGGCCTCGAGCTGCCCGCCCAGGTGCGCGTGGTTGATCACCACCCGCCGGATGCCGCCGGCCGCCAGGCGCCCGAGCTGCCAGTCGATGAGCGCCTTCCCGCCGACGGGGAGCAGCGGCTTGGGCGTCGCATCGGTGAGCGGGCGCATGCGCTCGCCGCGGCCGGCCGCGAGGATGAATGCGCTGGGCGCCATGGGCCGGTCGCCTCCGCGTCAGAAGGTGAAGCCCGCGACGGGCTGCACGCCTTCGAGCCGGTCGAGGAGACGGGCGAGCGGGGCCAGCTCGCGGTAGCGAGTGCAGGCGTGCCGCACGTACGCGAGGAAGCGCGGGGTGTCGCCGAGGTAGCCGGGCTTGCCGTCGCGGTAGTGGATGCGCGCGAAGATGCCGAGCACCTTCAGGTGGCGCTGCAGCCCCATCCACTCGACGTCGCGCCAGAAGTCGCCGAAGTCGGCGCGCACCGGCAGCCCGCGGCGGCGCGCGGCCTCCCAGTAGCGGATCGTCCCGTCGAGCACGCGCTCCTCCTCCCAGCTCACGAACGCGTCGCGCCACAGCGAGGCGACGTCGTAGCTGATCGGGCCGTGCACGGCGTCCTGGAAGTCGAGCACGCCCGGGTTGGGCTCGGACACCATGAGGTTGCGCGGCATGAAGTCGCGGTGCACGAAGACGCGCGGCTCCGCGAGGTTGGAGGCCAGGATGCGCGCGAAGACCGTCTCCAGGTCCCCGGCTTCCCCGGCGTCCAGCGTCACCCCGAGGTGGCGGCCGATGTACCAGTCGGGGAAGAGCGAGAGCTCGCGGCGCAGCAGCGCCTCGTCGTAGGGCGGCAGCTCTCCCTCGCGGCTCGCGGCCTGCCAGCCGACCAGCGCGGCGGTGGCGTCGCGGAAGAGGCGATCCTCGTTCGTGCCGTCGAAGGCCTGCAGGTACGTGCGGGCGCCGAGGTCCGAGAGAAGCAGGAAGCCCTGCGCGAGGTCCTGCGCCACGATTTCCGGGACGTGCACGCCGGCCGCGCGCATGAGCGAGGCGACCTTCACGAAGGGCCCGCAGTCCTCCCTTTCGGGCGGCGCGTCCATCGCGACCCAGGTGCGCCCCTCCGAGGAAACGCGGAAGTAGCGCCGGAAGCTCGCGTCGGCGCTCGCGGGCTGCAGCGTGAAGGCTTGCCCGCCGAGGGCTCGGCGTAGCCAGGCGTCGAGCGCCTCGAGACGGTCCATGGGGCGTGAAGCGGGGCGGCTTTCGCGTGTATTCTTGCCGATTCTAGCATCGCGCCCTCCCACTCCCGCCCGATGGTCCGTCGCTGCCTCACGCTCGTCGTCGCCTGCGCGTGCGCCTTGCCAGCCGCAGCCGGCGAGGGCGTACCCCTGAGGCTCGAACGTCGCCTCGCCCCGCCGCCGCCGCGCGTCGACCGGGACGCCGTGCGCTTCCTCTCCGCCGACCGCATCACCGCCGACGAGGCGCGCACCGTGACCGCCACGGGCAACGTCTCGCTGCGCCAGCGCGGCGCGATCATCACGGCCGACCAGCTGGAGTACTCGGCGGCGACGGACACGGCGGTGGCCTCCGGCAACGTGCGCCTCGAGCGCGACGGCAGCACCGCGACGGGCCCGCGGCTCCTGTACCGGGTCGCCGAGGGCACGGGCGAGATGGAAAAGCCGGTCTTCGAGATACCGAAGACCGAGGAGCGGCGCAACGCCTCGAGGGGCAGCGCCGAGGCGGCCATCCTCGAGGGCGAGCAGGTGAGCCGGCTGCTTCGCGCCGAGTACACCACCTGCCCCGTGCCGCGTGACGACTGGGTGCTGCGGGTGAGCGAGCTGGAGCTCGACGGCAAGGCGCAGGTCGGCACGGCCTGGAACTCCTCGGTCTGGTTCTTCGGCGTGCCGATCCTGTATTCGCCCTGGCTCTCCTTCCCGATCAACAACGAGAGGAAGACCGGGTTCCTGGCCCCCACGCTGGGATCCTCCGGGCGCGGCGGCTTCGAGTTCGCGCTGCCGTGGTACTGGAACATCGCCGAGAACCAGGACGCGACGATCACGCCGAAGATCTTCTCGAAGCGCGGCCTGCAGGTGGGCGGCGAGTACCGCTACCTGCGCCCGGGCTACGCCGGCCAGGCCGACGTGGAGTTCCTTCCCAACGACTCGATCACCGACAGCGACCGCTACTTCCTGGGATTCAGGCACGTCCACCAGCTCCCGCGCGGCTGGTCCGTGGCGGTGAACGCCCAGGGCGTCTCGGACGACGACTACTTCCGCGACCTGTCGACGCGCATCGCCGCGACCTCGCAGACGAACCTGCCCCGCGACGTGATCCTCGGCTACGGGGACGAGAACTGGACCTTCTCGGCGCGCGCCATCGCCTACCAGACCCTGCAGGACCTGACCGCCCCCGAGCCCCTGGTCGAGCCCTACCGGCAGGTGCCGCAGCTCGTCGTCTCCGGGCTCAAGCAGGGCGTGTACGGGACCGACTGGCGCATCGCGGGCGAGCTCACCAATTTCAGCCATCCGGAACTCGTGGACGGCCAGCGCCTGATCGTCTACCCGCAGGCCTCGGTTCCCTTCCGGCGCTCCTGGGGCTACCTGACCCCGAAGCTCGGCTTCCACTTCACCCGCTACAACATCTCGCCCAACGAGAACGGGTTCGAGGACGCCACCCGCAGCGTGCCCATCGCGAGCGTGGACGCCGGGCTCTTCTTCGACCGCCCGTGGGATTTCCGCGGCACGGACTACCTGCAGACCCTCGAGCCCCGCTTCTACTACGTGCGCGTGCCCTACCGGGACCAGTCGCGGCTGCCCAATTTCTCGACGGACGAGACGGACTTCGGCGCGAACACGCTGTTCCGCGAGAACCGGTTCATCGGCGGCGACCGCATCGGCGACGCGAACCAGGTCACCCTCGCGGTCACCAGCCGCCTCGTGGAGTCGGGCACGGGCCTGGAGAGGCTCTCGGCCACCCTGGGCCAGATCTACTACCTCGACGCGCAGCGCGTGACGCTGGACCCCGGCACCGCCCCTCGCGAGGACAGCCGGTCGGACCTCGTGGCGCTGGTCTCGGGGCAGGTGAGCCCGTCGTTCTCGCTCGCCGCCGGCCTCGAGTACAGCGCAAGCCGCGGGAGCGCCCGCCACATCGACGTGGGCGCGCGCTACAACCCGGCGCCCGGCCGCCTGGTGAACGCCGCCTACCGCTACACCCGCGACGAGATCAAGCAGGTCGACCTCTCCGCGCAGTGGCCGGTCTCGCCGTCGCTTTCCGTCGTGGGGCGCTGGAACTGGAGCTTCGACGACAAGAAGCTCATCGAGGGGGTGGCGGGCTTCGAATATAATGCGGGCTGCTGGGAGATCCGCGCGGTCGCGCACCGGTTCATCACCGCGACCCAGCAGGTTTCGACCTCCTTCCAGATCCAGCTCGAGCTCTCGGGCCTTTCGAGGATCGGCATCAACCCGCTCGAGACGCTCAGGCAGAACATTCCCGGCTACCGCCGGTCCGACGAGATTCCGCGATGAACACGCTCCGCCCCCTCCTGCGAACGGTCGCCCTGCTGGCCTCGGTCGCCGCCGCCGTCGCGCTCGCCCAGGCGCCTTCCCCGCCGCGGCTCGATACGCGCCTGACGCCCCCCGCCAAGGGCGTCGTTCCCATCGACCGCATCGTGGCGGTGGTGAACGACGACGTCATCACGGCCATCGAGCTCGCCGAGCGCACGCAGCTCGTGGCGGGCCAGCTGCGCCGCGGCGGCGGGCAGGTGCCCCCGGCCGACGCCCTCCAGCGCCAGGTCCTGGAACGCATGATCAACGACCTCGTCCAGGTCCAGATGGCCCGGGAGACGGGCATCCGGGTGGACGACGCCACGGTGGAGAAGACGATCCAGCGCATCGCGGACGACAACAGCATGTCCATGACCGCCTTCCGCCAGGCGCTCGAGCGCGACGGCATCCGCTACGCCCGGTTCCGCGAGGACATGAGGAACGAGGTCCTTCTCGCGCGCCTCCGCGAGCGCGAGGTCGAGAACGCGGTGGTGGTGACCGACGCGGAGGTGGAGACCGAGCTCGCCCGCGCCGCCAAGGAGCGCGGCGGCGACGCGGAGTTCAACCTGCAGCACATCCTGGTGATGGTGCAGCAGCAGGCCAACCCGGAGCAGATCGAGGTCCGCCGCCGGCGCGCCCTGCAGGCGCTTTCGGAGCTGCGCAAGGGCGCGACCTTCGCCGAGATCTCCGCGACCTACTCCGACGCGCCCGACGCCCTGCAGGGCGGCAACCTCGGCTGGCGTGCCGCCGGCCGCCTCCCGGCGCTCTTTCTCGAGGCCCTGGAAAGGCTCAAGCCCGGCGAGGTGAGCGACATCCTGAGGAGCCCCAACGGCTTCCACATCGTGAAGCTGCTGGACAAGCGCAGCAAGGAGAAGGCGGCCGCCGTCTCCCAGACGCGCGCGCGCCACATCCTCCTGCGGGCCAAGGAAGGCTCGAACGAGGCCGAGTTGCGCGAGAGCCTCGCCCGCCTGCGCACGCGCATCGTCGCGGGCGAGGACTTCGCCGAGCTGGCCCGCGTGCACTCGGAGGACGGCACCGCCCAGAAGGGCGGGGACCTCGGCTGGATCTCGCCCGGCGAGACCGTGCCGGAATTCGAGCGCGCGATGAACGCGCTGGGCAGCGGCGAGATCAGCCAGCCCGTGCAGTCGCCGTTCGGCTGGCACCTCGTGCAGGTCCTCGAGCGCCGCACGGAGGACATGAGCGAGGACCGCCGCAAGCTCGCCGCGCGGCAGACGGTCCGCTCGCGCAAGGCCGACGAGGCCTACCAGGACTGGCTGCGCCAGATGCGCGACCGCGCCTTCGTCGAGAACCGCCTCGAAGAGCGCTAGGCGCTCGACGCGGACGCACCGCCGCGAAATGGAACCCAGGCCCCGCATCGCCGTCACGGCGGGAGAGCCCGCGGGCATCGGGCCCGACCTGTGCGCGATCGCCGCCGCCGGGCGGTTCGACGCGAGGCTGGTCTTCGTCGGCGACCGCGCCGTCATCGCCGATCGCGCGGCGCGGCGCGGCCTCGCCTTCGACCTGCCCGACTACTTCCCGGGATCCGCGGCTCCGCGCTCGCTCCTGCACCTGCCCGCCCCCGCCCCGGTGACCGCCGGGCGGCTCGACCCCGCGAACGGCCGCCACGTGCTCGCCCTCCTCGACCGCGCCCTCGACGGCTGCCGCTCGCGCGAGTTCGCCGCGATGGTCACGGCCCCGGTGCAGAAGTCCACGATCAACGACGCGGGCGTGGCCTTCACCGGGCACACGGAGTACCTCGCCGGGCGCACGGGCACCGCGCGCGTCGTGATGATGCTGGTGGGGGGAGGGATGCGCGTGGCGCTCGCCACCACCCACCTGCCGCTCGCGGCGGTGCCGGCCGCGATCACGCGCGAGGGGATCGTCGAGACCCTGCGCATCGTCGATCGCGAGCTGCGCGCGCGCTTCGGCATCGACCGGCCGCGCATCCTCGTGGCAGGCCTCAACCCGCACGCGGGCGAATCCGGCCACCTCGGGCGCGAGGAGGTCGACACGATCTCCCCGGCCCTCGAGTCCCTGCGCCGCGAGGGGATGGCGCTCACCGGGCCGCTGCCGGCCGACACCCTCTTCACGGCCCGCCTCCTCGAGGGCGCCGACGCGGTGCTCGCGATGTACCACGACCAGGGGCTCCCCGTGCTCAAGCACGCATCCTTCGGGCACGCCGTGAACGTGACGCTCGGCCTGCCCGTGATCCGCACCTCGGTCGACCACGGCACCGCGCTGGACCTCGCGGGCAACGGCGACATCGACGCAGGCAGCATCGGCGCCGCGATCGACCTCGCCATCGACCTCGCGCGCCGCGAGCAGGAACGCGCCGACGCCCATGCTGCCGCGTCCTAAGAAGCGGCTGGGGCAGCACTTCCTCACCGACCGGCACTACCTCGACCGCATCGTCGCCGAGATCGACGCGCGCCCCGGCGAGGCGATGCTCGAGATCGGCCCGGGGCCCGGGGCCCTCACCGAGCGCCTGGCGCCGGTCGTGCAGCCCCTGCACGTGGTCGAGATCGACCGCGAGCTGGCCGCCGCGCTGCGCGAGCGCTTCGCGCCCGGGCTGGTCGTGGTGCACGAGGGCGACGCGCTGGAGTTCGACCTCTCGGCCCTGCCCGAGGGGCTTCGCGTCGTGGGGAACCTCCCGTACAACGTCTCCACGCCGCTGCTCTTCCACGTGGCCGCCTTCGCGCCGCGGATCCGCGACTGCGTCTTCATGCTGCAGAAGGAGGTCGTGGACCGCATGGTCGCCGAACCCGGCACGCCGGACTACGGGCGCCTCTCGGTGATGCTGCAGTACCGGTTCGCGATGGCGCTCGCCTTCCGCGTGCCGCCGGGGGCCTTCACGCCGCCCCCGAAGGTCGACTCGGCCATCGTGCGCATGGAACCGCTGCGGGAAGGCCGCCGCACCGCGCGCGACGAGGCCCTCTTCACGGCGATCGTCGGGGCCGCGTTCTCGCAGCGCCGCAAGACGCTGCGCAACGCGGTGCGCTCGCTCGTGGACGAGGCGGCGTTCGCCCGCGCGGGCGTGGATCCGCAGCGCCGCGGGGAGACGCTCTCGGTCGCCGAGTTCACCGACCTCGCCGACGCAGCGGGCGCGTGAACTCCGCGGCTGCGGCCAGCGTCCTGTCGCGCATGCGCACCCTCGCCGCACTGGCCCTCCTCGCGATCGCCCCGGCGGCGGCCTCCGGCATGCAACCCGTCGGCCGGTTCGAGATCGACCGCACCGAAGTCACGATCGGGCAGTTCCGCCGCTTCGCCGAGGCGACGGGCACGGCCACCCGCGCCGAGCGCGAAGGCGGCGGGCACGCCTACGAGTCAGGGTGGGTGCGCAAGCCCGGCTGGACCTGGCGCGCGCCCTTCGGCCGCCCGGGTGGCGATCGCGAGCCGGCCGTCCACGTGACCTTCGACGAGGCCAAAGCCTTCTGCCGCTGGGCGGGCAAGCGCCTGCCCGACGACGCCGAGTGGGTGGAAGCCGCCTACACCGAGCGCCGCGCGAGCCCGCCCGCGCCATTCGCCACGGGAAGGACCTACCCCTACCCCACGGGCGAGCACCCCTCCGGCGCCAACTGCCTCGGCGACTGCGGCGCGACCCGGCCTGTCGAGCACGGCGCGCCCCTCGCGCGAGGCCAAGGCCATGCCGAGGCGGGCACGACGCGCGAGGGCGTCAACGGCCTCTTCGACATGGGCGGGAACGCCTGGGAGTGGGTCGACGCCGGCACGCCCGGCGAGCGCCGCACGCGCGGCGGCTCGTGGTGGTACGGAAGCGCGCAGATGCGCGCCGGCCACGTCGCCGGCAAGGCCCCGGACTTCGCCGCGGTCTACATCGGCTTCCGGTGCGCGCGCGACCGCGCGCCCACGGGGGCCGCCCGCTAGGCCTTCTGGATGAACTCGATCTTGTAGCCGTCCGGGTCCTCGACGAACGCGATCACGCTGCCGCCGTGCTTCATCGGGCCGGCCGGGCGCGTCACCTTCCCGCCGCGCGCCGTCGCCTCCTCGCACGCCTTGTAGGCGTCGGGCACGGCGATGGCGATGTGCCCGAAGGCGTTGCCCATGTCGTAGGACTTCGTCTCCCAGTTGTGCGTGAGCTCGATGACGGCCCCCTGCGACTCGTCGCCGTAGCCCACGAAGGCGAGCGTGAACTTGCCGTCCGGGTAGTCCTTGCGGCGGATGACGTTCATGCCCAGGACCTCGGTGTAGAAGCGGATGGAGCGGTCGAGGTCGACGACCCGGATCATGGTGTGCAGGATGCGCATGGCTTTCCCTCAGAAGGAACGGTAGAGATGGTCGGTGGCTTCCAGTTCGTCGCGAAGCCGCATGTAATCCGGGCAGAGGCGGCCGACCTCGGCCCAGAATTCGCGCGAATGGTTCATGTGCCGCAGGTGCGCGAGCTCGTGGCAGACCACGTAGTCGACCAGCGCCGGCCTCGCCTTCACGAGGCGCCAGGCCAGGCGCACCTCGCGCCGGCTGTTGCAGCTCCCCCAGCGCGAGTTGGCCGACGAGAGCATGACGCGGGGCGGCGCGAGGACCGCGAGCCGCGAGAAGAAGAAGGCGCGCTGCGCGAAGTGGACGAGCGCGCTGCGCCGGTACCAGGCCACCACCGCGCGGCGGATGGCCTCCTCGCCCGTGGCGGGCGCCGAAACCAGCAGCTCGGCGCCCTCCAGCTGCGCGGCCGCCCGCCTCTGCGTCTGCACGCGAAGCGTGAGCGCTTCGCCCAGGTAGGGCAGGCTCGCGCCGTCGTCCCAGCGCTGCACCGGGACCTGCCGCCCGCGCCAGACGGCGAGCTTGCCCAGCACCCACTTCTCGCTTTCCAGCACCATGCGCTCGACGCGCGCGAGCGGCACCGTGAGCGGCGCGCTCACCGTGAGGCCCGAGGCGTCTACCTTCAGCCCGATGCCCCGCCGGCCGCGGCGCCGCACGAGCGTGTAGCCGAGCGGCTCGCCCGCCAGCTCGAGCGTGCGCGGCTCGCGCGAGGGGGGCTCACGGCCCGGCATAGCGCTCCGGGTTGAGCTTCACCATCTCGCCCTCGATCCACTCCTCGACCTCGCGCGTGACCGAGACGGCGTCCCGCCCCTTCGTCTCGATGGGCGGGCCGATCACGACCTGCACCGTCCCCGCGTGCTTGCGGAAGGCGTTGCGACCCCAGAACTCGCCCGCGTTGTGCGCGACCGGCATGATCGGCGTGCCCGTCCTCGTGGCGAGCGTGGCGCCGCCGATGCCGTAGCGCCCGCGCTTGCCCACGCGCACGCGCGTGCCCTCGGGGAAGATCGTCACCCAGAGGCCGTCGGCGATGCGCTGCATGCCCTGCTGCACGATCTGCTCGCGGGCGGCCACGCCGCTCTTGCGGTCGATCGCGATCGAGCGCACCGCGGCGAGCCCCCAGCCGACGAACGGCAGCCAGAGGAGCTCGCGCTTGATGATCCAGCACTGGTAGGGAAAGGTCGCCTCGATGAAGAGCGTCTCCCAGGCCGACTGGTGCTTGGCCATGATCACCGCGGGCGTCTTCGGCACGTTCTCCCACCCGTGCACCTCGTAGCGGATGCCGCAGGACCACTCGCACCACCTGACCATCCACCGGGCCCATTCGCGCGCCATCCACAGCGCGGCGCGCTTGCCGAAGAGGCCGCTGATCGGCACCCCGATCCCGAATACCGCCGTGATCGGCACGGCACCGATCAGGAAGAGGAGGGAGCGGAGGAAGGTCATTCTTTCGCGGCCACCAGGTGGCGGGACACTTCCGCGAGGTCGGCGAAGACGAGCGTCCTGCGCGGCAGGAGCCCGTTCTCCTTCGTGGTCTTTCCCTTGCCGGTGAGCACGAGGATGGGCTGCCCCCCCACGGAGTCGGCGGCCTGCAGGTCGCGGATCGCGTCGCCCACGCAAGGCACGCCCTTCAGGTCGACGTGGTAGCGCGCCGCGATCTCCTCGAACATGCCCGTCTTCGGCTTCCGGCAGTTGCAGTTCTCCGCGTCGGTGTGCGGGCAGAAGAACAGCGCGTCGATGCGCCCGCCCTGGCGGAACACCATCTCCATCATCTTGTCGTTCATGGCGTTGAAGGTCGCCATGTCGAAGAGCCCGCGGCCGATGCCCGACTGGTTGGTCGCCACCACGATCCGGAACCCCCCCTGGTGCAGTCGCGCGATGGCCTCGATGGCCCCCGGGATGGGCTGCCATTCGGCCGGCGACTTGATGTAGCGGTCGCTGTCGTGGTTGATCACGCCGTCGCGGTCGAGGATGACGAGCTTCATGGCGCTAGGCGGCGAGCCGCGAGATGTCGGCCACGCGGTTCAGGAGCTTCTCCAGCCCCGTGAGGAGTGCCAGCCGGTTGGCGCGCACCGCGAGGTCCTCCGCGTTCACGAGCACCTTGTCGAAGAAGGCATCGACCGCGCCGCGCACGCCCGCCAGGGCGACGAGGGCGGGCTCGAAGCGCGCGCCCGCCACGTGGGCGTCGACCGCCGGGGTCATCGCCGCGATCGCCGCGTGCAGGCTGCGCTCCTCGTCCTGGGAGAAGAGCGAGGCGTCGACGCGGTCGGAACGGCCGGACTTGTCGAGGATGTTCTTCACGCGCTTGTTGGCCGTCGCGAGGGCCTCGGACTCGGGCAGCCGCGCGAACGCCACGACGGCGTCCAGCCTCGCGCGGAGCTCGTCGAAGCGCGCGGGGCGCTGGGAGACGACGGCCTCGACCTGGTTGGTGGTGAAGCCGAGTTCGCGCAGGTAGCCGCGCAAGCGGTCGTAGACGAAGTCCTCGACCGGCTCCGTCGCCTGTCCCTGGAAGGGTTCGGCGGCCAGTCTCACGAGGTCGTGGAAGTCGACGTCGAGGCCGCGCTCCGCGAGGATGCGGATCACCCCGAGGGCGGCGCGGCGCAGGCCGAACGGGTCCTTGTCCCCGGTGGGAACCTGCCCGATCGAGAAGAGGCCCGCGAGCGCGTCGAGGCGGTCGGCGAGTGCCACCGCGATGCTCACGTCGCCGTCGGGCAGGTGGTCGCCCGCGAAGCGCGGCCAGTAGTGCTGCTCGATGGCGCGCACGACCGAGGGCTCCTCGTCGTCGGCGGCCGCGTAGTACTTGCCCATGATGCCCTGCAGCTCGGGAAACTCGCCCACCATCAGCGTCACGAGGTCGGCCTTGGCGAGGAACGCGGCGCGGTCGGCGTAGGGCATGCCGGTGGCGCCGCGCGGCAGCTTCATCTGGATGCGGGTGGCGAGCTTGCGCAGCCGCTCCACGCGCTCGAGCTGGGTGCCGAGCTTGCCGTGGTAGACGATGGTCGCGAGCTGCGGCACGCGCTCGGCGAGCTTCGTCCTGCGGTCGGTGTCGAAGAAGAAGCGCGCGTCCGCCAGGCGCGGGCGCACCACGCGCTCGTTGCCCTGCACGATCCGCGAGGGATCCTCCGGGCGCAGGTTCGAGACGACGAGGAACTTCTCCGTGAGCTTTCCCTCCGCGTCGAAGAGGGGAAAGTACTTCTGGTTCTGCCGCATCGTGAGGATGAGGCACTCCTGCGGGACCTCCAGGAACTCGCGCTCGAAGCGGCCGACGTACACCGTCGGCATCTCGACGAGCGCCGTCACCTCGTCCAGGAGCGCGGCCACCTCCGCCCCGGGGCCCAGCGTGGCGCCTTCGCGCGCGGCGGCGGCCTGCAGCCCCTCCAGGATGGCGGCGCGGCGCGGCGCGAAGCCGGCGACCACCCCGCCCTCCTTCGCCAGTCGCGCCTCGTACTCGTCGGCGTTCGCGAGCGCGATGTCGCGTGCGCCCTGGAAGCGGTGGCCGTGGGTGATGCGCCCGGCCGCGAGCCCCAGCGCGGTGACGCCCACCACGTCGGCGCCGTGCAGCGCCACGAGCCCGTGGGCGGGGCGCACGAACTGCACCGTGGTCTTCCCGTCCGCCAGCTGGTAGCTCATGACCTTCGGGATGGGCAGCGCGGCGATCGCCTCCTCGAGGGCGGCCTGCAGCCCCTGCGCGAGGGGCACGGCGGGCGCGACCGTCTCGGCGAAGAGGGTCTCGGCCTTGCCGTCCGT
>JAMPXV010000006.1 GCA_023700985.1 Lysobacter sp.
GCAGCCGATGAGCGGCGGCGTCTTGGCCTTCAGGAAGTCGAATTGATCAGCGAGTTTTTCTTTAAGCATGGTGGAGGCTTAGCACCCACTGCGAAGAATCTACTTTAGATGCTAGCAACAAGTCCTAGGAGTGTAAAGCATTTTGTCGGCGGGCCCCGGGAACCCCCGCCCGTCTATAATGTCTTCCGTCTTTCCCCGCCCGGCGGGGACCGGATTGCTTGTCCTTCCGCCAGGCTCGCCTGCCCATGACTTCCCGTTGGTGGTTCTACCCCTCGCTCGTCGCCGCGTCGTTGGTCCTCGTCGCCGCGGGGGTGGGGGCGCTCACGGTCATCCTGCTCTGGCCGAACCTGCCCTCGCTGGAGGCCCTGACCGACTACCGGCCGAAGATCCCGCTGCGGGTCTACAGCGCCGAGGGAGAGCTGATCGGGGAGTTCGGCGAGGAAAAGCGGGCCGTCGTGAGGATCGAGAACGTGCCGCCGGTGATGAAGCACGCGATCCTCGCGGCCGAGGACGACAGGTTCTACGAGCACGGGGGTGTCGACTACGCCGGGGTGGCGCGCGCGGCGGTGGCCAACCTGCAGGGTCGGCGGGAGGGGGCGAGCACCATCACCATGCAGGTCGCGAGGACGTTCTTCCTCACCCGCGAGAAGACCATCGCCCGCAAGCTCTCCGAGATCCTGCTCGCCTTCAAGATCGAGGCGAGCCTCACCAAGGACCAGATCCTCGAGCTGTACGTGAACCAGATCTTCCTCGGCAGCCGGGCCTACGGGTTCGCCTCGGCCGCCAACGTCTACTTCGGCAAGAGCCTCTCGGAGCTCACGGCGGCGGAGGCGGCGATGCTCGCGGGGCTGCCCCAGGCACCCTCCCGGCAGAACCCCTTCGTCAACCCGAAGCGGGCCCAGCAGCGCCAGCATTACGTCCTGCGCCGGATGAGCGAGGTGGGATGGCTTCCCGCGGAAGACTACCGGCGCGCGCTGGCCGAGCCGCTCCGGCTGAACGCGAACGCCCGTGACACCTACGCGCTGAAGGCCGACTACGTGGCCGAAATGGCGAGGGCGGCAGTCTTCGAGCAGTACGGCGAATCGGCCTACGTGAGCGGCATCCGGGTGGAGACCACGATCCGCCGGCAGGACCAGGAGGCGGCGAACGCCGGCCTGCGGCAGGGGGTCCTCGACTACGACCGTCGCCATGGCTACCGCGGTCCGGAGGCCTACGTGAGCCTGCCGGCCGGGTCCGGGCCGGAGATCGAGGAGGCCGTCGAGGAAGCCCTCCTGGACCGGGAGTCGGTCGGGGACCTGGTGGCCGCCGTGGTGGTCCAGGCCACGCCGCGCGAAGTCGTGGCCGTCATGAGGCGCGGCGACGTCGTGAAGATCGGCGGCGAAGGCCTGAAGTTCGTCGCCCGGGCCCTGGTCGACCGGTCGAATCCCGACCGTGCCATTCGCCGGGGGGCGGTGATACGCCTGGCGCCGGGCGAAAAGGGGGCGTGGAACGTCGCGCAGGTGCCCAAGATCGAGGCGGCCCTCGTGGCGCTCGACCCCGCCAACGGCGGCATCCGCGCCCTCGCGGGCGGGTTCGACTTCAACGCGAGCAAGTTCAACCACGTCACCCAGGCCTGGCGGCAGCCGGGCTCCAGCTTCAAGCCCTTCATATATTCAGGGGCGCTGGAGAAGGGGTTCACCCCGGCCACCGTCCTGAACGACGCCCCGTTCGTGATCGACGCGGCCAAGACCGGCGGCCAGCTGTGGGAACCGAAGAACTACGACGGCAAGTACGAGGGCCCGATGCGGCTTCGCACGGCGATCGCCAAGTCCAAGAACATGGTCTCCATCCGCCTGCTGCAGGCGATCGGCCCCGACTACGCACAGGACTACATCCAGAGGTTCGGGTTCGACCCGAAGCTGCACCCCCCGTACCTCACCATGGCGCTCGGCGCCGGATCCGTCACGCCCCTGCAGATGGCGAGCGCCTACGCGGTGTTCGCCAATGGCGGCTTCCGGGTGAAGCCCTGGTTCATCTCCCGCATCCTCGACAACCGGGGCACGACGCTCTACGAGGCGAAGCCGGAGGTGGCCGGGGAAGACGCCGAGCGGGTGCTCGATCCGCGCAACGCGTTCCTGATGTCGAGCCTCATGCGCGACGTGGTGCGCCAGGGCACTGCCGTGCGGGCGATGTCGCTGGGCCGTCACGACCTCGCCGGCAAGACGGGCACCACCAACGACCACGTTGACGCCTGGTTCGCCGGCTACCAGGCGTCGCTGGTGGCGGTCGCGTGGATCGGCTTCGACACGCCCGCCCCCATGGGCGCCAACGAAACGGGCAGCCAAGCGGCCCTGCCGATGTGGATGACCTATATGTCCCGGACCCTCAAGGGCGTGCCGGAAGCGGAGCTCGAGCCCCCGGAAGGCGTGGTCGCGGTTTCCATCGACCCCGCCACGGGGATGCGCGAGACGGACGGCCGCAGCACGACGCTCGAGTTCTTCTACAGGGAATCGATTCCGGGCAGCGGCCCGGAAGGCGGGGCGGCCCGGGACTCGGCCCGCCCCCCCGAGGAAGTGAAGAACCAGATCTTCTAGGACGGGAAGCGGCGGGAGGAGGCAGTGGCCAGGAACCGGTCGCGACGCGACGACAACCAGCGCAGGCACCTCGCCTACCTCGCCGCGCGGCTCATGGCGGAGGAGGGCGTGCAGGACTACGCCTTCGCCAAGCAGAAGGCGGCACGCCAGGCCGGGCTCGCCGACTCCCACGCGCTGCCCGACAACCGCGAGATCGAGGCGGCGCTGCGCGAGTACCAGGGGCTCTACCAGAGCGAAAGCCAGCCGGGGGAGCTGCGTCACCTCCGGGAAGTCGCGGTCAAGGTCATGCGCGATTTCGCGGCGTTCAACCCCCTGCTCGTCGGCGCGGTGCTCAACGGCACCGCCAACCAGTTCTCCGAGGTCACGATCCAGCTGTTCGCGGAGGACGCGAAGAGCCTCGCGCTCTTCCTCGTGAACCGGCGGTTCCGGTTCGAGCAGGCGGAGAAGCGCGTGCGCGTGGGCGAGGACTGGGTGGACGTCCCCCAGTTCTACCTGGAGGTGGACGGGGCGCCGGTGACGCTTTCCGTCTACGCGCTGGGTGACGAGCACCTTGCCCCGCGCGGCAGGCCCGAGGCGGACGGCCCTCAGCGTGCCCGCCTGGCTGACGTCGAGGCGTTGCTCGGAAGCTAGCGGCTGCGCAACTGGGCAGCCGCTTCCAGGGCGAAGTAGGTGAGGATCGCGTCCGCGCCGGCGCGCTTGAAGGCGAGCAGCGCCTCCATCATGCAGGCCGGGCCGTCGATCCAGCCGTGCCCCGCGGCGGCCTGCAGCATCGAGTACTCCCCGCTCACCTGGTAGACGAACGTCGGGACGCCGAAGGTCTCCTTCACGCGGCGGACGATGTCGAGGTAAGGCATGCCGGGCTTCACCATCACCATGTCGGCGCCTTCGTCGATGTCCAGCGCCACCTCGTGCAACGCCTCGTCCGAGTTGGCCGGGTCCATCTGGTAGGTCGTCTTGTCGCCCTTGCCGAGATTGGCGCCCGATCCCACGGCATCGCGGAAGGGGCCGTAGAAGGCCGACGCGTACTTCGCCGAATAGGCCAGGATCCGCGTGTGGATGTGGCCGCGGCCGTCCAGGGCGCGGCGAAGGGCGCCGACCCGGCCGTCCATCATGTCCGAGGGAGCGACCACGTCGGCGCCCGCCTCCGCATGAGTGAGCGCCTGCTTCTCAAGAACGGCAATCGTTTCGTCGTTCAGGACGTAGCCCTGCGAGTCGATCAAGCCGTCCTGGCCATGGCTTGTATAGGGATCGAGCGCGATGTCCGTGATGATCCCCATTTCCGGAAAGCGGGCCTTCACTTCGCGAATGCACCGGGGCACCAGGCCGTCCGGATTGAAGGCTTCCTCCGCGCCGGGTGTCTTCCCGTGGGCCTCGATGACGGGAAAGAGCGTCATGGCGGGAATGCCCAATGTAAGCGCTTGCTCCACCACGGCAAGCAGCTCGTCGATCGACCGGCGGCTTACGCCGGGCATCGACGCAACCGGCTGGGTGGTGCGGGCACCGTCGAGAATGAAGACCGGCAGGATCAGGTCGTCGGGCGAAAGGCTGTTTTCCCGCGCCAGGCGACGCGAGAAGTCGTCGCGGCGCAGTCGCCGCAAGCGTCGCTGGGGGAATCTTCCGTAGGTGGGAATGGTCATGGCGAATGGCGGGCAGGTGGCTCGGGAACTTTAGCATGGCAGCCGACTCTGATCGCTTGAAGGGTGACTCCTTCCCCGCTTCTCCTCCCTGAGCGGGCGCCTTAATTCCCATTAAGGCTTTTTTGCCCCGGCCTTATTCCCCTTTTGCCGGGGCTTTTTGTTTGTGCGCCGCCACCCAGGCCTCTATGCAGGCCTGTGCCTCCACCGTGCCGGTGCGCTTGAGGCTCGAGAAGAGCTGCGCCGTGGCCCCGGGATAGACCTGCGCGAGGTCCTTGCGGGCCTGGGCCAGGGTGCGCTGTGCCGCCTGTGCCGAGAGCTTGTCGGACTTGGAGAGCAGCACGTGGACCTGCCGCCCGGAGGGCAGCAGCCAGTCGAGCAGGCGCCGGTCCTGGGGCGTCAGCGGATGGCGGGAGTCCATCACGATCACGACGCCGGCCAGCGCACGGCGATGGAACACGTACTCCCCCACGAGCGTGTCCCAGTGCCGCCGCACCGCGAGAGGGACCCCCGCGTAGCCGTACCCGGGCAGGTCGACGAGGAAAGCGTCCTCGTCCACGGCGAAGAAGTTGATGAGCTGGGTCCGCCCGGGCGTCTTGCTCACGAAGGCGAGGCGGCGGCGGCCCGCCAGCGTGTTCAGCGCGCTGGACTTCCCGGCATTGGAGCGGCCGATGAACGCGATCTCGGGGAGCGTATCGCCGGGCAGCAGCTTCGGGTCGTGGACGGAGAGGTGGTAGCGGGCGTTCTCGATGCGCATGGAGGGGCTCAGGGTTGCGGCGTTGCCCCATCCCGCGGGCTGGCGGCACAAGGGTCGGCTACGGTAAAATCGCCGGGTTCAAGCGACTCGACAGACAGAGGACCGGCAATGCGTGCAATCCAAGGGTGGGCGGGGCTCATGGCGGTAGTCTACGCAACGCTGGCACAGGGTGCTGCGCCGGCACCTGCGCCGAAGCCCGATCTCGAGCGCGGCAAGCAGGTTGCGGCGACCGTCTGCGCGGCTTGCCACGGACCGGACGGCAACAGCCCCGCGCCGGCCAATCCCATCCTGGCGGGCCAGCACGCGGACTATCTTGCCGCCCAGCTTGCCGCCTACAAGTCGGGCGCGCGCGCCAATCCGATCATGGCGGGCATGACCGCCGCCCTCACCCCGGAGGACATGCGCAACGTCGCCGCGTGGTTCGCGAAGCAGACGCCCCGGCCGTCCGCGGCCAAGGACAAGGCGCTTGCCCTGCGTGGCGAGCAGATCTGGCGAGGCGGCATTCGCCAGGGCAACGTCCCGGCCTGCGCCGGCTGCCACGGTGCCGCCGGTGCCGGCATCCCCTCCCAGTACCCCCGCCTCGCCGGCCAGTACGCGGACCTCACGCTCGCGTGGCTCAAGGCCTTCGCCAGCGGCGGCCGCGCCAACGCCATGATGGGGCCGATCGCCGCCAAGATGTCCGAGGCGGACATGAAGGCGGTCTCGGAGTACGTCGCCGGGCTTCGCTAGCCCCGGCGTCACCTCGCGCGGCCTGTCCGCGCGTTGCGGGGGCCTCTAGGCCGCCCGTGATTCCCCGAACGCCTCGCGGGCCGCCGCAAGCGTCGCCTCGATCTCGGCGGTGCCGTGCGCGGCGGAAACGAAGCCGGCCTCGAATGCCGACGGCGCCAGGTACACCCCGCGGCGAAGCATGGCGTGGAAGAAGCGGTTGAACGCCTCCTTGTCGCTTTCCATCACCTGGGCGAACGTCGCCGGCGCGGTGGCCCGGAAGAAGATCCCGAACATGCCGCCCAGCGATGCCGCGCTGAAGGCGACGCCTGCCTGGCCCGCTTCGCGAACGAGGCCCTCGGCAAGGGCCGACGTCGTGGCCGAAAGCGCCTCGAAGAATCCGGGCGCCAACACGCGCTTGAGGGTCGCGAGCCCGGCCGTCACCGCGACGGGGTTCCCGGACAGCGTGCCTGCCTGGTAGACGGGTCCCACGGGCGCGAGCTTCGCCATGATGTCGCGGCGGCCGCCGAAGGCGCCCACGGGCATGCCACCGCCGATCACCTTGCCCAGCGTGGTGAGGTCGGGGCGGATCCCGAACACGCCCTGCGCGCCCTGCGGGCCGACGCGAAACCCGGTCATCACCTCGTCGAAGATGAGGACCGCGCCGTGCTCGGTGCACAGGCGGCGCAGGGTCTCGACGAAGTCCTGCGATGGCCGGATGAAGTTCATGTTCCCCGCGACGGGCTCGAGGACCACGGCGGCGATCTCCGCCCCGTAGCGCCGGAACGCGTCCTCGGCCTGCTGCGGGTCGTTGTAGTCGAGGACGAGGGTCTTCGAGGTGAGCTCGGGAGGCACGCCGGCGGAGGTGGGGTTGCCGAAGGTGAGGGCACCGGAACCCGCCTTCACCAGCAGGAAATCGCTGTGGCCGTGGTAGCAGCCCTCGAACTTCACGATCAGGGAACGGCCCGTGAATCCCCGCGCCAGGCGCAGGGCGCTCATCACGGCCTCCGTGCCGGAGCTCACGAGACGCACCTGCTCGATCGACGGGAGGCTGCGCGTGATGAGCTCCGCCATCTCCAGCTCGAGCTCGGTCGGCGCGCCGAAGGAAAGCCCGCGCGAGGCCGCGGCGGCGATTTCCGCGAGGACCTCCGGGTGCGCGTGGCCGAGGATGGCCGGGCCCCACGAGCCCACGTAGTCGATGTACCGGTTGCCGTCGACGTCGACAAGCCAGGCGCCCTTTCCCTCGCGGAAGAAGATGGGCGTCCCGCCGACCGCGCGAAAGGCGCGAACGGGCGAGTTCACGCCGCCGGGAATGACCCGCTGCGAGGCTTCAAAGAGCTGCTGGCTGCGTTCGTACATGGGTGTCGTCTTCCGTTTCGAAGGGTCGTGAGAGGGCGCGGGCGGCGGCGGCCACGTCCGGCGCGTCGAAGAGCGAGGAGATCACCGCCAGCATGTCTGCCCCGGCCGCGACGGCTTCGGCGGCATTGGCCTGCGTGATGCCGCCGATGGCCGCGACGGGAAGTCCGGTCAGGCGCCCGGCCTCGCCGAGCGCGGCCAGACCCGAGCGCACCGCCTGCGGCTTCGTCGCGGAGGCGAACACGCTGCCGATGCCCACGTAGTCCGCGCCCGCTTCGGCGGCCGCCACCGCGAGCGCGACGTCGTCGTAGCAGGACACGCCCAGGATCGCCCCGGGCAGGCGGCTGCGCGCCTCGCGCGGGTCGCCGTCGTCGCGGCCCAGGTGCAGCCCGTCGGCGTCGAGGACGATTGCCAACGCGAGGTCGTCGTTCACGATGAGGGGCACGCCGCGCTCCCGGCACAGGGCAAGGAGCGATTCGGCCTGCACGCGCCGTTCCCGGGCGGCCAGCCGCTTCGCACGGTACTGGACGAGACGCGCGCCGCCCTCGATGGCACGATCCACCAGGTCGCGCAGCCGGGCGAGGTCGTCGATCTCGGGCGTGACGGCATAGAGGCCACGCAGCCGCCGCCTTCGCTCACTCGCGCTCGTCGTCATCGGCGTCGCGAGCCCAGAACAGGCGATCGGGGATGTGCTGTCCCATGCCCGGCCGGAACGCCCGCGCCAGCGCCTGCCAGGTGTAGTCCTGGGCTTCGTGGACGGCCTCGGCCACCTCGAGGCCGCGCGCAAGGTTGGCCGCGATGGCCGACGCGAGCGTGCACCCCGAGCCGTGGAAGCTGCCGGGCAGGCGCTGCCAGGTGTCGGAACGGATAATGCCGTCGCGGTGATGCAGCGTGTTCACCACGGACGCCGTGGCATCGTGCGTTCCCGTGACCAGCACGTACTCGCAACCCGCGTCGAGGAGGCGGCGGGCGCACTCGGCGTGGTCGGGATCCTCGTCGTCGTCCACCTCCGCGAGCCGGCGCAACTCGGGGATGTTGGGTGTCACGACCGTGCTCTGGGGCACGAGGAGCTCGCGAATCGCGGCGATCAGGTCCTCGCCGCCGAACTCGTCGCCCCTGCCCGAGGCAAGGACCGGGTCCAGGACCAGGGGGATGTCCGGATAGTCCGACACGATCTCGGCCACCACGGTGACGATGTCGGAGGAGGCGAGCACCCCCACCTTGAACGCCACGACCGGGATGTCCTCGAGGATGCAGCGCGCCTGGTCGGCGACCCAGTCGGGGTCGAGCGCGAGGAAGCCCTCCACGCCCGCGGTGTCCTGCACCGTGATGGCCGTGACCACCGATAGCGGGTGGCATCCCATGCTGGCAAGCGTGAGGATGTCGGCCTGCAGCCCGGCGCCCGAAGTCGGGTCGGTGGCCGCGAAGGTGAGGACGGCGGGGGGAACGGGGGGCTGGGCAGGCATGGAAGCGGAGGGGGACGCGGGGTAAACTGCCGGCTGGCCGCGAGCCGAGGGGGCTGAGAGTCGCCACCCCGGCCCGGCAGTCACGGCGTGCAGGGTTTCCTGTCCGCTCATTCTACCCACATCCGCCGCCGCCACCTCCGACCCGCCATGTCCACCGCCCCCGCTCCCGCCCCGTATCGAACCTGGATGTGCCTGGTCTGCGGATTCGTCTACGACGAGGCGGCGGGCTCGCCCGAGGACGGTCTCGTGCCCGGCACGCGCTGGGAGGACGTTCCCGCCAACTGGAGCTGCCCGGAATGCGGCGCGCGCAAGGACGACTTCGAGATGGTGGAGATCTGAACGTTACATTCGCAACATTTCGAAGTCGCGGCAGGTTGCGGCGCTTGAGTCTTGTTTCCGGGGATCAAGTAACATAGTGTTGTTTTGTTAAGGATCGACGATCCAGGGAGTCGCCGGAGAGCGAACGCGAAGGTGGTGCCGGCCAGATCGGGGCCCGGGCGGGAGGCGGGAGCCGCGCGGGAATGAGTCTTCGGCGCCTTGGAAGCGGCAAAACATCGAGGAAGGCGTGGCGGAAACGAAGACTCTTGCCGGCGTGCGGGTGATGGTGATCGACGACAGCAACACCATTCGTCGAAGCGCCGAGATCTTCCTCATGCAGGCCGGCTGCCAGGTCATCCTGGCGGAGAACGGCTTCGACGCGCTCGCGAAGATCGCCGACCACGAGCCGGACCTCATCTTCGTGGACATCATGATGCCGCGGCTCGACGGCTACCAGACCTGCGCCCTCATCAAGAAAAGCGGCAAGCACCACGCCACGCCGGTCATCATGCTCTCGTCCAAGGACAGCCTGTTCGACCGCGCGCGCGGGCGGATGGTCGGCTCCGACGAGTACCTCACCAAGCCTTTCACGAAGGAAAGCCTGCTCCGGGCGGTCGAGACACACCTCGCCCACCGCAGCACGGCCTGACGAAACGGACACCACGTAACGGAGCGAAATCCAAATGCCCATCAAGAAAGTCATGGTTGTTGACGACTCGCCGACGGAGCGGGCCTATCTCGATAATCTCCTCAAGAAGAAGGGCTTCGAGGTGATCCTCATCGACAGCGGCGAGGCGGCCATCGAGCGCGCCAAGAGCGACAAGCCTGATCTCATCCTCATGGACGTCGTGATGCCGGGGCTCAACGGGTTCCAGGCAACCCGCGCGATCACGCGGGACGAGGCGACCAAGCACATCCCGGTGATCATCTGCACGACGAAGGACCAGGAGACGGACAAGATCTGGGGCCTGAGGCAGGGCGCCAAGGACTACGTCACGAAGCCGATCAACGAAGCCGACCTGATCGACAAGATCAAGTCGTTCGGCTGAGGCGCCACGCCCCTTGGCGCGACGCACCGGACTTCGCGAGTTCCAGCTTTCGGTCGCCGAGCGGCTGCGTACCGCCGCGACCCGGGCGGCGCTTTCGTCGAAGCTGGGGTTCCAGGTCGCGGGTGCGAACTGGTTCGTGGCACTCCACCAGGTGAGCGAGGTGATCCCGATGCCGGCGTTCGTGCCGGTGCCGCTGACGCAGCCCTGGTTCCGCGGGGTCGCCAACGTGCGGGGGAACCTCTGCAGCATCGTCGACTTCTCCGCCTTCCAGGGCGGCGAGCCGGCAGCCGTCGGGACCGAGCGGCGGGTGATCCTGGTATCCGACAAGCTCGTGGCGGGCGCCGGCCTCCTCGTTTCCCGGATGCTCGGGCTGCGCAACCCCGAGCACTTCACCCCCGCAGAGCGTCCTCAGGACGCGCCGGCCTGGCTTGGCGCGGTCTTCCACGACGCCTCGGGCGCAACCTGGCATGAACTCGACCTCGCGCGCCTCGCCCAGGAGCGGCGTTTCCTGGAGGTCGGAAGCCACTAGGGCGGGGACCGCGAGTCGCCGCCCACGATACCCAGCTGCACGGAGAACACCATGGCCAAAGCACCACCGGCAAAAAACAAGACATCGTTCGCGGATTCGCTGCGAAGCCTCTTTTCGCCCAAGCCGAAGGCGGCGGGGGCGAGACCCGCAGCATCCGCCTCGTCCACGATGACGAACCTGCCTGCCGGCGGACCGCGAACGGTACCGAGCGGGACCACCTCCACCCAGGGCGCCTCCGGCGCGAAGAAGGCGGCGTCCGCGCGCAAGGGCGGGATCGAGTCCTTCTCCCTGCCCCTGGTCGGCCACCTGCCGATCACGACGCAGATGAACATCCTGGGCACCGTCGCCCTCGGCCTCGTGGCGCTCACCGCGCTCATGGTGTTCGTCGACGCCACGGCGCGGTCGCACAACTCCACCTACGTGACCGTGGCGGCGCAGATGCAGTACCACACGCAGCGGCTGGCCAAGGCCGCGAGCATCGCCGCCCGCGGCCAGGCCGCCGCCTTCGCGCAGGTGAAGGACAGCCGCGACGAGTTCGCGAACTACCTCAAGGTCCTCCGGGAGGGCGGTTTCGCCTTCGGCGTCGACGTCCCCCCCGCGGGCGTGAACGACGAGATCAGCGGCCGCCTGGACGAGCTGTCGCAGCGCTGGCCCGACCTGTCCAAGGCCGCGTCCGCGATCCTCGCCGCGCAGAAGGACCTCGTCGCCCTCGCGCAGAACGTCGCGCAGATCCGCGCCGGTTCCGAGGAGATGGCCACGATCTCCCAGGAGCTCACCGCCCTCATGAGCCAGTCCGGCATCGCCCCCGGGCAGGTGCTCCGGGCCAACCGCCTGACGTTCCTCTCGGAACGCCTGGGCCGGGGCTCGGCGGAGATCCTCGGCGCCGAGACCATCGACCCCGAGGTGCCCTTCCTCATCGGCAAGGACACCAACGACCTGCGCGACCTGCTCAAGGCGCTCGACGCCGGCAGCGAGCCGCTCGCCATCGTGGCCATCCGCGACAGCGAGTCGCGGGCGAAGCTCGGCGAGCTCAAGAAGCAGTTCGAGGCCTTCGAGAAGAACGTGGGCCCGATCCTGCGCGAGCTGCAGAAGCTCGTGTCCGCGCGCCAGGCCGGCACCCAGCTCGTGGCGGGTTCCGAGCAGCTGCAGGCGGCCGTGGCCAGGCTCCAGGACGCCCTGCAGTCGGCTAAGTCGGCGGCCACGCTGATCGCGGTGGTGCTCTTCGCCACCGTCCTCGTGCTCGTGCTCGCGCTGATGGGCCTGGTCTTCCTGGCGGACTCGAGGCGCAGCGCCATGCAGAGCGAGAAGGAGAACAAGAAGAACCAGGAGGCGATTCTGCGCCTGCTCAACGAGATGGGCGACCTCGCGGACGGCGACCTCACCGTGAAGGCGGAGGTGACCGAGGACATCACGGGCGCCATCGCGGACTCGATGAACTACACGATCGACGAGCTGAGGAACCTGGTGACCGGCGTGAACAGCGCCGCGATCTCGGTGACCCAGAAGACGGCGCAGGCGCAGTCGATTTCCGCGGAGCTGCTGGGCGCCGCCGAGCGCCAGTCGAAGGAGATCGAGGAGACGACCTCGCAGGTTCTCGAGGTCTCGCGGTCCATTTCCGTCGTGTCCACCACCGCGGTGGAAGGCGCGCAGGTGGCGCAGCGCTCGCTCGCCGCCGCCGACAAGGGCCGGCTCGCCGTGCAGGACTCGATCTCCGGCATGAACGACATCCGCGAGCAGATCCAGGAGACCTCGAAGCGGATCAAGCGCCTGGGCGAGTCGTCCCAGGAGATCGGCGAGATCGTGGAGCTCATTTCCGACATCACGGAGCAGACGAACGTGCTCGCGCTCAACGCCGCCATCCAGGCGGCCTCGGCCGGCGAGGCGGGGCGCGGCTTCTCGGTGGTCGCGGAGGAAGTGCAGCGGCTTGCCGAGCGTTCCGGCGAGGCGACCAAGCAGATCGGCGCGATCGTGAAGACCATTCAGGCGGACACGCAGGATGCGGTGGCGGCCATGGAGAAGTCGACGCAGGGCGTGGTGGAGGGCGCGAAGCTCTCCGACGCGGCGGGCCAGGCGCTCTCCGAGATCGACGCGGTGACGAAGAGCCTCGCGCAGCTGATCGACCAGATCTCGCGCTCCACGAGCGCGCAGGCCGAGGCGACCAACCAGGTGGCCCAGAACATGCAGGAGATCCTGGAGATCACGCGGCAGACCACGCGCGGCACGCAGCAGACGGCCGGCTCGATTCGCGACCTGTCCGCGGTGGCCCAGGAGCTGAAGAGTTCCGTCGCCGGCTTCAAGCTGTAGGAACCCATGAGCGCCCGCCCTTCACCCGGCCTCGATCTCGGCCCCCTCAGCTGGGTCAAGACGGAGATCGACCATTCGCTCGGGCAGGCGCGCGAGAACCTCGACAGGATCGCCGCGGTGCCGGCCGACCGGGCGCCCGTCAAGTACATCCTGACGCACCTGCACCAGGCGACGGGCGCCCTGGCGATGGTCGGGCTCGGCGCCGCCACGCGCTTCAACGAGGAGCTGGAGCGGCTCGTCTCCTCCATCGAGGCCTGCGAGGCACACGAGGCGACCGCCCGGGTGCCGGCCGCCAAGCGGGCGATCGCGCGGCTGTCGGCCTACCTCGATGCCCTGATGACGGGCGAGCCCGACCGCCCGATGTTCCTGCTGCCGGCGTACCTCGAGCTCAACCGTTCGCGCGGGGCCTCCGACGCCACCGAGGGCGATCTCTTTCATCCCGACCTCGCCGCCGAGCTGCCGGCGCCGGCGCAGCCGCCGGAGTCCATGGACGACGCGGTGCGCGCCAAGGCGCTCCAGCACCAGCGTGCCCAGTACCAGCAGGGGCTGCTGAAGGCCCTGCGTGCCGCGGAGCCGCTGGAGGCGTATCGCCAGATGCAGGCGTCGATCGCGGCCATCGAGTCGCTCGAGTCTTCCACGCCCAACCGCCCGTTCTGGTGCGCGGCGGCCGGATTCTTCGATGCGCTCGCGATGGAGGGCCTCGCGCTCGACCCGGCGGCCAAGCCGCTGCTCGCCAAGGTCGACCAGCAGGTGAAGCAGCTGATCGACGGGTCCCCGAAGGTGCCCGAGCGGCTCTTCCGCGACCTGCTCCTCCAGGTGGGCCGCAGCCGATCCGTGAGCCCCCGCGTCGTGGAGCTGAAGTCGGCCTACCGCCTCGAGGAACTTCTCGCCGCACCCCCGGCGTCGCTTGGAGAGGCGCCCGACGAGGCGGTTTCCTCCGTCGTGCGCGAGCTTCGCGAGCTCACTGTCCAGGAGAAGGACACCTGGCTCAAGTACACCTCGGGCAACCGGGCCGCCCTGGAGCCGTTCGGCAAGCAGGCGCTGGCACTGGCAGACCGGGCCGCGCGGCTGCCGCGCCGCGACCTGGAGCAGGTGTTCGTGAAGCTGGCCGACGTCGCGCCGATGCTCAAGGCGCGCGCCATCCCGCCATCCGAGTCCCAGGCCCTGGAAGTCGCGACGGCGCTCCTCTTCATCGAGTCCGCGCTCGACAACTACTTCCGGCTCGGCGCCGACTTCGATCGCCAGGCGAAGACGGTCTCGGAGCGCCTGAAGGCGGCCATGGCCGGCGAGGCCGTGCCGCCGATGGACACGATCGAGGGCGGCATCCTCGACGAGATGACTCGCCGCGCCCAGGAGAAGCTCCTGGTGTTCCAGGTCGGCCAGGAGGTCCAGGTGAACCTCCAGGGGATCGAGCAGGCCCTGGACGCCTTCTTCCGCGACGCCGGGCGCCGCGACGAGCTCAAGGGGCTTCCGGCGCAGTTCGCCCAGGTGCAGGGCGCCCTGATGATCATGGAGCTGGACGCCGCCGCCGGGCTCAACGCCGCCGTGGCCGCGCGCGTGCAGCAGTTCGCCGAGGGAACGCTCGACGGCACGGGTGAGGCGGCCGAGATGGTGGCCGACGGGCTATCCGCGCTGGGGCTGTACATCACGGCCATTCAGCAGGGCGCGGCGCGGCCGGCGGAGGTTCTCCAGCCCGCGCTGGTGCGCTTCGGGCTGGCGCCGTCCGCCGAGAAGGTGCTGGAGGAGTCGCTCCGCAGGACGGGCACCGTCTCGCCGCTCGACCTCGACGTGCAGAAGCAGAAGGTGCAGGCCCTCTACGAGGACTGGAAGGAGGAGCCCGGCGCAGAGGTGAAGGAGAAGCTCGAGCGCGCGGTCGATGACCTGAAGCGCGACGCCGTCGTCATCGCCGACGCCGAGGTGGCCCGGCAGAGCGACGAGGTGCTGGCGGCGCTCCAAGTGGCCACCGACGCGTCGCAGACCGGGGTGTTCCAGGCGATCCAGGAGATCGCACCGGAGAAGCCGCCGGAATCCCCGCCGGCCCAGGTGGTGCAGCTCGTCGACGCGCCCGGCGCGGAGATCGACCGCGAGCTCCTCGAGATCTTCCTCGAGGAGGCGACGGACGTTGCCGCCACGATCGCCGACAACCTGGCGACCTGCCGCGACGCCCCCCACGACCGCGAGTCCCTCACGACGATCCGCCGCGGCTTCCACACCCTGAAGGGAAGCGGCCGCATGGTCGGCCTGACCGACCTCGGCGAGGTCGCGTGGCAGTGCGAGCAGGTGATGAACAAGTGGCTCAAGGACGAGAAGCCGGCCACCCCGGGGCTTCTCGGATTCGTGGAGCTCGCGCAGAAGTCGTTCTCGGGCTGGATCGAGAGCCTCAAGGCGGGCGGCGATGCGGCGATCGACGGGACGGAGATCGCGCGTCGCGCCGAGCTCCTGAAGAGTGGCGAGGCGGCCGTGTCCGTTGCCCCCCTCGCGCCGGTCCCCGAAGAGGAACCGCCGGTTGCGCAGGCGCCCGCCGCGCCGCAGCCCGCAGCCCCCGCCGCCGCCGCCGCGGGGCTCAGCTTCGAGTCGCTCGACCTCCTGCCCGCCGCGGCGCCCGAGGCGCCGGAGGCGCCGGAAACGCCTTCTGCGCAGCCTGCGGAGCCGGCCGTCGAGGAGTTCGATATCGCCGCATTCGCTTCGGCGACGGGTGCCGCGGAAGCGACCGGGGAGGCGGAGGAGGCGGCGGCCGGGGAAGAGGCCGACGTCATCGTCGGCAACGTCTCGGTGTCGTCGGCGCTCTTCTCCATCTATGTCGGCGAGGCGGAGCAGCACGCCGCCACGCTCGAGCGGGAGATGTCGGCGATCGAGGCCGACCCCATGTACCCGGTGAGCCACGAGTTCATGCGCGCGGCGCACACGCTCACCAGCAGCTCGCGGACGACGGGGTTCAACGTGCTCGCGGACGTCGCGCACGCCCTCGAGAAGTGGCTTGCCGACGCGATCGACTACCCGCCCGAGTTCACGCAGGAACGGATCGACACCACGCGCCGCGCCGTCGACGGCGTGATCTCGATGGTGCGTTCCATCGCGGGCCGCGCGCTTCCGCTCGGCCGCGACGACCTCGTCGACGACCTGAAGACGCTTCGCGAGGGACTGCAGGAGTCGCGCCGGACGGGCGAGGGCACGCACATCCGCATGCCGGGCCTGAAGCACGAGGCGCCGGCGGTCCCGGCCGTGCCCGTGTCCGTCGGGGAGCCGGCGGTGCCGGATCTCGTCTCGATGGAGGCGGCCCCGGCGGAACCGGTTTCCCCGGAACCGGCGCCCGCGGAGTCCGCGCCTGCCGCGCCGGCGCCGGTCGAGTTCGAGCCGGTCGCCGCCCAGCCGGAGCCGCAAGAGGCCGCCGCGCCGGCGGCCGCACCGGAGGCCGCGGCGCAGCCCGAGGAGGCGGCGGGGAAGGCGGAGGAGGCGCCGCGCCCGTTCGAGGCCGGCAAGGACCAGCGCAAGATCAAGGACGACGTCGACCGCGACCTCCTGCCCATCTTCCTCGAGGAGGCGCGGGAGCTCGTTCCGGCGGTCAGCGACGGGCTGCGGCGCTGGAAGGCGAACCCGTCCGACGCCGCGCCGGCCATCGACCTGCGGCGCCACCTGCACACCCTCAAGGGCAGCGCGCGCATGACGGGCCTCATGCGGCTGGGCGAGCTCGCGCACGTGCTCGAGACGCGCGTGGTGGACATGGGGGCCCAGGCCCGCCCGGCGGAAAGGGAATTCGAGGAGGCCGAGGACCGCATCGACCGGTTCTCGGTCGCGCTGGAGCGGCTTTCCCGGGGCGAGGACCTGCAGGATCTCGTGCCCGTCGAGGTTCCGGTGTCGGCGGTGTTCGAGCAACAGAAGGACAAGCCGACGCCGCTCGCCGTGATCGCCGCGGCGGCCGAGACGATGGCCCAGCAGCAGGGCCTGCCTCCCGAGCTGCGCGAGGTGCGCGCGGCGCTGCTGCGGGTGAACGCCGACCTCGTCGACCAGTTCGTGAACGAGGCGGGCGAGCTCTCGATCGCGCGCTCGCGGATCGAGGGCGAGATGGCGGCGTTCCGGCGGGCGCTGTCGGACCTCGCGGAGAACGTCTCGCGGATGCGCGTCCAGCTTCGCGAGATCGAGATCGCCTCCGAGGGCCAGATGCAGAGCCGGCTCAAGGAGCAGGAAGAGCACGGCGCCAACTTCGACCCGCTGGAATTCGACCGTTTCACGCGCATGCAGGAGCTCACGCGCTTCCTCGCGGAGTCGCTGGGCGACGTGATCACCCTCCAGCAGGGCCTGCAGAAGAACATCGACGAGACGGAGCTCGCGATCCTCCAGCAGGCGCGCCTGAACCGCGAGCTGCAGCAGGGCCTGATGGGCGTGCGCCTCGTTCCCCTCGGAAACCTGGCCGACCGCTTCTACCGCGTCGTCCGGCAGACCGCCAAGGACGTGAACAAGAAGGCGAACCTGGAGCTCAAGGGCATCCGCGTCGAGCTCGACCGTTCCGTGCTCGAGAAGATCACCGCCCCGTTCGAGCACCTGCTGAGGAACGCCGTCGCGCACGGCATCGAGGCGCCGCAGGAGCGCGTCTCGGCAGGCAAGCCCGAGATCGGCGAGATCCTGATCGATGCCGTGCAGCGGGGCAACGAGGTCGTCCTCACCGTCGCCGACGACGGCCGGGGCCTCGACCTCGCCGGCATCCGCGACCGCGCCGTGGAGATGGGGATGATGGAGCCCGGCGACGAGCTTCCCGGCGAGGCGCTCGCCCAGTTCATCTTCTGGCCGGGCTTCACGACCGCGAGGGAGGTCACGCAGGTGGCCGGCCGGGGCGTCGGCATGGACATCGTGAAGAGCGAGATCACCTCGCTGGGCGGCCGGGTGGAGCTTTCCACCCTGCCGGGCCGCGGCACGACCTTCACCATCTCGCTTCCCCTCACCCTGGCGGTCACGCAGGCGGTGATGCTGCGGGCGGGCGAGCGGCTGTTCGCCGTGCCCTCGGTGTTGATCGACCAGGTCCAGGAGTACAAGGGGGCCAGCTACGCCGAAGCCGTCTCGCGCGGCGAGGTCCTGTGGAAGGACAACCGCTACCCCCTGCGGTCGCTCACGACGCTCCTGGGCGAGCCCGACACGCCGGTTCCGCCGCGGCAGATTCCCGTGCTGCTGCTCAAGAGCGGCCTGCAGCGCGCCGCGATCCGGGTCGACGAGATCATTGGCAACCGGGAAATCGTGGTGAAGACCATCGGCCCGCAGCTCGCCCGTCTTGCCGGCATCGCCGGCGCCACGGTGCTGGGCAACGGCCAGGTCGTGCTCATCCTGAACCCGGTGAACCTCGTCTACGGCGGGGCGGAGGCCGTCACGGCCAAGGTCCCGGAAATGGCGCCGCAGGCGCCCGTGCCGGAGGTCCGCAAGGCCGCGCCGCTCGTGATGGTGGTCGACGATTCGCTCACGGTGCGCAAGATCACCAGCCGGATGCTCGCGCGCGAGGGCTACGAGTTCATCACGGCGAAGGACGGCGTGGACGCGCTGCAGCAGCTCCAGGACGTGCGCCCCGCGGTGATCCTCCTCGACGTCGAGATGCCGCGCATGGACGGGTTCGAGTTCGCGCGCAACGTCCGCGCCGACGAGGCCACCCGGCCCATCCCGATCATCATGATCACCTCGCGCACGGCCGACAAGCACCGCGCCCGCGCCATCGAGCTCGGCGTGAACGAGTACATGGGCAAGCCCTACCAGGAGGACCAGCTGCTCGCCCTCATCGCGCGCTACACGGGGCGCGCCGTCGCCGGGAAGCCGGCCGCGCCCGCCGAGGCCTAGCGGAAGTACGCCAGGACCGCCGCGCCCAGCGCGATCCGGTACCAGGCGAACGCCCTGAAGTCGTGGTTCGCGACGTAGCGGATCAGCCCGCGCACGGCCGCCAGCGCGGCGACGAAGCTCACCGCGAAGCCCACGGCGAACGGCCCCAGGTCGGCCGCCTCGAAGAGGTGCCGGTACTTCACGACCTGGTAGCCCGTGGCCGCGAACATGATCGGCACGGCGAGGAAAAACGAGAATTCGGTCGCGGCCTGGCGCGAAAGGCCGAAGAGCATGCCCCCCATGATCGTCGCGCCGGAGCGCGAGGTGCCGGGGATGAGCGAGAGGCACTGCGCGAGGCCCAACTTGAGGGCGTCCGGCCAGCGGATCTCGTCCACCGAGGAGATGCGGGGCGCCCCGTGGCGCGCGTACCAGCGCTCGATGGCGAAGATCGCGATGCCTCCCACGACGAGCGCGATCGCCACGCTCACCGGGTTGAACAGGTAGGCCTTGATCTCGCGCTGGAAGGCGAGGCCGACGAGGGCCGCGGGCAGGAACGCCACCGCGAGGTTGACCGCGAACCGCTGCTGCACCGGGTCGCTCCCGATGCCGGAGAAGGTCCGGGCGAACCGGGCCCGGTACTCCCAGCACACGGCGAGGATGGCGCCGAGCTGGATCACGATGTCGAAGACCTTGCCCTTCTCGTCGTTCACGCCGAGGAGGTCGGAGGCGATGATGAGGTGGCCCGTGGAGGAGATCGGGAGGAATTCCGTGAGACCTTCCACCACGCCCAGGACGAGCGCGTTCAGGAGCGGGGCGATTTCCATCGCCGCGAGTCTAGCACCGACGCGAGGCCGCCGCGCGCATGCGGAGGCCGCGCGCGCCCGCGCCCTCAGGCCTTGGAGTAGAGCTCGCCGCCCTTCTTCACGAACTCGACCGCCTTCACCTCCATCCCCTTGGCGAGCGCCTCCTCGTCGGACACGCCGTGCTTCGCGGCGAATTCGCGCACGTCCTGCGTGATCTTCATCGAGCAGAAGTGCGGCCCGCACATCGAGCAGAAGTGCGCGAGCTTCGCGCCCTCCTGAGGCAGCGTCTCGTCGTGGAACTGCTTGGCCTTGTCGGGGTCCAGGCCCAGGTTGAACTGGTCCTCCCAGCGGAACTCGAACCGTGCCTTGGAGAGCGCGTTGTCGCGGATCTGCGCGCCCGGGTGCCCCTTGGCGAGGTCGGCGGCGTGCGCGGCGATCTTGTAGGTGATGATGCCGTCCTTCACGTCGTCCTTGTCCGGAAGGCCGAGGTGCTCCTTGGGCGTCACGTAGCAGAGCATCGCGGTGCCGTACCAGCCGATCTGCGCGGCGCCGATGCCGCTGGTGATGTGGTCGTAGCCGGGTGCGATGTCCGTCGTGAGGGGCCCGAGCGTGTAGAACGGGGCCTCGTGGCACTGCTCGAGCTCGAGATCCATGTTCTCCTTGATGAGCTGCATGGGGACGTGCCCGGGGCCCTCGATCATCACCTGGCAGTCGTGCTTCCAGGCCACCGTCGTCAGCTCGCCCAGCGTCCTGAGCTCCGCGAGCTGCGCCTCGTCGTTGGCGTCGTAGATCGAGCCGGGGCGCAGGCCGTCGCCCAGCGAGAAGGACACGTCGTAGGCGGCCATGATCTCGCAGATGTCCTCGAAGCGCTCGTAGAGGAAGCTCTCCTTGTGATGGGCGAGGCACCACTTGGCCATGATCGAGCCGCCGCGCGAGACGATGCCGGTCATGCGGCTGGCGGTCATCGGGATGTAGGGAAGGCGCACCCCCGCGTGGATCGTGAAGTAGTCCACGCCCTGCTCGGCCTGCTCCACCAGCGTGTCGCGGAAGATCTCCCAGGTGAGCTCCTCGGCCCGGCCGTCCACCTTCTCCAGGGCCTGGTAGATGGGGACGGTGCCGATCGGCACGGGGGAGTTGCGAATGATCCACTCGCGCGTCTCGTGGATGTGCTTGCCGGTGGAAAGATCCATCACCGTGTCGCCGCCCCAGCGGATCGCCCAGGTCATCTTGTCGACCTCCTCCGCGATGGAGGAGCCGAGCGCCGAGTTGCCGATGTTCGCGTTGATCTTGACCAGGAAGTTGCGCCCGATCGCCATCGGCTCGATCTCCGGGTGGTTCACGTTCGCGGGGATGATGGCGCGGCCGCGCGCCACCTCGTCGCGAACGAACTCGGGCGTGACCTCGCGCGGGATCGACGCCCCGAAGGACTGCCCCGGATGCTGGCGCCCCATGAGCTCGGCCATCCTCGCCCCCGTGGGGCCGGCCGCGCGGAGCGACTCGAGATACTCGCGGCGGCGCCCGTTCTCGCGGATGGCGACGTACTCCATTTCGGGAGTCACGAGGCCGCGGCGGGCGTAGTGCATCTGGGTCACGCAGGCGCCGGCGCGCGCGCGACGGGGCAGTCGTTTCAGGTCGAAGCGAAGCTCGGCAAGCTTCGGGTCGGAAAGCCGCTCGCGGCCGTAGCGCGAGGTCGGGCCGTCGAGGCGCTCGGTGTCGGATCGCTCCTCGATCCACCGGTCGCGAAGCGGCGGCAGGCCGGAGCGGATGTCGATTCGCGCGGCGGGGTCGGTGTACGGCCCGCTCGTGTCGTACACGAAGACCGGCGGGTTCATCTCGGCCCCGAAGGAGGCGGGCGTGTCCGACTGCGAGATCTCGCGCATCGGCACGCGCAGGTCCGGGCGGGACCCCTCGACGTACACCTTGCGCGAGCGCGGCAGGGGCTGGACGGCCGCCTCGTCGACCTGGGCCGACGAGGCGATGAATTTCGGGTTGGCGTTCATGAAGGCTCCATCGGGAGCGGCGACGGAGCGGGAGGCGCTGGGCCCACGCTCCCTACGCCGGCATGACCCGGGTCAGGTTCAAAGGGACTCTCTCACCGGGCAACCGCCCGGACCCCTGCGTTCGGACTGCAAACGCTACCGGAACGCGGGTGGCGGCGCAAATGTCATCGGGCAAAGGCCGCGGGCACGGGAGCGGTCACGGGAGCGGTCACGGAGCCGGCACGACCCTTGACTGGGTTACTAGTCAATTGTACAGTAATTCCCGAACTCGCTCCGGACACGCCGTGCCCCGCCCATCACGCCACCTCGATCGCGCCCTCGTCGCCGCCGGCCGGGAACTGCTTCCCGTCCACGGCTGCTCGGGCCTCACCATCCGCCAGGTTTCGGAGGCCGCGGGCGTGAACATCGGCATGTTCCACTACCACTTCCGCACGCGCGAGGTCTTCCTTCGCGCGGTGATGCAGAGTGCCTACGAGGAGATGTTCTCGCGGCTCACGCTCGGCATCGCGAAGGAGGCGACCGCCACCGCGAACCTGCGCGCCGCCCTGCGCGCCCTCGGGCGCTTCGTGCAGGGCAATCGTGCCCTGGTCGCGCGCATCCTGGCCGACGCCCTGGGGGGCGACGCGATCGCCCGCGAGTTCCTGAAGGACAATTTTCCCCGTCACCTGGGCGTGCTGCTGATGCTCGTCGCCGCCGGGCAACGCGCCGGCGAGCTCAGGCCCGTGGCGGCCACGCAGGCGATCGGCTTCTGCGCGGGGGCGCTCGTGCTGCCGATCCTGGTCGGCGGTTCGGTCGCGGAAAGCGGCGCGCTGGACCCGGCGTTCGCGGAAGGGCTCCGGGCGGACATGCTCACCGAGCGCGCGCTCGACGAGCGCATCGACCTCGCGCTCGCCGCGCTCGTCGCAGGCGGGGCGAAACGCAAGCGAAGGGGAGGAACACCGTGAAGACTGCCGCCACGATCCTGGTCGCGCTTGCCGTCGCCGGCTGCGACTCGCCGAAGGACAACGCGCTGCAGGGCTATGCCGAGGGCGAATACGTGCGCGTGGGCGCGCCGTTCGCGGGGACTCTCGTGCGCCTCGACGTGCAGCGCGGAAGCCGCGTGGAGGCGGGCGCGCCGCTCTTCGCGCTCGAGGCCGAGAACGAGTCGGCGGCGCGCCGCGAGGCCGAGGACCGCCTGGACAACGCCCGGGCGCAGCTGGAAAACCTGCGCAAGGGGCGGCGCCCGACGGAGATCGAGGCGGTGCGTGCGCAGCTTGCGCAGGCGCAGGCGGCCTTTGTCTTCACGGCGGCCGAGCTGAAGCGCCAGGAGGACCTCCTCGCGAAGGGGTTCGCGACGCGCCAGCAGCTCGAGGAGGCGCGAACCGCCATGGCCCGCGACAGGGCGCGGGTCGACGAGCTGAAGGCGCAGGTCGCGACGGCCCACCTGGCGGCGCGCCCCGACGAGATCCGCGCGGCGCAGGCGCAGGCCTCCGCCGCGAAAGCCGTGCTCGACCAGGCCGACTGGCGCCTGAAGCAGAGGACCGCCGTGTCGACGGTGGCGGGGGTGGTGGCGGACACGCTCTTCGTGCGCGGCGAATGGGTGGGCGCCGGCCAGCCCGTCGTCTCCCTGCTGCCGCCGGAGAACCTCAAGGCCCGCTTCTACGTGCCGGAGACGGGGCTGGGCGCCGTGAGGATCGGCCAGCCGGTCGAGCTGCGTTGCGACGGCTGCGGCGCGCCCATCCGCGCGACGATCACCTGGATCGCGCCGCAGGCCGAGTACACCCCGCCGGTCATCTACAGCAAGGAAAGCCGCGCGAAGCTCGTCTTCCTGGTCGAGGCGCGGCCGGCGCCCGCGGACGCGACGCGCCTGAAACCCGGCCAGCCCCTCGACGTCGTGCTTCCGTAGGGCGCCCCGCCATGGCCGAAGCCGCCCTCGTCATCGACGTCGAAGGACTTACCAAGCGCTTCGACGACAAGGTGGTCGTCGACCGCTTCGCGCTCCAGGTGCGCCAGGGCCAGATCTACGGCTTCCTGGGACCCAACGGCAGCGGCAAGACCACGACGATCCGCATGCTATGCGGCCTCCTCACCCCGGACGGCGGCCGCGGCACGTGCCTCGGCTTCGACATCCTGCGCGAGTCGGCGCGGATCAAGCGCGAGGTCGGCTACATGACGCAGCGCTTCAGCCTCTACGAGGACCTGTCGATCGCGGAGAACCTCGAGTTCACCGGGCGCATCTACGGGCTGGCCGACCGCCGCCGCCGGGTCGACGAGGCGCTCGAGCGCCTCGGGCTCGGCAAGCGCCGCGGCCAGCTCGCCGGCACGCTCTCCGGAGGCTGGAAGCAGCGCCTCGCGCTCGCCGCCTGCCTGCTGCACGACCCGCGGCTGCTGCTCCTGGACGAACCCACGGCGGGCGTCGACCCCGGTGCGCGCCGCGAATTCTGGGAGCACCTCCACCAGCTGGCCCACGGGGGAATGACCGTGCTCGTGAGCACCCATTACATGGACGAGGCCGAGCGGTGCCATGCGCTCGCCTATATCGCCTACGGCAAGCTCCTCGCGAGCGGCACGGCCGCGGAGGTCGTGGCGGGCGCGAGGCTCCACACGTGGGCGATCGAGGGCGAGGACCTCGCGGCCGTCGCGGCGGAGCTGCGCGGGGCGCCGGGGGCGGACATGATCGTCCCGTTCGGCGCGCGGCTCCACGTGAGCGGCACCGACGCCGAAACGCTTGCGTCGAGCGTCTCGGCGGCGGCGGCCCGGCGCGGGCTGCGGGCGACCTCCGTTGACCCCGGCCTCGAGGATGTCTTCATCCACCTCATGCGCCACGCGCCGGAGCCGGTGACCGTTGCCGGCCGGGCGGAGGGCTGATCGCCGTGTTCGCCTGGAGCCGCTTCGCCGCCGTCGTCGTGAAGGAGTTCGTCCAGGTTCGCCGGGACCGGCTCACCTTCGCCATGATGATCGGAATGCCGGTCATGCAGCTGGTGCTCTTCGGCTTCGCGATCAACATGGACCCGAAGAGCCTGCCCATGGCGGTGGTCGCGGCCGAGTCGAGCCCCTTCTCGCGCTCGCTCGTGCGCTCGCTCGAGGCGAGCGGGTACTTCCGGGTGGTCGCGCAGCCGGCCACCGCGGCCGGGGCGGAGGCGCTCATGGCCGAAGGCGACGTCCAGTTCGTCCTCCACGTGCCGGCGGACTTCTCGAGGAAGATCGCGCGCGGCGAGCGCCCGGTGGTGCTCGTGGAGGCCGACGCGTCGGACCCGGCCGCCACGGGGAATGCGCTTTCGGCGATCCAGGCCCTCAACTACTCGGCCCTCGATCGCGACCTCGCGGGGCCCCTGGCGGGACTGCGTTCGCCCGCTCCCGCCTTCGAGCTGCGCGTGCACCGCCGCTACAACCCCGAGGGCATCACGGCCTACAACATCGTGCCGGGGCTCATGGGCGTCGTGCTGACCATGACCATGATCATGATGACCGCGCTTGCCATGACGAGGGAGCGCGAGCGCGGAACGATGGAGAACCTGCTCGCCACGCCGGTGCGTCCCTTCGAGGTGATGGCGGGGAAGATCGTCCCCTACATCCTCATCGGGTACGTCCAGGTGGTGGTGATCCTCGTCGCCTCCCAGCTCCTCTTCCGGGTGCCTATGGTAGGAAGCCTCGCCCTCCTTTCCTCCATCCTGGTGCTCTTCATCGCCGCCAACCTGGCCGTGGGGTTCACCTTCTCCACGCTCGCGCGCAACCAGCTGCAGGCGATGCAGATGACGTTCTTCTTCTTCCTGCCCTCCATGCTGCTCTCCGGATTCATGTTCCCGTTCCGGGGCATGCCGGGCTGGGCGCAGGCCATCGGGGAGGTCCTTCCGCTCACCCACTTCCTGAGGATCGTGCGGGGCATCATGCTCAAGGGGAACCAGTGGGACGACATCGCCCTCGAGGTGGCCGCCCTCGCCGCGTTCCTGCTGGCGGCGGGCGCGGTGGCGATGGCGCGCTACCGCGAGACCCTCGATTGAGCCCCGGGCGCAAGGCGCCGTTTCGCTTTGATACAATTCGACTTTTTTCCACCCCACCGCCTCCGGTACCATGAACTTCGAACAAGCGCGCTTCAACATGGTCGAGCAGCAGATCCGGCCGTGGGAAGTCCTCGACCCGGGCGTCCTGGGGCTGCTCTTCGAGGTGAAGCGCGAGCTGTTCGTGCCCGCGCCGCACGCCTCGCTCGCCTTCGCCGACATGGAGATACCCATCGGCCACGGCGAGGCGATGATGCAGCCGAAGGTCGAGGCGCGGATCCTGCAGGAGCTCGCGGTGCGTCGGGAGGAGTCGGTGTACGAGGTGGGAACGGGGTCCGGGTACCTCACCGCGCTGCTCGCGCGGCAGGCGAGGCACGTGACGAGCGCCGAGATCCACGCGGACCTGCACGCCGGCGCCAGGGCGAACCTCGAGCGATCGGGCATCGGCAACGTCACGCTGCTCCAGGGCGACAGCGCCCGCGCGCCGCTCGGGGAATCGGGCTACGACGTCATCGTCCTCACCGGCTCCACGCCGGAGCTTCCGCAGGCCTTCCTCGACCGGCTCAACCCGGGCGGGCGCCTGTTCGCGGTCGTGGGCGATGCGCCGGTGATGAAGGCCGTGCTCGTCGAGCGCGCCGCGGGCGGAGCCCTGCGCCGCACGGAGGTCTTCGAGACGCTCCTGAAGCCGCTCGCGAATGCGCAGTCGCCCGCGCGCTTCCGCTTCTGATGCGCCACCTCCAGGCCCGGGATCTCGACTCCTGGCTCGCGGCCGCGCCCGGGCCCGTGTCGCTCCTCGACGTGCGCGAGCCCTGGGAGTTCGAGGTCTGCCGCATCGAGGGCTCCCGCCTCATCCCGCTGTCGCAGCTGCCGGCGCGGCTGGGCGAGCTCGATCCCGGCCTGGCGACGGTGGTGATCTGCCACCACGGCGTGCGGAGCCTCCGCGCCGCGGCCTACCTGGAGCACTGCGGCTTCGCGGACGTCGTGAACCTGAGCGGGGGCATCGACGCCTGGGCGCGCACGGTGGACCCCGCCATGGCCGTGTACTGAATCCCGGGTCGGCCGGAATCCGGAACACTCCCGCGCCGCGTCAAACGCCGATCGAACAACGAACCGAAAGACCCACCATGAAACGCAAACGCCTCGCACTCCTCCTCGCCGCCTCGGGCCTCGCGCTTTCGGCCCAGGGCGCCGACCTCCTCGGCGTCTACCGCGACGCCCTCTCGAGCGACCCGGTGTTCCAGGCGGCGCGCGCGCAGTACCAGGCGAGCGTCGAGCGGCTGCCGCAGGCGCGCGCGGGCTACCTGCCCTTCGTCACGGGCTCGGCCGGCGCCTACCGGAACTTCAACGAGCGCGACGGCGCGGAAGACGTCGACTACTCCACGCGCGGCTTCAGCGTGACCCTGTCCCAGCCGGTCTTCCGGATGCAGAACTGGATCTCGATCTCGCAGGCGCAGAAGCAGGTGGTGCAGGCCGAGGCGGCGCTCACGACGGCGGGCCAGGACCTGATCCTGCGGGTTGCCCAGGCCTACTTCGACGTGCTGCAGGCCCAGGACAACGTCGCGCTCTCCGAGGCCCAGAAGCGCGCCATCTCGGAGCAGCTCGCGCAGGCGAAGAGAAACTTCGAGGTCGGCACGGCGACGATCGTCGACACGCTGGAGGCGCAGGCGCGCTACGACCAGGCCGTCGCCACGGAAGTCCTCGACGCGAACGACCTCGAGGTGAAGAAGCGCGCCCTGCAGCAGCTGATCGGCAAGTTTCCCGACGCGCTCAAGCCCCTGGGCGACCGGCTGGAGCTGCAGCGGCCCAAGCCCGACAGCATCGACGAATGGGTGAAGTCCGCCAGCGAGTCGAGCCTCGCGGTCCTCGTGGCGAAGGCCGCCTACGAGATCGCCGCCCAGGAGGTCGATCGCGCACAGGCCGGGCACTACCCGACGGTCGACCTGAGCGCCAGCTACAACTACAACCGCAACCCGGCGAGCTCCCTGGGCGAGGTTTTCACCGGGTCTTCCATCACCTCGAAGAACGCCCAGGTGGGGCTCGTCCTTTCGGTGCCGCTCTTCGCCGGCGGGGCGACCCAGTCGCGCGTGCGCGAAGCCCTCGCGCTGCGCGACCGGGCGCAGCAGGACCTCGAGAACACCGAGCGCACGGTTGCGCAGTCGGTCCGGCAGAACTTCCTCGCCGTCACCAACGGCATCGCCCTCGTGCGGGCACTCGAGCAGGCGCTCGCCTCCACGCAGAGCCAGCTCGATTCCTCGATCCTGGGCCGCGACGTGGGCGTGCGCACGAGCGTCGACGTGCTGAACGCGCAGCAGCAGGTGTTCCAGACCCGGCGCGACCTGCAGCGGGCCCGCTACGCCTTCATCCTGAATTCGTTCCGGCTCAGGGCCGCCGCGAGCACGCTCACGGAGGCCGACCTGGAGCTGGCGACCCGCGCGCTGTCGCGAGGCTAGCGGGCAGGCGTTCGGCGAGCCACGCGGCGAGGCGGTCCAGCGCCCCCCGGTTCGCCTTCGCGAAGCCCTCGGCGCGCTGCCCCATCTGCGCGCGCCGGGCGCCGTCCTCGAGCAACTGCATCGCAAGCGTCACGGCGTGCGCCGCGTCCCGGGCGCGAAGCCCCGCGCCCGCGGCGAGGGCCGCCTCGGCGGCGCTCTCGAAGTTGAAGGTGTGCGGCCCGAAGACCACGGGCCGCCCGACGGCGCAGGGCTCGATCAGGTTCTGTCCCCCGAACGGCTTGAGGCTTCCGCCCACGAACACCACGTCCGCCGCCGCGTAGTAGTCGAGCATTTCCCCCATCGAGTCACCCAGCGCGTAGCGGACGTGCGCGGGAACCGGCTGGCCCAGGCTGCGGCGCCCGATCGGGCCGCGCGCGGCGAGCAGCTGCGCCACTTCCTCGAACCGCTGCGGATGGCGCGGCACGATCACCACGAGCACGTCGGCGGGAGGGCGTGCCGCCTCGATGGCCTCCACGAGCAGGGCTTCCTCGCCGTCTCGCGTGCTGCCCACGACCCAGACGCGGCGGTCGCGGCCGAGGAGGGCGCGAAGCGCCGCGCCGCGCTCCGCGGTCTCGCCGGGCACCGCGAGGTCGAACTTGATGTTTCCGGTCACCGCCACGTCGCGGGCGCCGAGGGACTCGAGCCGGGAGGCGTCCTCGGGCGTCTGCGCCGCCACGCCCGCGAGGTTCCCGAGCGCCTCCCGGGCGAGGGAGGGAAGGCGCGCATAGCCCGCCGCCGAGCGGGCCGAGAGCCTCGCGTTCACCAGGAACACCGGCACGCCCCTGGCGCGGCACTCGGCGAGCAGGTTGGGCCAGATCTCCGTCTCGAGCAGCACGCCGAGGTCCGGCCGGACACGGTCGAGGAAGCGGCGCACGAACGCGACGTGGTCCCACGGCAGCCAGGATTGCGTCACGCCGTCTCCGAAGAGCTCGCGCCCCGTGTCCCTTCCCGTGGGAGTCGTGTGGGTAAGGAGCACGGCCGCACCGGGGTGCTCGCGGCGAAGCAGGGTGACGAGGGGGGCGGCGGCGCGCGTTTCGCCGACCGAGACGGCGTGCACCCAGATCACCGGCTTGCCTGCCGGGCGGGGGCCGGCGCCGAAGCGCTCGCCGAGGTGGGCGAGGTAGCCTGGCTGGCGCCGGGCGCGCCAGGCCAGGCGGACTAGGACCAGCGGCAGGGCGAGCCACAGGACGATGCGGTAGGCGGTTCGCGCCATTACCCGCCTGCGGTCCCGCCGAGCAGGGCGTGAACGACCTGCCCGACGGTGGGCGTGGTACCCCGCCCGCCGAGATTGACGACGCCCGCGGCCCCGTGCAGGCCCGTCAGACCGGGCTCGGTTGCCACGTAAAGGCCCACGGCAGGGGTTCCTAGAGCCACGGCGAGGTGGGTGAGACCCGTGTCCACGCCGATGACGGCGCTGGCGTTCGCCAGCAACGCGGCCGCCTCGGGAAGCCCCATTTCCGGGGCGGCCAGGGCGCCGGGCGTGGCAGCGGCGAGCCGGGCGGAATCGGCTCGCTCGGCGGGCGAGCCTCCGGGGTAGACGACGGTTATCGCCTCGTCCCTCAGCCGGGCCGCGAGCGCCGCCCAGTGCTCGTCCGGCCACCGCTTGTCGCGGCGGCTCGAGGCGTGCAGCCCCACGACGTAGCGCCCCGCGGGCGCCCACGCAGGCGCCGCGACGTTCGCGGCCAGCCCGTAGTCCGGGGGGCCCTCGGGCGCGTACCCGAAGACGGCGCCCACGAGGCGGCGATTGCGCTCGACGGCGTGGAGCCTGCGCGACACCGCCAGCCCCTGGTCGTAGAAACGCGCGGCGGCCCGCTCACGGATGCTGCGGCGGTCATAGCCGAAAAGCGGGCCGACCGCGAGGCGGCCGACCGCCACGCTCTTCAGGAGGCCCTGCGCGTCGACGACCCAGTCGTAGGGGTGCTCGCGCAGCGCGCGCCGCGCCGCCGCCAGCGCGCCCCAGGCACCGGGCGCGAGCGGGCGCCGCCGAAGGTCCCTGAGCCCGACGGGGATGGCCCGCGCGACCGCGGGGTGCAAACGAACGAGCGGGGCATAGGCCTCCTCCACGGCCCAGTCGATCGTCACGTCGGGACGGCGCGCGCGCAGGTCGGAGACGGCGGGGAAATGGTGGATCACGTCGCCCAGCGAGGAGAGCTTCACGAACAGGACGCGCGGCGCAGGCATGGCGCATTCTAAATCGCCCGCCCCGGCGGGGTCGAAGAGAGAGGAGGAGGGCGGGAGGCATGCGCTAAAATGCCGGACCTACGCCCCGCCCTGCCGCCTCGTGTCCCCCACCCCGGAAAAGCTTCCCCTCACGGTCGCCGTCATCGCCCTCAACGCCGAGGCGCAGCTCGGCGAACTCCTGGCGAGCGTCGACTTCGCCGACGAGGTCCTGGTGGTCGACTCGGGCAGCACCGACGGCACCGCGGGCCTCGCGCAATCGCGCGGCGCCCGCGTGATCCACCAGGAGTGGCTCGGCTTCGGCCGGCAGAAGCAGTTCGCGGTGTCCGCGGCCAGGAACGACTGGGTGCTTTGCCTGGACGTCGACGAGCGGGTGACGCCCCGGCTCGCGCAGTCGATCCGGAAGGCGCTCGCCGGGGGGCGCTTCAAGGCCTGGCGCATGGCGCGGCGCAACCGCTTCCTCGGCGCATGGCTCGCCCACGGCGAGGGGTACCCCGACTGGTGCCTGCGGCTCTTCCACAGGGCACACGCGAGCTGGTCCAACGACGAGGTGCACGAGGCGGTGCTCACGACGGCCGAGGTCGGGCGCCTCGAGGGGGACCTGCTCCACGATTCCGCCGAGGACGTCTCGACCTACATGGCCAAGCAGAACCGCTACACGACGCTGCACGCGCAGGCGCTCTTCCGCCAGGGGGTGAGGGCGGGCTACGCGAAGCTCTTCGTGAACCCGCTGGCGCGCTTCCTCAAGTTCTACGTATTCAAGCTCGGGTTCCTCGACGGCGGGCCCGGATTCGCGCACGTCGTGATCGGCTGCAACAACACCTTCCACAAGTACCTCAAGCTCATCGAGCTCCAGAAATCAGGCAGATGACCATCCTCGTCACCGGAGGCGCCGGATTTGGTTCCGACATAACGCGCCAAGGCGCATTAGTCTCCACTGAAACCGGCACAAGGGAGAGCGCCTAATGATCCTGGTTACCGGGGGTGCCGGTTTTATTGGCTCCAACTTCGTGCTCGACTGGCTGGCCGGCGGCGGCGAACCGGTCGTGAACGTCGACAAGCTCACCTACGCGGGCAATCCCGCCAACCTCGCCAGCCTGTCGGGGGACGCGCGGTACCGGTTCGCGCAGGCGGACATCGGCGACCAGGCGGCCATGGAGGCCATCCTCGCCGAGCACCGCCCGCGGGCCATCGTCCACTTCGCGGCGGAAAGCCACGTCGACCGCTCGATCCACGGGCCCGGCGAGTTCGTCCAGACCAACGTGGTGGGCACCTTCCGGCTGCTGGAGGCCGCGCGCGGCCACTGGCTGGCGCTTCCGGCGGCGGAGAAGGAGGCGTTCCGCTTCCTGCACGTCTCGACCGACGAAGTCTACGGGTCGCTCTCGGAGACGGACCCGGCCTTCAGCGAGACGACCGCCTACGCGCCCAACAGCCCCTATTCGGCCTCCAAGGCGGGCAGCGACCACCTGGTGCGCGCCTACCACCACACCTACGGGCTGCCCACGGTCACCACGAACTGCTCGAACAACTACGGGCCGTACCAGTTCCCCGAGAAGCTGATCCCGCTCATGATCGCCAACGCGCTCGAGGGCAAGCCCCTGCCGGTGTACGGGGACGGGCGGCAGGTGCGCGACTGGCTCTACGTGGGCGACCACTGCGAGGCCATCCGGATGGTGCTCGCCAGGGGGCGCACGGGGGAGGTCTACAACGTGGGCGGCAACGCGGAGAAGCGCAACCTCGAGGTCGTGCACGCGCTCTGCGACACGCTCCAGGAGATGCGCCCGCGCGAGGGTGGCTACCGCGGCCTGGTGACCTACGTGGCGGACCGTCCCGGCCACGACCGTCGCTACGCGATCGACGCGCGCAAGATCCGCGCCGAACTGGGCTGGGCGCCGCGGGAGACCTTCGAGAGCGGCATCGCGCGCACCGTGCGCTGGTACCTCGACAACGCCGCGTGGGTCGCGCAGGTGAGGAGCGGCGAGTACCGGCACTGGATCGAGAAGAACTACGAGAAGAGGGCCTGAACGTGCGCAAGGGAATCATCCTCGCCGGGGGCTCCGGCACGCGGCTCTACCCGGTGACGCAGGCCGTCTCCAAGCAGCTGCTGCCGGTCTACGACAAGCCGATGGTCTACTACCCGCTCTCGACGCTCATGCTGGCGGGCATCCGCGAGATCCTGGTGATCTCCACGCCGCAGGACACGCCGCGCTTCGCGGAGCTGCTGGGCGACGGGTCGTCGTGGGGGCTCGACCTCTCCTACGCCGTGCAGCCCAGGCCCGAGGGCCTCGCGCAGGCTTTCGTCATCGGGCGCGACTTCGTGGGCCGCGACGACTCCTGCCTCGTCCTCGGCGACAACATCTTCTACGGGCACGACCTGTCGGCGCCGCTGCAGCGGGCGGCCGGCCGCCAGGACGGGGCCACGGTGTTCGCCTACCCCGTGAAGGACCCGGAGCGCTACGGCGTGGCCGAGTTCGACGCGACCGGGAAGGTGGTCTCGATCGAGGAGAAGCCCAGGGCGCCCAAGTCGCGCTATGCCGTGACGGGCCTGTACTTCTACGACAACCGCGTGCTCGACATCGCGGCCACCATGAAGCCCTCGGCCCGCGGCGAGCTCGAGATCACCGACGTGAACCGGCGCTACCTCGAGATGGGCGAGCTCTCGGTCGAGGTGATGGGACGGGGCACGGCGTGGCTGGACACCGGGACGCACGAGAGCCTCCTGGAGGCCGCGCAGTTCATCGAGATCATCGAGAGGCGCCAGGGACTCAAGATCGCGTGCCCCGAGGAGATCGCCTGGCGGCAGGGCTGGATCGATGCCGCGCAGCTCGAGCGCCTGGCCGAGCCCATGAAGAAGAACGCCTACGGAGCGTACCTTCTCGACATCCTTCGCGACCGCGTGTACTGATCGCGCGCCATGAAAGCGATTCCGACCGACATCCCGGGCGTCCTCCTTCTCGAGCCGAAGGTCTTCGGCGACGACCGCGGGTTCTTCTTCGAGAGCTACAACCGGCGGGCCTTCCGCGAAGCCACGGGGCTCGACCCCGACTTCGTGCAGGACAACCACTCGAAGTCCGCCCGCAACGTGCTGCGCGGGCTGCACTACCAGGTGGAGAGCGCGCAGGGCAAGCTCGTGCGCGTCACCGCCGGCGAGGTCTACGACGCGGTGGTGGACCTGAGGCGGTCCTCGCCCACCTTCGGCAGGTGGATGGGCGTGACCCTGTCGGCCGCAAACCGCCGCATGCTCTGGGTGCCCGAGGGGTTCGCGCACGGGTTCGTCGTCACTTCCGAGTCGGCGGAGTTCCTGTACAAGACCACCGACTACTACGCGCCGGAGCACGAGCGATCGCTTCTCTGGAACGACCCTGCCCTGGGCATCCCGTGGCCCCTGCAGGGCGCGCCGCTGCTCAAGCCGAACGACGCCAACGGCACGCCGCTGGCTTCCGCGGAGACCTTCCCCTGATGCGAATCCTCCTCATCGGCACGAGCGGCCAGGTGGGCCATGAGCTCCAGCGCACCCTCGCCCCCCTGGGCGAGGTGCGCGGCTGCGACTATCCGGAGGTCGACCTCGCCGACGCCGGCGCCGTGTCGGCGCTCTGCCGGAAGGTCCGTCCGGAGCTCATCGTGAATGCCGCCGCCTACACCGCGGTGGACAAGGCGGAGAGCGAGCCGGCTGTGGCGATGGCGGTCAACGGGACCGCCCCCGGCGTGCTGGCCGGGGAGGCGAAGCGGCTGGATGCGGTGCTGGTCCACTATTCGACCGAGTACGTGTTCGACGGCGCGAAGCGCTCGCCCTACCTCGAGGGCGACGCCGCGGCGCCGCTCAACGTGTACGGCCGCTCGAAGCTCGCCGGCGACCTCGCCATCGCGGCGAGCGGCTGCAAGCACCTCATCTTCCGCACGACCTGGGTGTACGGCCCCCGCGGGCGCAACTTCATGCTCACCATGCTCTCGCTCGCGGCCGGCCGCGACAAGCTGCGCGTCGTGGCGGACCAGCGCGGCGCCCCGACGTCGAGCCTTTTCCTCGCCGACGCCACCGCCCGCGCGATCCGCTCGATCCCCGACAAGGGGGTGGCCTCGGGCATCTACAACCTGTCGGCCGCCGGCGAAACCACCTGGGCGGGCTTCGCGAGCGCCATCTTCGAGCGGGCGGCGGCGAGCCGCCCCGGCTTCCGCTCCCCCCGCGTGATCCCGATCGCAACCTCCGAGTACCCCACGCCGGCCCGCCGCCCGGCCTACTCGGTGCTCTCGCACCGCAAGATCGGGGCGGCGTTCGGGTTCGCGCCGACGCGCTGGGAAGACCAGCTCGACGACTGCATCCGGCGGCTGCCGCCGGCGTGATCGCCTCCTGCCGGGGGAACTCGCCGCCGTTCCCGCGTTCATACGGAACCGCAATACCCCGTCGGCTATAATTTCCCCCCCATGTCAGCCCTCCCCGCCGAGAGCCAGCCCCGCCGCCTGGGCGAGATCCTGATCGCCCGGGGGAAGCTGGATCACGCCAACCTCGATCGCGCGCTGCGCCTGCAGGAGGGCGAGTCGCGCGAAAAGCTCGGGGTGATCCTGGGGCGGCTGGGGCTCGTGTCGGCCCGCGATCTGGCAGACGCACTGTCCGAGCAATCGGGCGTGGCGGTCACCGCCGCGTCGGAGTACCCCGAGTTGCCCTTCCTCGAGGAGCAGGTCTCCTACCGCTTCCTGCGCGAGGCGAGGGCGCTGCCGCTGCGCGAGACCGACGAGGGGATCGTGGTCGCCATGGCCGACCCCGCGGACGAGTTCACGCTGCGCTCGCTGGAGATGGCCTGCGGCAAGACCGTGGTGCCCCGCCTGGCCGTGGTGACGGAACTCGAGACGGCCCTCGAGCGCCTCTACGGCGCCGGCAAGTCGTCTATGGGGCAGATCGTCGACAACATCTCCACGCGCGACGAGGAGCAGGACTTCGGCGACGTCGAGCACCTGAAGGACCTCGCTTCCGAGGCACCGGTGGTGCGCCTGGTGAACCTGCTCATCACCCACGCGCTCGAGAGCCGGGCTTCCGACATCCACATCGAGCCCTTCGAGAACCGGCTCATCGTCCGGTTCCGCATCGACGGCGTCCTGAACGAGGTGGAGTCGCCGCCGCGGCGCCTGTCGGCCGCCGTGATCTCGCGCGTGAAGATCATGGCCAACCTCGACATCGCGGAGCGGCGCCTGCCGCAGGACGGGCGCATCAAGCTGCGCATCCAGGGCAAGGAGATCGACCTGCGCGTCTCCACGGTGCCGACGATGCACGGCGAGAGCGTCGTCATGCGGATCCTCGACAAGGGGGGCGTGCCTCTCGACTTCGCCTCGCTCGGGTTCGACGGCGAGATCCTCGATACCTTCCTCGAGGCCCTGAGCCAGCCGCACGGCGTCCTGCTGGTGACGGGCCCGACGGGCAGCGGCAAGACCACCACGCTCTACACCGCGCTCGACCGTCTGAACCAGCCCGACGTGAAGATCCTCACGGTCGAGGACCCGGTCGAATACCAGATGCCGGGCATCAACCAGATCCAGGTGAAGCCGCAGATCAACCTCACCTTCGCCAACGCCCTGCGCTCCATCGTGCGCCAGGACCCGGACGTGATCATGATCGGGGAGATCCGCGACCTCGAGACGGCGGAGATCGCCGTCCA
>JAMPXV010000162.1 GCA_023700985.1 Lysobacter sp.
GACGAGGTCGATGCCGCCGCCGTAGCACACCCCGTGGATCGCGGCGATCACGGGCTTGCGGCAGCGCTCGACGGAAGTGAGCGTGTCCTGCAGGTCGAGGATCAGGCGGCGCAGCTTCTCGCTCGCGCGCGCGGGGTCAGGGTGGCGGATCCGGTCGGAAATTCCCTGCAGCATGGCGAGGTCGATGCCGGCGGTGAAATGCTTGCCGGCGCCGCGCAGCACGACCACGCGCACGGCATCGGTCGCGTCCGCCCACCGCATGGCGTCGCGGATCTCGTGCCACATGGCCTCCTCCATCGCGTTGGCCTTCTCCGGGCGGTCGAGGGTGACGAGGGCCACGGCGCCGCGCTGCTCGACGGCGAGAGTCTGGTAGGTCATGGATCGCTCCGCTGCTGGGGAAAGGGATGGACGAGGCAGTCAGGCGGATTCGAGGAGCGCGACGGTTCCCAGCCCGCCATCGGCGCAGATCGACACCACGGCGCGCTTGCCAGGCCCCATCGCCGCGAGTTCCTTCACCGCCTGCGAGAGGATCCTCGCGCCCGTCGCGCCGAACGGGTGGCCGATGGCGACACTTCCGCCGTTCGGGTTGAAGCGCTCCCAGGGAAACCTGCCGAGCGAAGCGGCGACACCCGCCTTCTCCCGCACGAACGCATCGTCCTCGATGGCCTTCACGTTGCACAGAACCTGCGCGGCGAAGGCCTCGTGGATCTCCCACAGGTCGATGTCGGCCAGTGCAAGCCCATGCCGCGCCAGCAATCGCGGGATCGCGTAGGCGGGCGCCATGAGGAGGCCCTCCTTGAAGATGTCCACGGCCGCGATCTCCCAATCCACCAGCCGCGCGCGCGGCTTGCCGGCCGGCAGGCGCGAAAGCCCCTCGTCGGTGGCGACCCACAGGCCCGCGGCGCCATCCGTGAGCGGCGAGGCGTTGCCGGCGGTGATGGTGCCCGCCTCGCGGTCGAACGCGGGCTTGAGCTTCGCGAGCTTCTCGACGGTGGAGTCGGCGCGCGGGATGCCGTCGCGCACGGCTTCGCCCGCCGGGATCACGAGGTCGTCGAAGAAGCCCGTGGCGAGCGCCTTCACCGCGCGCTCGTGCGAGGTGAACGCGAGCCGGTCCTGGTCCTCGCGCGCGATGTTCCAGGCCTTCGCCATCTCCTCGCAGTGCTCGCCCATGCTGCGCCCCGTGGCGCGGTTCTTCACGCCGGGCACGTGCAGCTTCACGTCGGCGAGGCGGATCTCGAGCAGCCGGTCGATGCGCTCGCCCACGGTGCGCGCCTGGGTCAGTCGGCGGAGCCAGTCCGAGAGCCCCTGCGAGAGCGCGATCTGCACGCGGCTCATGCTCTCCACGCCGCCCACGAGCGCCAGGGACTGCGTGCCGCCCAGCATTCCCGCCGCCTCGAAGGCCGCGACCATGCTGGTGGAACACGCGAGCACGGTGGAAAAGGCCGGCGTGTGGCCGTCGAGCCCCGCGTCCACGAGCACCTCGCGCGCGATGTTGCTCCAGCCGAGGTTGGAGGCGACCGTCCCCCACACCACCAGGTCGGGCCGCGCGCCCGCGGCTAGCTGCGCGCCCATCGCCTTCGCGACGGGCACGGAGAGCGCCACCGCATCCAGCGCGCGCAGGCCGCCGTCGACCTTCGCGAAGGGCGTGCGCACGCCCGGGACGAGCCACACGGGTGCCGCGGATTTCACGTTGCCTGCCATGGGGGTTTCCTCGCCTAGCCGAACGCCTTCGGGAACTGCGTGTCGAGGACCACGCCCGCGAGCACCGCGAGCCCGATCCAGTGGTTGTGGCGGAAGGCGCGGAAGCAGCCCTCGCGCGAACGGTCGCGGAGCCAGCGGAAGTGCCACGCGGCGATGGCGGCGCCCGCCGCGAGGCCCGCGTAGTAGAGGGCGCCGTAGCCCTGCCACGCGCCGATGCGGGCCATCATCGCGAGGAAGATCGCGTAGCAGGCGGCCACCGCCGCGAGGTCGAAGCGGCCGAAGAGGATGGCCGAGGTCTTGATGCCGATCCTGAGGTCGTCGTCCCGGTCCACCATCGCGTACTCGGTGTCGTAGGCCAGCGTCCAGAAGATGTTGGCCGTCCAGAGCCACCAGGCGAGCGCCGGCACCTCGCCCGTCTGCGCGGCGAAGGCCATCGGGATGCCGAAGCCGAAGCACATGCCCAGCCACGCCTGGGGCACGGCGAGGAAACGCTTGGTGAAGGGGTAGACGGCCGCGATCACCGCCGCGACGACGGCGAGGCCGGTGGTGAGGAGGTTCTGCGACCACACCACCAGCATGAAGGCGGCGAGCGCGAGGGTGGCGGCGACCAGCACGGCCTCCTCCGGGTGGATCGTGCCGGCGGCGAGCGGGCGGGTGCGCGTGCGCTCGACGTGCGGGTCGAAGGCGCGGTCGGCCCAGTCGTTCAGCGCGCAGCCGGCCGAGCGCATGAGCACCGTGCCGAGGAAGAAGATCCACAGCAGGCGCCAGTCGGGCACCGCGCCCGCCGCGAGCCACAGGCCCCACAGCGTGGGCCAGAGCAGAAGCAGGATGCCGACGGGCTTGTCCAGGCGGACGAGCTTCTCGTAGGCGTCGAGGCGCGCGGCCACCGCGGCGAGCTTCATGCGGCGGCCCTCATCGCAGGTCGAGGAGGCGCGGCAGGAAGACCTCCGTCACCAGCAGCGGCCGGCCGTGCTTCACGAAGCGCGAGCGCCGCGCCCACAGCACGGGGAAGTCCCGGCCGAACACCTGGCGCACCCGCCGGCCGAGGGGATGGCGCGCGTCGATGCGCACGAACTCCAGCCGCCCGCGCGTGACGAGCGGGTCGGTGAAGAGCGCCTCGGCGAGCGGCCGGTTTCCGAGCCCGCGCAGGCCGCGCCAGGCGCCGGAGAGGTCCCGCCACGCGGCGATGGAGTGCGCCAGCACCACCGGCTGCCCGCCGGCGTGCAGCACCACCTCGCGCACCAGCGCCCGCCGGTGCGTCGGCTGCCCGAGGCCCCGGTACTCGTCCTCGTTGGGGAAGCGCAGCCCCTGGCGGACGACCTCCACGCGAAAGCCGCTCGCGCGCTCCGTGATCCGCCAGGTGAGGGAGCCTCGCCAGACGAGCCAGGGGCGCCAGGGGTCCGTGTGCGGCGGCGCGAGCCGTTTCCATCGATTCATGCCTTGAGGTAGAACTGCCGGCGGCCGAGCCAGCGGTCCAGGTGCCTTTCCACTGCGCGGGAGCGCTCCGAGATCATGGCATCGGCGACTTCCCGCGCGAGCTCGATCAGGTCGGCGTCGCGCTCGAGGTCCGCGAAGCGCAGCAGCGGCGCGCCGCTCTGCCGGGAACCCAGGTACTCGCCGGGGCCGCGCTGCAGCAGGTCCTGGCGGGCGATCTCGAAGCCGTCCGTCGTCCCGTAGATGACCTTGAGCCTCGCGCGGGCCATCTCCGACAACGGCTGATGATACAGGAGGATCGCGAGGCTCCTTCCCGTGCCGCGGCCCACGCGCCCGCGCAGCTGGTGCAGCTGCGCGAGCCCCATGCGCTCGGCGTGCTCGATCACCATGAGGGTCGCGTTGGGCACGTCCACGCCCACCTCGATCACCGTCGTCGCGACCAGCAGCTGCACGCGCCTCGCCTTGAAGTCGGCCATCACCTGCGCCTTCTCGTCGGGCTTCATGCGCCCGTGCACGAGCCCCACGGCGAGGTCCGGGAAGGTGGCCTTCATCGTCTCGAAGGTCTCGAGCGCGGTCTTCAGCTGCAGCGTCTCGGATTCCTCGATGAGCGGGCACACCCAGTAGGCCTGCGCGCCCTCGGCGCAGCTCTCGCGGATGCGCAGGATCACCTCGTCGCGCCGCGACTCGTCCACGAGCTTGGTGACCACGGGCGTGCGACCCGGGGGCAGCTCGTCGATCACGCTCACGTCGAGGTCCGCGTAGTAGCTCATGGAGAGCGTGCGCGGGATGGGGGTGGCGCTCATCATGAGCTGGTGCGGCTCCGCGCCCTTGCCGGTCAGGGCCAGGCGCTGCGCCACGCCGAACCGGTGCTGCTCGTCCACGATCGCGAGCCCCAGCCGGTCGAAGGCCACCTCGTCCTGGAAGAGCGCGTGCGTGCCGATGGCCAGTTGCGTCTCGCCGCGCGCGATCGCCTCCAGCGCCGTCTTCTTCGCGCGCGCCTTGAGGCTGCCGGCGAGCCAGCTCACCTTCACGCCGAGGGGCTCGAGCCAGTGGGCGAGCTTGAGGTAGTGCTGCTCGGCGAGGATCTCGGTCGGCGCCATGAGCGCCACCTGCCAGTCGTTCTCGATGGCCTGCAGCGCGGCGAGCGCGGCGACGAGCGTCTTGCCGCTGCCCACGTCGCCCTGCAGCAGCCGGCGCATCGGGTGCGGCTGCGCGAGGTCGTGGGCGATGGTGGCCCACGCCTTCTTCTGCGCGCGCGTGAGGGCGAAGGGCAGCGACTTCACCAGCAGGTTCGTGAGCGTGTGCCTGTCGGGCATGCGCGGGGCGGACTTGCCGCGGCGTTCGCGGTAGGCGATGCGCATCGCGAGCTGCTGCGCGAGGAGCTCGTCGAACTTGAGCCGCCGCCACGCCGGGTGCGTACGGTCGGCGAGGCTCGCGGCATCCACGTCGGGCGGCGGGCGGTGCAGCAGCAGGACGCTCTCGCGGAAGCCCTGCAGCGCGAGCCTCTCGAGGAGCGCCGGCTCCAGCGTGTCGTCCATGAGGAGGGTGTCCAGCGCGTGCTCGATGAAGCCGCGCAGGTTCGCCTGCGACATCCCGGCGGTCGTGGGGTACACCGGCGTGAGGGACGTGGGCAACGGCGTGCCCTCGTCCACCACGCGCACCTTGGGGTGCACCATCTCGGCGCCGAAGAAGCCGGTGCGTACCTCGCCGAAGAGCCTGAGGCGCCTGCCCGGCGCCATCTGCTTCACCTGGCTGGGATAGAAGTTGAGGAAGCGCAGCCACAGGTCGGACCTGCCGTCGGTGAGCCTCACCACCAGCGTGCGGCGCGGGCGGTACTTGACCTCGCACTCGACCACCTCGGCCTCCACCAGCACGGGCTCGCCCGTGCCGGCTTCCGCGAGCGGCGTGAGCCGGGTCTCGTCCTCGTAGCGCAGCGGCAGGTGCAGGACGAGGTCGAAGCGCGAATGGATGCCCAGCTTCTCGAGCCTCGCGCGCACGGCGGGGCCGGCGACGAGGTCGTCGCGCGGCGCGGGCGCGGCGGGTTCGGGGGCCGGCGCCGCGCGAGGGGGACGCGAGGCCGCCACGGGACCGGCTAGTCGCCGCTCTTCGGCGGCGGGAGGTGGACGATCGCGTCGATCTCGACCGCCGCGCCGCGGGGAAGCGAGGCGACGCCGACCGTCACGCGCGCCGGGTACGGCTCGGCGAAGCGCGAGGCCATGATCTCGTTCACCCGCGGGAAGTTCGCGAGGTCGGTGAGGTAGATCGTCAAGCGCACGACGTCGGCGAAGCTCGCCCCGTCGGCGGCGCAGACGGCCTCCAGGTTGTCGAGCACGCGTCGCACCTGGGCATCGAAGCCCTCGACGAGCTGCATCGTGGCGGGATCCAGCGGGATCTGCCCGGAGAGATAGACGGTGTCGCCGGCGCGAACCGCCTGCGAGTACGGGCCGATGGCCGCGGGTGCGGCGGCGGTGGCGATGGCGCGTTTCACGAGGGCTTCTTCTTGAGCCGCTGCAGGCGGACGACCTCGGGGATCCGGCGCAGCCGCCGGAACACCTGCGCCAGGTGCATGCGGTTCCTCACCTGGATGGTGAAGACGATGGTGGTGTAGGCGGAGCTCGCGCGCTCCTCCGTCTCGATGTGGTCGATGTTGGAGTCGGCTTCCGAGATCTCGGCCGCGAGCCGCGCCAGCACGCCGCGCTGGTTGGCCGCCGTGAGGCGCACGTTCACGTCGAAGAGCCGGCCGGGTGCGGTGTCCCACTGCACGTCCACCCACTTCTCCGGGTCGAAGTGGAACGGGTGGATCGCGGGGCAGTCGTGGGAGTGCACCACGAGGCCCTGGCCCTTCTTGATCTGCGCGATGATCGGGTCGCCCGGGATGGGCCGGCAGCAGGAGGCGAACTGCACCGCCAGGCCCTCGGTGCCGCGGATGGTGACGGAGTCGAGCCGGTTCGTTCCCTCGGCCACCGCCTCGGGCGTGGCGAGCAGGCGCTTGGCGACGACCACCGCGAGGCGCTTGCCCAGGCCGATGTCGGCGAGCACCTCCTCGCGCGTGCGCGCGGCGTCGCCCTTGTAGAAGCGCTTCCAGTGTTCCTCGCCCACCTGGTCGGGGTTGGCCTTGAGCGAGCGCAGCGCCTGCACCAGCAGGAGCTCGCCCACCTCCGCGCTCTCCGCGGACTGCATGGTCTTCAGGTAGTGGCGGATGTGCGAGCGGGCCTTGCCCGTGGCGACGTAGGAGAGCCACACGGGGTTGGGGCGCGACTCGGGGTCGGTCACGATCTCCACGCGGTCGCCGTTGCGAAGCTGCGCGCCCAGCGGCACCGTCTCGCCGTTCACCCGCGCGGCGATGCAGTGGTTGCCCACGTCGGTGTGCACGCAATAGGCGAAGTCGATCGGGGTGGCCCCGCGCGGCAACGAGAAGATCTTGCCCTTGGGCGAGAAGACGTAGACCTCCTCGGGGAAGAGGTCGACCTTGATGTGCTCCAGGAACTCGAGCGCGTCGCCGGACTCGCTCTGGATCTCCAGCAGCGACTGCAGCCACTGGTGCGTCTTCATGTGCACGTCCTTCGAGGGCTCGTCGGCGCTCTTGTAGAGCCAGTGCGAGGCGACCCCCGCCTCGGCCACCTTGTGCATCTCGGGCGTGCGGATCTGCACCTCGACGGGCATGCCGAACGGGCCGAAGAGCGTCGTGTGCAGCGACTGGTAGCCGTTCGCCTTCGGGATGGCGAGGTAGTCCTTGAACTTGCCGGGGATGGGCTTGTAGAGCGTGTGCAGCGCGCCCAGCGCGAGGTAGCAGGCCGAGACGTCGGGCACGATGATGCGGAAGCCGTAGATGTCGAACACCTCGGAGAAGGAGATGTTCTTCTCCTGCATCTTCTTGTAGATGGAGGAGATGTGCTTCTCGCGGCCGTGCACCTGCGCCTCGACGCGGAACTCCGCCAGCCGCGCCTGGATCGCGTCCTTGAGCTTGCCCACGGCGTCGCGCCGGTTGCCGCGCGCGCGCTTGAGCGCCTTCTCGAGCACGCGGAAGCGCGTGGGGTGCAGGTATTGCAGCCCCAGGTCCTCCAGCTCGTAGTAGATCCCGTTCAGGCCCAGCCGGTTGGCGATGGGCGCGTAGATCTCCAGCGTCTCGCGCGCGATCCTCTCCTGCTTCTCCGCGTGCACCGCGTCGAGGGTGCGCATGTTGTGCAGGCGGTCGGCGAGCTTGATGAGGATGACGCGCACGTCGCGGGCCATCGCGAGCAGCATCTTCC
>JAMPXV010000163.1 GCA_023700985.1 Lysobacter sp.
CCCCCCCCCCCCCCCCCCCCCCCCCCCCCCCCCCCCCCCCCCCCCCCCCCCCCCCCCCCCCCCCCCCCCCCCCCCCCCCCCCCCCCCCCCCCCCCTCCACCCCACCCCCGCCGGGCAGAAAGCCACCCCCCCGGTTGATTCACGTCAATTGGCCCTTGGCCCACTCCCCTACCCTTGCCGGAGGACGGAGCCCCACCGCGGCATTGCCCATCGCAATGCGGCACCAGGACGATGCGCACGATAAAACGAGGGTTGGACCTTCCCATCGCAGGCCTGCCGGTCCAGACGGTCGAGGACGCCCGGCCCGCGTCGCGCGTGGCGCTCCTGGGCGCCGACTTCGTGGGGCTCAAGCCCACGATGCTCGTCCAGCCCGGCGATACGGTGCTGCGTGGCCAGCCGGTGTTCGAGGACAAGAAGATTCCCGGCGTGCGCCATACCGCCCCTGCCGCGGGGCGCGTGGCGGCGCTGAACCGGGGCGACAAGCGCGCCTTCGTTTCCCTGGTGATCGAGGTCGCGTCGATCGACGGCCCGCACGCCCAGGTGGACTTCGCGAGCTGGAAAGGCTCGCCGCCCGCCGAGGGTGACGGCGCGGGGCTGCGCGCCCTCCTCCTCGAGTCGGGCCTGTGGACCGCGTTCCGCTCCCGTCCGTTCAGCCGCGTGCCGGCCCCCGAGGCCGTGCCCTCCGCCATCTTCGTGACCGCCATGGACACGCGGCCGCTGGCGCCGCAGGTCGAGATGGCGCTTGCCGGCCGGGAGGACGACTACGCCCGCGGCGTCCTCGCGCTGCGCGACCTCACGCCCGGCACCGTGTACGTCTGCCGCACGCCCGGCTCGGCCGTTCGCGTGCCGCGGGCCGAGCGCATCGCCATCGAGGAATTCGCCGGCCCCCACCCGGCCGGCAACGCCGGCACGCACATCCATTTCCTGCACCCGGTCGGCATCGGGCGCAGCGTCTGGCACGTGGGCGCCCAGGACGTCGCGGCGATCGGGCACCTGCTCGCCACGGGGAAGCTCGACGTCTCGCGCGTCGTCTCGATCGCGGGTCCCTCGATCGCCCGGCCGCGGCTCCTGCGCACGCGCCTGGGGGCATCGGTGGACGAACTCGCGGCGGGCGAGCTCGCAGCAGGCGACCAGCGCGTGATCTCGGGATCGGTGCTGGACGGCCGCACGGCCATGGGCGAGGCGGAGGGCTTCCTCGGCCGCTACCACCAGCAGGTGAGCGCGCTGCCGGAAGGCCGCGGGCGCGAGCTGCTGGGCTGGATCGCGCCGGGGGCGGGCAAGTTCTCCATCACCGGCGCGGTGCTGGGCGCGTTCTCGCGCAGCCGCCGCACCTTCACCACGACGACCAACGGCTCGAAGCGCGCCATCGTGCCCCTGGGCACCTACGAGGCGGTGATGCCGATGGACATCCTGCCCACGTTCCTGCTGCGCGCGCTCGTCACCGGCGACCTCGAGCGCGCCGAGGCGCTGGGGGCGCTGGAGCTCGACGAGGAGGACCTCGCGCTGTGCACCTACGCCTGCCCGGGGAAGAACGACTACGGGCCGATGCTGCGCGACATGCTCGCCCGCATGGAGAAGGAGGCCTGAGATGAAGGCCCTCGAGAACCTCCTCGCCAGGGCGGCACCCCACTTCGAGCCGGGCGGGCGCCTCTCGCGCTTCCACGCCATCTTCGAGGCGACGGACACGTTCATCATGACGCCGCCGTCGGTCACGCGCGGCGCCTCGCACGTGCGCGATTCCATCGACCTGAAGCGCATGATGACGATCGTCGTGATCGCCATGCTGCCGTGCGTGTTCATGGCGATGTACAACACGGGCCTGCAGGCCAACATGGCCCTGGACCCCATGAAGCTCGCCACCCTCACCGGCTGGCGGCACGAGATCATGCGCGCGCTGGGCTTCGGCTACGACGCGAGGAGCCTCGCGCAGTGCCTCTTCCACGGGTCGCTCTACTTCCTGCCGCTCTACGCCGTGACGCTCGCCGTCGGCGGCTTCTGGGAGGTGCTCTTCGCGGTGGTGAGGCGCCACGAGATCAACGAGGGCTTCCTCGTGACGAGCATGATCTTCCCGCTCACCCTCCCCGCGACCGCCCCCCTGTGGCAGGCGGCGCTGGGCATCACCTTCGGCGTGGTGGTGGCGAAGGAGGTGTTCGGCGGCACGGGCATGAACTTCCTCAACCCGGCGCTCGCCGGCCGCGCGTTCATGTTCTTCGCGTACCCGGCCGACATCTCGGGCGACACGGTGTGGGTGGCCATGTACGGCGTGAACGCCGTCGACGGCTTCAGCGGCGCCACTCTCCTGTCCACGATGCGCTCGTTCACGACGCCCTTCGACGAGGCCTCCGCGAGCCTCTCGTGGGCCAACGCCTTCCTCGGCTTCGAGCCCGGGTCGCTGGGGGAGACCTCGGCGCTCGCCTGCCTCATCGGCGCGGCGATCCTCATCGTGACCAAGGTGGGGTCGTGGCGCATCATGGCCGGGGTCGCGCTGGGCACCATCGCCATGGCGCTCCTATTCAACGCCATCGGCTCGACGACCAACCACTGGTTCGCGATGCCGTTCTGGTGGCACATGGTGCTGGGCGGCTGGGCCTTCGGCACCGCGTTCATGGCCACCGACCCGGTGACCGCCCCCTTCACCGACCGGGGCCGCTGGATCTACGGGTTCGGCATCGGCGCGCTCATCGTGATGATCCGGGTGCTCAACCCCGCCTACCCGGAGAGCGTGTTCCTCGTCATCCTCTTCATGAACGTGATGTCGCCGCTCATCGACTACTTCCTGGTGCGCGGCAACATCCAGCGGAGGAAGCGCCGTGTCCAGGCTTGATTCCCCCCGCTACACCTTCATCTTCGCCACCGTGATGTGCGTGGTGTGCGCGGCGCTGGTGTCGGTGGCGGCCGTGTCGCTCGCGCCCCGGCAGAAGGCCAACGCGCGCCTCTACATGGAGAAGAACGTGCTCGTGGCCGCGGGCCTGGTGGCGCCGGGCCAGAACGTGGGCCTGGGCGACGTCGAGCGCGTGTTCCAGTCCGACATCAAGGTGCGGCTGGTCGACTTCGCCACGGGGAAACTCGTGCCCGAGGGCGAGCGCAACGCGCGCGACTACGACCAGCGGGCCGCCCGCAGCGACCCGGCCGCGAGCCGCGAAGCGCCGGCGAACGACGCCGGCATCAAGCGCGTCGCCAACCGCGGCGTCGTCTACTTCGTGATGAAGGACGGCAAGGTCGACCAGATGGTGATCTCGGTCGAGGGCCTGGGCATGTGGGGCACGATCTACGGCTTCCTCGCCCTGGACAAGGACGCGGTCACCGTGCGCGGCATCACCTACTACGACCACCGCGAGACCCCGGGCCTGGGCGGCGAGATCGGCAACCCCGCGTGGCAGGCCATGTGGAAGGGCCGCCGCGGCTACGACGACCGGGGCAACGCGCGCATCACCGTGATCAAGGGCCAGGCGGGCCCCCCGGAGACGGACCCGCTCAGCGTCGACGGCCTCTCGGGGGCCACCATCACCAGCAACGCCGTCACGCGGCTCATGCGCTTCTGGCTCTCGGAAGACGGCTATGGCCGCTTCCTCAACCGCTTCCGCGAAAGGAAGGAGGTCCTGTGAGCGCCATCTCCCCGGCCACGGGCGCATTCGGCAAGCGCGAGCGCGCGGCACTCCTCGACCCGATCCTCACCAACAACCCCATCGGGGTGCAGGTGCTGGGCATCTGCTCGGCGCTCGCCGTCACCACGCGCATCGACAAGGCTCTCGTCATGGGCGCGGGCGTGATCCTCGTCACCATGCTCGCCAACCTCGCGGTGAGCCTGGTCAGGAACCACACGCCCGGCTCGATCCGCATCATCGTGCAGCTCGCGATCATCGCCTCGCTCGTGATCGTCTTCGACCAGGTTCTCAAGGCCACGCTCTACGAGCTGTCGCTGGAGCTGTCCGTGTTCGTGGGCCTCATCATCACCAACTGCATCGTGATGGGCCGCGCGGAAGGCTACGCGATGTCCAACCCGCCCGGTCTCTCGCTCCTCGACGGCCTGGGCAACGGCCTGGGCTACGCGCTGGTGCTCTTCCTGGTGGCCTTCTTCCGCGAGCTCTTCGGCGCCGGCAAGGTCCTCGGCTTCGTGGTGCTGCCGCTCGCGAAGGACGGCGGCTGGTACGTGCCCAACGGCCTGATGCTGCTCGCGCCCTCGGGGCTGCTCCTCATCGCGGGGCTCATCTGGCTGCTGCGCACGCTCAAGCCGGAACTCCAGGAAAAGGACTGAGGCAGGCACCGGGACCGACCATGGAACACTATCTCAACATCGCCATCCGCGCCGTGTTCCTCGAGAACATGGCGCTCGCCTTCTTCCTGGGGATGTGCTCCTTCCTCGCCTGCTCGAAGAAGGTGGAGACGGCCTTCGGCCTGGGCATTGCCGTCGTGTTCGTGCAGGTGCTCACCGTGCCGCTCAACAACCTCATCCTCACCCACCTGCTGAAGGAAGGCGCGCTCGGCTGGGCGTCGCCCGCGCTGGCGAAGGCCGACCTCACGTTCCTCTCCTTCATCCTCTTCATCGGCACGATCGCCGCGGCGGTGCAGGTGGTGGAGATGACGGTCGAGAAGTTCGCCCCGGCCCTCTACACCACCCTGGGCGTGTTCCTGCCGCTCATCGCGGTCAACTGCGTGATCCTGGGCGGCTCCCTCTTCATGCAGGAGCGCGACTACACCTTCGCCGAGAGCGCCGTCTTCGGCGTGGGCTCGGGGGTCGGCTTCCTCGTCGCCATCGTCGCGATGGCCGCGGTGCGCGAGAAGCTCGCCTACTCCAACCCGCCCGCGGGGCTTCGCGGCCTGGGCCTCACCTTCGTGACCGCCGGGCTCATCTCCATCGCGTTCATGATGTTCTCCGGGATCCAGCTCTAGGGCCGCCGCCATGACCGAAATCGTCCTCGGCGTCGTCATGTTCACCGCGGTGATCCTCGCGCTCATCGCGCTGCTCATGGCGGCGCGCTCGAAGCTCGTGGCCACGGGCGACGTGACCATCACCATCAACGAGGACCCGGACAAGGCGCTGCGGGTGCCGGCCGGCGGGACGCTGCTCGCGAAGCTGGCGGAGAGCCAGATCTTCATTCCCTCGGCCTGCGGGGGAAAGGGCGCCTGCGGCGTCTGCGAGGTGATCGTCAAGGAAGGCGGCGGCGACCTGCTGCCCACGGAGACGGGGTACATCTCCCGCGGCGAGGCCAAGCGGGGCTGCCGGCTGGCCTGCCAGGTGAAGGTGAAGGGCGACATGAGGATCGAGATCGCCCCCGAGGTCTTCAGCGTGAAGAAGTGGAAGTGCCGCGTGATCTCCAACCGCAACGTGGCCACCTTCATCAAGGAGCTGAAGCTGGCGCTTCCCGAGGGGGAGGAGGTGCCCTTCCGCGCCGGCGGCTACGTGCAGCTCGAGTGCCCGGCGCACCAGGTCTCGTTCCGCGACTTCGCGATCGAGGACCCCTTCCGCGCCGACTGGGACAAGTTCGACCTGTGGCGCTTCAAGTCCGGCTGCGGCGAGACGGTCACCCGCGCCTACTCGATGGCCAACTACCCGATGGAGAAGGGGATCCTCCTCTTCACCATCCGCATCGCCTTCCCGCCGGGCTACAGGGAGGACATCCCGCCGGGAATCATGAGCTCCTGGGTGTTCAACCTGAAGGAGGGCGACGAGGTCACCGTCTCCGGCCCCTTCGGCGAGTTCTTCGCGCGCGAGACGAAGGCGGAGATGTGCTTCGTGGGCGGCGGCGCGGGCATGGCGCCCATGCGCTCGCACATCTTCGACCAGTTCCACCGCCTGCACACGAACCGCAAGGCCACCTACTGGTACGGCGCCCGCAGCCTCAAGGAGGCGTTCTACCAGGACGAGTTCGACGCCATCGCGAAAGCCAACCCCAACTTCCAGTGGCACCTCGCGCTCTCGGAGCCGATGCCCGAGGACAACTGGAAGGGCTACACCGGCTTCATCCACCAGGTGCTCCACGAGCAGTACCTGAAGGACCATCCCGCCCCCGAGGACATCGAGTACTACATGTGCGGGCCGGGCCCCATGACCAAGGCGGTGATCAACATGCTGCTGGATCTCGGCGTGGAGCGTGAGAACATCATGCTCGACGACTTCGGCAACTGAGGCGGCGAGGAGAAGGGCGATGACGGTAGCCAGCGTGATGGAGGCCCTGAAGGACCGGGGCATGGACCAGCTCTACTCCGTGCCGGCCTCGGCCATGGTCGAGGAGGCCGTCGAGCTGATGGCCGCCCGCGAGATCGGCGCCGTGGTCGTGAGCACCGAGGACCAGCTGGTCGGCGGCATCTTCACCGAGCGCGACCTGCTGAACCGCGTGGTGCGCGCCGGGCTCGATCCGAGGAGGACGCCGCTGTCCCTCGTGATGACCCGCGAGGTGCGCTTCGTCACGCCGGGCACCACGCTGGAAGCGGCGCTGGCCCTCATGTACGTGCACCGCCACCGGCACCTCCTCGTGATCGACGGGCCGCGCGTGCACGGCCTCGTCTCGATCCGCGACCTCGCCTACCAGCTCATCCGCCACGGGGAGGGCCGGCTGGAAGCGGCCGTGCGCCTCGCCGGCGGGCCGGGCACCTGATCCACCCAAGGACACCGCCATGGACACCCTCCTCTCACCCCGCCGGCGCACGCTCCTGAAGGCGCTGGGCGCCACCGCCCTCCTCGCCGGCTGCGGCGAAGCCCCGGGCATCGCGCGCCGCCCGCTCGCGGCGATCCAGGGCCCCGCGATGGGCACCGTGTGGAACGCGAAGCTCGCCGGACCGCTGGCCGAGTCGCTCGCGGGCAAGGCCTCCACGTCCGTGGCCGCCGCCCTCGAAGGCGTGGTCGCGCGCATGTCCACCTACCTCGATTCCTCGGAGCTTTCGCGCTTCAACGCGCTGGCCGCGGGCAAGCCGCTGGCCGTGTCGCGCGAAACGCTGGAAGTCTTCGCGCTGGCCCGCGAGGTGAGCGAGGCCACGGCGGGCGCCTTCGACGCGACCGTCGCCCCCGCGGTCGATGCCTGGGGCTTCGGCCCGTCCGGCAGGCGCCGCGTGCCCTCGCCCGGCGAACTGGCCGCCCTTGCCGCGCGCATCGACTGGCGCGCCATCGCGGTGGACCGCGAGGCCGGCACCCTCGCCAAGGCGCGCGACGGCGTGCGCGCCGACCTGTCCGGCATCGCCAAGGGCTACGGCGTCGACCTCGCCGCGCGCTCGCTGGACGCGCTGGGCGCGACCGACTACATGGTGGAGGCCGGCGGCGAGGTGCGCGTGCGCGGCCGCAACGCCGACGGCAAGCCCTGGCGCATCGGCATCGAGCGCCCGGACGCG
>JAMPXV010000164.1 GCA_023700985.1 Lysobacter sp.
CCCCCGTTCCCATGCAGGAGCCTCCCCTGCCCCCGGAGATGCCGCCCCCCGGCAGCCCCGCCGACCCGCAACCGCCGCCGCGGCCCTTGCCCCCGGTCGACGTGCCGCCGAAGCCCTCGAACGAGCCGCCGCCCATGGGCGACCCGGTCAGCCCGGTCTGATCATGTCCTGCGGCAGCACCCACTCGTCGTACTGCGACTCGCTGACGTAGCCCAGCGCGAGCGCCGCCTCGCGCAGCCCCGTGCCCTCGCTGTGCGCCTTCTTCGCGATGGCCGCGGCCTTGTCGTAGCCGATGTGCGGCGCGAGCGCCGTCACCAGCATGAGCGAGCCCTGGACCAGCGCCGCGATGCGCTCGCGGTTGGGCTCGATCCCGCGCGCGCAGTGCTCCTCGAAGCTCGCCATCCCGTCGCCCAGCAGGCGCACGCTCTGCAGGAATGCATTCGCGATCACCGGCTTGTAGACGTTCAGCTCGAGGTGGCCCTGCGCGCCGCCCATGTTGATCGCCACGTCGTTGCCGAACACCTGGCAGGCCGCCATGGTGAGCGCCTCGGCCTGGGTGGGGTTCACCTTGCCCGGCATGATGGAGCTGCCCGGCTCGTTTTCCGGGATGGAGATCTCGCCGATGCCGCTGCGCGGGCCGCTCGCGAGCAGGCGGACGTCGTTGGCGATCTTGGTGAGCGCCGCCGCCAGCCCCTTCAGGGCGCCGTGGGCGTGCACCATCGCGTCGTGCGAGGCGAGCGCCTCGAACTTGTTGGGCGCGGTGACGAATTCGCAGCCCGCGAGGCGGGAGATCTCCGCTGCCGCGCGCGCGCCGAACTCCGGATGGGTGTTGAGGCCCGTGCCCACCGCCGTCCCGCCCAGGGCGAGCTCGGACAGGTGCGCGAGCGTCGACTCGACATGCCGGCGCGCGTGGCCGAGCTGCGCGGCGTAGCCGGAGAACTCCTGGCCCAGCGTGAGGGGAGTGGCGTCCTGCAGGTGCGTGCGGCCGATCTTCACGATGCCGTCGAACTCGCGGGCCTTGGCCTCGATCGTGGCCTGCAAGGCGGCCAGGGGCGGCAGCAGGCGGCGGCGGATGGCGACCATGGCGGCGACGTGCATCGCCGTCGGGAAGACGTCGTTGGAGGACTGGCCCCGGTTCACGTCGTCGTTGGGATGCACGAGCCGCCCAACGCCCCGCGGCCCGCCCATGAGCTCGCTCGCGCGGTTGGCCAGCACCTCGTTCATGTTCATGTTCGACTGCGTGCCGGAGCCGGTCTGCCACACCACCAGCGGAAACTCGTCGTTCCAGCGTCCGGCCAGCACCTCGTCGGCGGCTTGCGAGATGGCGCGTGCCTTGTCCGGGGCGAGACCCTGCAGCGACGCGTTCACCGTGGCGCTCGCGCGCTTGATCCACGCCAGGGCCTCGATGATCTCCGCCGGCATGCGCTCGCCGGAGATGCGGAAGTGCTCCAGGGAACGCTGGGTCTGGGCGCCCCACAGGCGCGCCGCGGGAACCTCGATCGGCCCGAACGAGTCCTTCTCGATGCGAACGTCGTCCATGTCGGCTCCCTTCGTCACGCCGCCTGCCTGCAGTGCGTCTCGCGCGTGAGGAGGAGGGCCACCAGCGCGATCGCGCCCCACACGAAGAGGAGCGAGAACGCGCTGCGGTAGGCGTCGAGGTCGTAGAGGCGCGCCCCGCCAGGCGTGAGGGCGCCCGTCCAGTGACGGTCGAGCACCCAGCCCACGAGCGGCTGCATGACCATGCCGCCCACCATGACGCCCATGTTGGCGATGCCCGAGACGCTGCCCGCGAGCCGCGCCGGCACGCTCTCCTTGGCGAAGGCGAAGTTGAGGATGAAGGCGGCCCCCGCGACGCCGAGCGCGACGAGGAGGGCCACGAGCACCGGGCGGCTCCAGCCCGGCACCCACACGATCAGGGCCCACAGCACGGTCGTGGCCAGGAGCCCCGCGACGTAGGGCGCCTTGCGCCCGCCCATCCGGTGCGAGATCGGCCCGTACGCGATGCTCGCCACGCTCCACGAGATGAGCAGCACGGAGCAGAGCGAGGCCGCCTCGGCGGTCGAGAAGCCGTAGTGCGTGGTGAGGAAGGGCACGCCCCACAGCCCCGCGAACATCAGGACGATCCCCGAGAAGGCGCCGGGGATGACGAAGAGGAGCACGGTGTTGCGGTATCCGAGGACGTCGCGGAGGTCCGCCCACATCGACCCGCCGCCGCGGCGGCCCGTGTCGTGCGGGAAGTACGAGTCGTAGCCGCGCTCGGCGGGGTCGTCGCGCGCGATGAGCCAGATCGCCACCGCGACGGCGGCGGTGAGGGCGGCGCTCACTACCATCGCGTTGCGCCAGCCCATGGCGTCCACCAGCATTCGCAGCGGCGCGCCGGCGAGGGTGGCGCCCATGACGCCCACGAAGAGCGCCACGCCGCTCGAGAGCGCGAACTGGCGCGACGGCATCCAGTGGCTGGCGAGCTTGAGCATCGCCACGAACGCCACGCCCGCGGCCGCGCCGATCGCGAGCCGGCCGGCGTTCGCGACGTAGGTCGTCGGCGCGAGCGCGAAGACGAGCGTGCCCACCGCGGTGAGGGCCGCGCCCGCCGTGAGGAGCTTTCTCGGGCCCCAGCGGTCGGCGATGAGGCCCGTGGGGATCTGCATCGCGACGTAGCCGTAGAAGTAGAACGCCGAGAGGTTGCCGAGCGCGGCGCCGGAGAGCGAGAACTCGCTCGTGAGCTCCTGCACCAGCACCGCGGGCGCCACGCGCTGGTAGAACGCGATGAGGTAGAGGGCTGCGCCCAGCCCCCATACCAGCCAGGCGAGGGAGGCGGGCGGGTAATTGAAGGGGACGCTACCCTTCAGTACTGCTGCCACGGCAGCCCCGCCACGCGCCACCCGTTCTTCGAGTTGCGGTGGTGGTTCTCGTCGAGCTCGCCTTCGAAGCCGGCCAGCACGTTGGTCACGTGCTGGAACCCCGCCGCCTCCAGCGCGAGGCCGGCCTCGACGGAGCGGTTGCCGCTGCGGCAGATGAGGACGATGGGGCGGTTGCGGAAGTTCGCCCCCGCGAGCTTCTTCACCTGGCCCACGAAGTGCGGATTGAGGTCCCACTCGGCGCCGTCATACCAGGGCACCATCATCGCGCCGACGGGATGGCCCACGAACATGAACTCCATCTCGCTGCGGCAGTCGATGAACACCGCGTCGGGGGTCTTCTCGAGGAACGCGTGGGCATCCTTCGGTTCGAGGTGTTCCATGGAAGCGTGCGCCGGGGAGGCGCCGGAAGGGAGGGTCGGCCAATTATAGACGGGGCGGCGCAAGGGCCGGGCTACAATGCCCGCTCGCCCCGAAGGAACCCCCCCCGCCGCCATGAACGCACCCGAGACCCCGTTCCGATTCGATGCCGCCATCGCCACCGCTGCCGACCGCGTGGAAGCGAAAGTCGTCGCCTGGCGGCGCGACCTGCACCAGCACCCCGAGCTCGGCAACCGCGAGGTGCGCACCTCGGGCATCGTGGCCGCGCACCTGCGCGCGCTCGGCCTCGACGAGGTGCGCGAGAAGGTCGCGGTAACGGGCGTGGTGGGGGTGCTGCGCGGCGGCAGGCCCGGCCCCGTGGTGGCGCTGCGCGCCGACATGGACGCGCTGCCCGTGAAGGAGGAAGTCGACGTCCCCTTCGCGAGCAAGGCCGTCACCGACTGGAACGGCCAGCAGTGCGGCGTGATGCACGCCTGCGGCCACGACGCGCACACCGCCATCCTCATGGGGGTGGCCGAGGTGCTCGCCGGCCTGCGCGCGGAGATCCCCGGCACCGTGGTCTTCCTCTTCCAGCCGGCCGAGGAGATGCCGCCCATCGGCGAGGAAGGCGGCGCGCGCCTCATGGTGCAGCAGGGCTGCCTCGAGAACCCGAAGGTGGACGCGGTCTTCGGCCTGCACGTCACCTCGATCCACCCCACGGGCCGCATCGGCTACCGCTCGGGGCCGCTCATGGCCTCCGCCGACCAGTTCCGCGTCTTCATCCGGGGCTCGCAGACGCACGGCGCGATGCCGTGGCGCGGCGTCGATCCGATCGTCGTGGGCTCCCAGGTGGTCATGGGCCTGCAGACCATCGTCTCGCGCAGCCTCAACATCACCAAGGAACCCTCGGTGGTCACGGTGGGCGTCTTCCAGGGGGGTGTGCGCAACAACATCATCCCCGACGAGGTGAAGCTGGAGGGCACCATCCGCGCCTTCGACGAGGGCCAGCGCGACGAGATCCATGCGCACGTGAAGCGCATCACCGAGATGATCTCGGCCGCCGGCGGCGCCAAGGCGCACGTGCACATCGACCGCGGCTACCCCGTCACCGTGAACCACCCGGGGCTCACCGAGTGGTCGGTCCCGACGCTCTCCCGCGTCGCCGGCGAGGGCAGCGTGCGCGAGGTCGACAAGGTCTGCGGCGCCGAGGACTTCTCCTACTACCAGCAGGCGGTGCCGGGCTTCTTCTACTTCATCGGCTGCACGCCGCCGGACCGCGACCCGATGACGGCCGCCCCCAACCACAGCCCGCGCTTCTACCTCGACGAGGACTGCCTCAAGCTCGGCGTGAAGTCGCTCTCCACGCTGGCCCTCGACTGGCTCGCCGCCAATTAAAAGGGGTCAGAGTCATTTCGCCCGAAATGACTCTGACCCCTTTTTCGGGCGAAGCTGACAGCGGGATTACGGTTTTGTCAGGAACGGGGCGGATTGCGTTCAATCAAGGGGATTCCGCCACGCCCCGAGGCATACTTCACGCCCATGACCCGCCGTCCCCGCGCCCTTGCCGCCCTCCTTGCCGTGTTCGCGCTCGTCTTCGCGCAACTCGCGGTATCGGCGCATGCGTGCGAGCAGCGTGAATCGCCAGCCCCGGGCGAAGTGACCACTCACCAAGAGGGGTGCCACGAGATGGCCCCCGCGGACCAGGCGCCGGCCAACGACAACATCTGCTTCGAGCACTGCCAGTATGGCGATGCTTCGGTCGACAACTCCCCGCCGGCCCCCGCAGCCGTCGATTCGGCCGGCCCGGTGCTTCGCATCGTGCAGGTTGCGCACGCCTCGGCCGACCTTCGCCCCGCATGGCGCCTCGCGCCCGCGGCGGCACCTCCACCTCCCGCCATCCTCTTCGGCGTCCTGCGCATCTGACCTCCGGGTGATGTTCCCGGTCCGCGGCGTTCGCGGCCGGCCTTCATCGTTTCCGGAGGTCCCATGTCACCTGCTTCCCCGGTCCCCGTCGCGCGGACCCTGAACCTCGCCCCACCGCTTCGCCGGCTGGCCGCCGCATGCCTCGCCGCGATGACGCTCGCGTCGGGCCAGGCCGTGGCGCAAACGCCGCTGCCCGGCCGCAGCGTCGACACGTTCCTCGAGATCGCGCGCGAGAAGAGCCCCGACTTCGCCGCGATGCGCCTCGAGGCCGCGGCGGCGCGCGAGCGGCCCGCCTACGCCGGCGCGCTGCCCGACCCCACGTTCCGGATGGAACTCATGGACGTGACGAACGCGGGCATGGAGGCGAACCCGAGCCTGAATCCGTCGAAGATCGGCGCCACCAAGTACACCGTCATGCAGATGCTCCCCTGGTTCGGCAAGCGCGATGCCATGCGCGAGGCGGCCGAGGCGGATGCGCAGTCGGTGGCGAGCCGCGCCGACCTCATGTGGCTCGAGGTCGCGATGCGCATCAAGTCGGCCTATGCGCAGTACTACCTTGCCTCGGAGAACGAGCGGCTCACGCGCGAAGTCCTAGCGCTCATGGCCCAGCTCGAAAGCGTGGCGCAGGCCCGCTACGCAGGAGGCCTCGCCGCGCAGCAGGACGCGATCCGCGCGCAGGTGGAGCAGACCACGATGCGCACCGATCTCGTGATGATCGAGGCGGAAAGGCGCCGTGCCGCCGCCCGCCTGAACGCCCTCGTCGCGCGGCCCGCCTCCGCGCCCCTGGCACCGCCCGAGCGTATCCGCCCCCTGCCGCCGACGGCGCGCCTGCAGGTGGCGGACCTCGAGGAGCGCGCCCGCGCGAAAAGCCCCCTGATCGCGGTCGAGGAGGCGCGCGCGCGTTCCGCCGGAAAGATGGTCGAGCTCACCGACCTGGAGCGCTACCCCGATCTGTCCGTGGGAATCTCGCCGATCCAGATGGGCAACCGGATCGCCGAGTGGGAAATCATGTTCGAGGTGAACATTCCGCTGCAGCAGGACAGGCGCCGCGCGAAGGAACGCGAGGCACGTGGGATGCTGGAGGCGGCCCGCGCCAAGCGCGATGCCGCGGCGACGAGCACCCTCGGGGAGCTGTCGGAGAGCCTCGCGGGACTCGAGGCTGCGCGCAACACGCAAGCACTCGTGGAATCGAGCCTGCTGCCGCAGGCCGAACTCACGTTCCAGTCGGCGCTCGCCGGATACGAGAACGCCAAGGTGGACTTCGCCACGCTGCTGGACGCGCAGCGCCAGATCCTGCGCGCGAAGGTGGAACGGCTCAAGGCACAGGCCGAGGCGCAGATGCGCCTGGCGGAGATCGAACGCATCGTGGGAGAGGATCTATGAAGAGCGCCGTCGCAGTCGTCGTGGGTGTCGTGGCGGTCCTGGCCGCCGCCGGAGGCTATTACTTCGGCACGCGGCAGGCATCGAGTCCGGCGATGCAGGCGGCGGGCGCCGCCGGGGAAGCGAAGAAGGAGAGGAAGCTCCTCTACTACCGCAATCCCATGGGACTGCCCGACACCTCGCCCGTGCCCAAGAAGGACCAGATGGGCATGGACTACATCGCGGTCTACGAGGGGGAGGAGCCCGCCGCGTCAGGAACCGAGCTCAAGATCTCCACGGAGCGCCTGCAGAAGCTGGGGGTGCGCACGCAGCCCGCCGAACGCCGGGCCCTCGATCGCATCGTGCGCGCCGCCGGGCGGGTCGAGGTCGACGAGCGCCTGCTGGCCACGATTTCGCCGAAGTTCGAAGGCTATGTCGAGCGCCTGCACGTGAACACCACCGGGCAGCCGGTCGCGAAGGGCCAGCCGCTCTTCGAGGTCTACAGCCCGGAACTCGTGGCGGCGCAGCGCGAGTACGTCATCGCCGCGCGAGGCGTGAAGGCGCTGAAGGACGCCGTCGCCGGCAGCCGCACCGGAATGTCGCAGCTCGCGGAGTCGAGCCTCACGAGGCTGCGCAACTGGGACGTGTCCGAGGAGCAGATCGCGGCGCTGGAGCGCACCGGTGAAGCGCAGCGCAGCGTCACGTTCCGTTC
>JAMPXV010000165.1 GCA_023700985.1 Lysobacter sp.
TACCTCGGTGTGGGATGCGACTGCCTCTTCTGATGCGCGCATCGCGCCGCGGTTCCGCACGATTCGCATCTGTCGCCGACGGGAGACGCGAGCGGAAAGTGTTGTCGTGAAAAGGGGTCAGATCCCTTTTTCGCTCAGCGGCAGTGCGAGGCGATGGCGGCGACGACCTCGGGGATGAGTTCGTCGGGCAGGTCGTGGGCCATGCCGTCGAGCTCGAGGAGCTTCGCGCCGGGAACGAGGCGCGCCACCTCGCGGCCGGCGGAACGCGGTATGAGCGGATCGTCGGTGCCGTGGATGACGAGCGTCGGCACGCGGATCGACTCGACCTCCGCGCGCCTGTCGCCGGCGGCGAGCACGGCCAGCAACTGCCGCGCGATGCCGCGGTGGTCGTAGCCGCGGCGCGCGACGCGCTCGCAGTGCGCGCGCAGCCGCGCGGGATCGGGGCGATGGCGCGAGCTGCCGATCACGCCCATCACGTGCACGAGGTAGTCGGTGATCGAGTCGACCTCGTCGGGGCGCTCGGGCTTGTGCAGGATCGCGCTGAGCGCCTGCGGCCTCGCGAACGACACGTAAGGATTGCCGCTCCCCGACATGATGGATACGAGGCTCGCCACGCGCTTCGGCCAGCGCGCCGCGAGCACCTGCGCGACCATGCCGCCCAGCGACGCGCCCACCACGTGCGCGCGCTCGATGGCGAGCGCGTCCATCAGGCCCGTGACGTCCTTCGCCATGTCCGCGAGGGTGTAGGGCGCGGTCACCTCGAGGCCCAGGATCGAGCGCGCCATCGCCACGGGCATCGGCGTGTGCGGCCCGTCCGCGATGCGCGAGGAAAGCCCGCTGTCCCGGTTGTCGAACCGCACGACGCGGTAACCCGCGCGCTCGAGCCCCTCGACGAACGCGTCCGGCCAGAACGCCAGCGGCATGCCCAGCCCCATCACGAGCACGAGGGGCGGGCCTGCCGCGGGGCCGCCCGTCTCGTAGGCGAGCGTGATGCCGTTCGCCTTGACGGTGGGCATGGGCGGCCTAGAACCAGCCCGCGCGCTTCGGGTCGCGGTAGAGCCAGGCGCGCACGCCGTCGCGGTCGAAGGGCTTCCAGCGGCCTTCGCGCTGCGCGAGCCGGTCCGCGATCGCGTACCACGCGAGCGGGTTGAACCCCAGGCCCAGGTGGCTCGCCTCCACCTCGATGTTCTCGTGCAGGGGGCCGGGCTTCTCGATGCTGCACTGCCACGCGACGATGCCGTCGGAGCGGCTGAAGATCGACGTGGTGGGCACCGGCGGCGGCATGCGCAGCGGCTCGTGGAGTTCCGCCGAGCCGATCCTGTGGCCCGTGACCTTCTCGTACAGCCGCCACGCGTTGGTGGCCTTGGGGTGCCCGGTGAACGGCGTGCCCAGCGTGATCACGAGGCGCACGGCCCGGGGCGACTCCTTGGCGAATTCGCGCGCGTAGATGCCGCCCAGGCTCCAGCCGACGAGCGAGACGCGGCGGCGGTGGCGCTTGTGGATGGCGGCCAGCCGCGCGCGGCAGGCATCCATCACGCCATCGCGCGGCCCCTTGTTCGTGCCGAGCTCCCAGCCGTAGGTGGCATAGCCCTGCTTCTCGAGGAAGCCGCGCAGCGGAGACGTGGTGCGATCGGAGGCGAGGAGGCCCGGGAACAGGAGCACCGGATGCCCGTCGCCTCGGGGCGCCTGCTCGAGCAGCGGCCGCAGGACGAGGGAAGCGCCGTATTCCCAGGGCGCCCGCCACTCCAGCGCGAGGCGGAGCATCCCCGGCGCGCGCATCATGCCGTAGTCGTACCAGTGCTCCAGGTGGTGCGTCTGCTTCATCCGCCGATCTTCTCGAGCTCCTCGTGCGCATCGTACAGCGCACCGGCCAGCTTGCGCACGTCCGGCATCGCCGCCTTCGCGGCGACCAGCCCGAAGTCGAGCGAGCCGCAATAGCTCTCGACCGTGACGTTGAGCCCCAGGCCGTGCTCGACGATCGACACCGGCCACCAGGAGAGCATCCGCGCGCCGGCGAGGTAGAGCGGCGCCTGCGGCCCGGGGACGTTGGAGACCACCAGGTTCGCGAGCGGCGGGAACGCCTTCACGCCCTGCGCGTAGCCGTAGGCGCGCGCGATGCCCGCCAGCACCCACGGCGCCCCGATCGCGGGGAGGTCCATGGGGATGACGGCCTTCGCCCGGAGGGTGATCGCCTTCGCGTTGCCGGCCGAGGCGCGGATCGCCTCCAGGCGCTCGCGGGGGTCGGCGATGTGCGTCGCCAGGTTCGCGAGCACCATCGTCGCGCGCGTCGAGTAGATCGAGTCGCCCTCGGCGCGCAGCGACACGGGCATGGCCGCGACGAGGGGCTGCGCCGGCAGGATCCGCTTCGCGAGCAGGTAGCGCCGCACGGCCCCGCTCACCACGGCGAGCACCACGTCGTTCACCTTGGCACCGTGGCGCCCGGCGATGCGCTTCACGCTCGCCAGCGGGATCGATGCCGTGGCGAAGGCGCGCGCCGCCCCGATGGGCACGTTGAAGGGCGTGGCCGGCCCGATGGGCAGGCCGCGCCGCCTGCCGCCCGCCGGCGCGGCCAGCGACGAAAGCGCGGAAACTCCCTGGGTCAGGATGCGGGCCGCGTCGGGCACCGCGCGCAGGAACTTGCCGTACTCCGCGACGCTCTTCGCGATGGCGGCCCCCAGCAGGTCGCCCATGCCCGGGGTCGCCTCCAGCACCCGCGCCCGGGGCGGCGCGATCCTGCGGCCCCGCGGCGAATCGTCGAGCAGCGCCTCGGCGAGCTTCACGCCCGCCGCGCCGTCGAGCGCGGCGTGGTGGACCTTCGCGTACCACGCCACCTCCCCCGTCGCGAGCCCCTCGATGAGGTAGAACATCCAGAGCGGGCGCTCGCGGTCCAGCGGCTGCGCGTGCAGCTTCGCGACCAGCGCCTCGAGCTGGGCCATGGTGCCCGGTTCCGGCAGCCGCGCCCGGCGGATGTGGTGGTCCAGGTCCACCTCCCGGTCCTCGATCCACACCGGGCTCGCGAGGTCGAAGGGCAGCGATGCGATGCGCCGGGTGAAGACGGGAACGAGGTGCATGCGGCTTGCGACGTGGCGGCGCACGCGCTCGAGAAACGCCGCGCGTTGCCGGGCCGGCACGCGTACCCGGTGCACCGACCCCACGTGCATGGGGGTCTCGGGCGTCTCGAGGTACAGGAACGCGGAATCGAGTCCTGAGAGGGGCTTCAATCGCGTGGCCTCGCGCGGCCGGCAGACGATTCCGGGCGCCTAGGTTCCGTACCGCACCGGGGAGGCGAACTGCCGGAACGCCGCCAGCGCGCTGTAGCACGCGAGCATCGCGGTCTTCGGGTTGTCGGGGGAGGGAACGCTTTCGAAGCGGATGTCGATGGTGCCGGTCCTGCCCTTCACGTGGATGAAGTGCGTGTTGAAGCGCAGCGCGGGATCCGCGACCACCCGCAGGCGCGTGAGGTCGAACCCCGCGCCGGCGAGTGCCAGGACCGCGGCGATGTTCACGTTCGCCGGAAAGTGCGGCACGCCCTCCCGGGCGCTGCCCTCGAACAGGGTCACCGGCCCCGTGAGCCTGTCGAGGTCGATGCCGAGCCGCTCGACGTACGCGATGCCCTTCCACGCGGCCGGCGGCTTGGTCACGGCGATGCTGACTTCGTCCACGCCCGCGGCGCACGCGGCCTTGAGCGCGTCCAGCCCGCCGATTCCGCCCGAGGGAACGTAGAGCAACGCGTGCCCCGCGGCCGCGGCCCGCTCGAGCCGGCCGCGCAGCGCGTCGTCGGCGAGCGCCCCGCCCGAGAGCACGATCATCGCGATCCCGCTCGACAGGAGCGCTTCGGCATGCTCGCGCACCGCGTCGTGGGAAGCGGCTTCGACGACCACGTCGGGGCGCGCCTCCACGAGCGCGGCGGCGCCGACCACGAAGGGAACGCCATAGTGGTCGGCAAGGGCACGGGAAGGCGATGCGGGACCGCGACCGGCGATGGCCACCACCCGCGCATCTCCGCCCGCGGCGTGCACGTGGTCCAGGAAAAGCCTCGCGATCACGCCACCGCCGAGCAGGCCGATACGCATCTTGGGGGAAACTCCGTTTGAACGGTTCGACGCGGAAGTCTAATATGTCCGAAGCCTCGCCGCGACCGCGAATCCCCCACCTGAGGACACTTGACCATGAAACGCACCCTCGCATTGCTTGCCGCCCTTGCATCGGCGGGCGCCATTTCCGCGTCCGCTGCCTATCCGGAGCGCCCCGTGAAGCTGATCGTGCCGTGGGCCGCGGGCGGCGACACGGACGTGGTCTACCGCGCCTTCCAGGCCGTCCTGCAGAAGCACCTCGGGAACACCGTCGTCATCGCCAACGTGGGCGGCGCCTCGGGGACGAAGGGCGCCAAGGAGGCCAAGGATTCGGCCGCCGACGGCTACACGATCCTCGCGATCCACGACTCGATCCACTCGACGTACTACACGGGCGTGGCCGACGTGGCGTGGTCGGACTTCCAGCCGATCTGCCTCGTGGCCTCGACGCCTTCGATCCTCACGTCGTCCCCGAAGTCGCCCTGGAAGGACGCCAAGGCCATGCTGGCGGACGCCAAGGCGCGGCCCGGCCAGCTCACCGTGGGCGCCTCGCTGGGGTCCACCAGCCACTTCTTCCCCGCGCTGATCGAGAAGGGCGCGGGCGTCAAGTTCAAGTACGTCGCCTATGACGGGACGGCGCCGCGCATGAACGCGCTCCTCGGCAGCCACATCGACATGGCGGAATCGAACCTGACCCAGAAGGGCAAGGCCGATGCCGGCCAGATGCGCTTCCTCGCGATCGCCACCGAGAAGCGCAACCCCGCCGTTCCCGACGTCCCGACGCTGAAGGAGCTGGGAATCAACGTGACCTATGCCGTGAACCGCGGGCTGGTCGCGCCCAAGGCCACGCCCGCCGACGTGATGGCGAAGCTGCAGTCGGCGTGCGCCGAGGCGGCCAAGGAGCCGGCGTTCGCCGAGGCCATGACGAAGCAGGGAACGCTCGTGAACTTCCTCGGGCCGAAGGAATACACCGGGTTCCTCAAGGAAAACGACAAGGTCAACCAGGACCTCGCGAAGGACCTGGGCATGCTCAAGCGCTGACCCGGCCGCCCGAGCCTCCGTGGGCCGCGACGCGATCACCGGCATCGTGGTGCTCGTCGCGAGCGTCGCCCTCTACTGGGCGACGCTCGGGATCGAGAGCAATCCCCTCGTGCCGGTAAGCCCGGCGCTCTATCCGCGCATCGTTCTCGGGATCACCGCGGCCTTCGCCGCGCTCCTCGTGCTGCAGGGCGTCCTCGCGCACCGCCGCCTGGGGCAGTCCGGCGTCGCAACCCGCCCCGGGTCTCGCTACGGGATGGTCGTCGCGATGTTCGCGCTCTTCGGCGCGTACGTCCTCGCGCTGCCGTACCTGGGGTTCCGGATCGCCACGTTCGCATTCCTGGTGGCCATGCAGGCCGCGCTGGAGCCGCCGCGCGGCTGGCGCCGCTGGGCCACCGTCGCGGTCGTCGCCCTCCTCACGACGGCCGCCGTCTACTACACGTTCGACCAGTACCTGCAGGTCCTGCTGCCCCGCGGGCGCTGGACGGACGTCTAGCCATGTACGAACTTCTCGGCACGGCACTCGTCAACATCGCGCAGGTCAAGTACCTCGTCCCGCTGTTCATCGGCACGCTCGTCGGCGTGGTCGGGGGCGCGCTGCCGGGCGTCACCATCACGATGACGATCATCGTGGCCCTGCCGTTCACCTTCGGTCTCGATCCCCTGCAGGGGCTGGCCGCGATGACCGGGCTCTACGTCGGCGGCTCGGCGGGCGGGCTCGTGATCGCCACGCTCCTGGGCATTCCCGGCACGCCGTCGGCGGTCGCGACCACGTTCGACGGGCACCCGATGGCAGTCAACGGCGAGCCGGGGCGCGCCATCTGGCTCGGCATCTGGGCGTCGTTCTTCGGCGGCCTGCTGGGTGGGGTATTCCTCATCGCCGCCACGGGGCCGCTCGCCGCGTTCGCCCTCGAGTTCGGCCCCTGGGAGTACTTCTCGCTCTTCGTGCTCGCGCTGTCCATGGTCGCGGGGCTGGCCGAGGCGTCGCTGCTGAAGGGGCTGCTGTCGGGGATGCTCGGGCTCGTCGTGACGGTGCTCGGCAACGACCCGATGCTCGGCGCGCCGCGGCTCACCCTCGGCATCGGGTTCCTGGAGGGCGGCGTGCCGTTCCTGCCGGTGCTCATCGGCGTCTTCGCGTTCGCGCAGATCATGTCCGAGGTGGAGCGGCCGCGCGGCTCGGGGCAGGCCGCGAAGGCGATCGCGGCGGCGGCGAACCTGCGCGTGTCGCAGCTCAAGGTGCTGGGCGAGATCCTTTCGCGGCCGTTCCTGCTGCTCTGGTCTTCGCTGGTCGGCGTGTGGATCGGCGTGCTGCCCGCGATCGGCGGCAGCGCCGCCAACATGATGGCCTACGACCAGGCCAAGAAGTTCTCGAAGCGACCCGACAAGTTCGGCCAGGGCATCCCCGAGGGCATCATCGCGTCGGAATCGTCGAACAACGCCAACGTCGGCGGCTCGCTCGTCACCATCATGGCCTTCGGCATCCCCGGCGACGCCGTGACGGCCGTCATGCTGGGCGCGCTCACCATCCACGGCATCCAGTCGGGGCCCCTCTTCATCATCCAGCAGCCGACGATCGCCTACGGGATCTTCGCGGCCTACCTCCTCGCGCACCCGATCATGGTGCTGATCATGGGCCTGGGGGCGCGCTGGGCGCTGCGCATCGTGACGGTCCCGAAGGCGATCCTCTTCCCGATCGTGCTGGTGCTGTGCGTGGTCGGGGCCTACGCGCTCGCCAACTCGATGTCCTCCGTCTACGTCCTGCTCGCCTTCGGCGTCCTGGGCTACCTCATGGTGAAGGCCGGCATCCCCCTGGCGCCCTTCATCCTCGGCGTGATCCTGGGCGACCAGATCGAGACCAACCTGGTGCGCTCCATCATGACCGACGCCGACCCGTGGCTGTTCGTGACGCGCCCGATCTCCGGCGCGCTGCTCGGCCTTTCCGTGGCCTCGGTGGCGTTCTCCGTCTGGCAGCACCGCCGCGCCGAGCGCCTCCGGCGGGACCGCGAAGCCGA
>JAMPXV010000166.1 GCA_023700985.1 Lysobacter sp.
CCACGTACTGGGCCCAGTCGAGCTCCAGCCCGCGCGCGCCCAGGATCTCTATCGCCTTCGAGAAATGCTTGTCCTGCCGCTTTCCGGAAAGGATCTCGTCGCCGATGATCAGGATGCCGATCGCCATGTTCAAAAAGGGGTCAGAGTCATTTCGACGGAAATGACTCTGACCCCTTTTCCTCAGAGTCTTACGGAGGGGTTGAGGGTGTAGCGGCCGGTGATCGCGGCCTGCGCGAGCACGTGGCCCTTCATGGCGTCGCGGGCCTGGGCGCCGGTGAAGGCCCCCTCGACCGCGAGCCGCGCCACGTCCAGCGCGAAGACCGTGAAGACGTAGTGGTGCGGGATCTCGTCGTTCCACGGCGGGCAAGGGCCGTCGTAGCCGAAGTAGTTGCCCGACATGTCCTTGTCCGAGGCGAACCAGCCCGTGTAGTCGTTCACGCCCTGGCGCGCGCCGTGGGCGGCGGCCGGGCCGGGCTTGCCGCGAGGCGTGACGCTGGAGGCGAACTCGCCCGCCGCGACCGAGGCCACCGACGGCGGCAGGTCCACGAGCACCCAGTGGAAGAAGTCCACGCGCGGAAGCGTCGCCGGAACCGTGCGCCCCTCCTGGTTCACGTCGTCGCCCTTGCTGGGCACGTCGGGGTCGTGGCAGACGATCGCGAAGGACTTCGTGCCCGCGGGCGCCCCGGACCACGAGAGCTGCGGGTTGCGGTTCTGCGAGAGCGTGGCGTGCGTCTTCGCGTCCATCGCGCAGAACGCGAATTCCGCGGGGATCGGCGCCCCGTCCTTGAAGCTCGTGCTGGTGATCTGCATGGGTCCTCCGTCAGTTCAGGATCTTGAGCAGTTCCACTTCGAAGAGGAGCGTTGCGCCCGGCGGGATCACGCCACCGGCACCGCGGTCACCGTAGCCCATCGAGGCGGGGATGATGAGCGTGCGCGCGCCGCCTTCCTTCATGCCCACCACGCCCTCCTCCCAGCCCTTGATGACCTTGCCCGCGCCGAGGATGAAGCCGAAGGGGACCTTGCGGTCGAGGGAGGAATCGAACTTCTTCCCCTTCTGCCCGGGCGCGGCCGGGTCGTAGAGCCAGCCGGTGTAGTGCACGGAGACGGCCTTGCCCCTCTCGGCGGCCTTGCCCTCGCCGACCTTGGTGTCCTTCTTCACGAGTTCCGTCACCACCGCGGGGGCGGGGGCGGCGGTCGGCGCGCCCGTCTGAGCGCAGGCGGTGGTGGCGACGGAGGCGAGGGCGATGGCGGCGGCGACAGCGATGTTCTTCAATTCGATTCCTTTCGGCGGATTCTCGGGACTGCTCGGGGGATTGGATAGGGGGCTAACGGCCACGGGCCACGCCTTCGCGCCGGGGGTCCGCGCCGGCTTCCCAGCCGGTCGCGGTGCGGCGGATGCCGGCCAGCCCGCTGGTCATGTCGATGGCGCGCACATCGTGGCCCATCGCCTTCAGAGCGGCGGACACGCCCGCGAGTTCCGTGCCCGACTCGATTTCGGTGGGCCCGCCACGGCTGCCGAAGTTGGGCAGCGCAATGGCCGACTGCATGTCCATCTTCCAGTCGAGCGTGGCCACGAGGGCCTTGGCGACGTAGTTGATGATGAGGCTGCCGCCGGGGCTGCCCATCACCTGCTCGAGGCGCCCGCCCTTCGCGTCGTACACGAGGAACGGCGCCATGGAGCTGCGCGGCCGCTTGCCCGGGGCCACGGAATTGGCCACCGCGCGGCCATCCTCCGCCGGCTGGAAGTTGAAGTCGGTGAGCTCGTTGTTGAGCAGGAACCCGCGCACCATCTGCTTCGAGCCGAAGAATCCCTCGATGGTGGTGGTCATCGAGACGGCGTTGCCCTGCGCGTCGACGATGGCGATGTGGCTCGTGCCCGCCACCTCGTCCACCGGGTCGTCGGCCAGCGCGACCTTGAGGCCGGGGGGCGTGCCCGGCTGCGCCTTGCCCATGGACTTTTCGGCGGCGATGAGCTTCGCGCGCTCCGCGAGGTAGCCCCGGTCCACGAGCCCCTGCACGGGCACGTCCACGAAGCGGTCGTCGCCCACGTAGCGGTTGCGGTCGGCGAAGGCGAGCCGGCCGGCCTCGGCGAGAAGGTGCACGGCCTGCGCGGAATTGGGCCGCACCGCCGCGAGGTCGTGCCCCTCGAGGACACCCAGGATCTGCAGCACCGCGATCCCGCCGGACGACGAGGGCGGCATGCCGCAGAGCTTCCACTGGCGGTAGGTGCCGCAGATCGGTTCCACGTCCCGGACGCGGTAGCCCGCGAGGTCCGCGAGCGTCATCGAGCCGGGGTTCGCGTGCGCGCGAACCGCGGCGACGATGTCCGCCGCGACGTCGCCCGCGTAGAACGCGTCAGCGCCCTTCGCGGCCATGAGACGCAGCGTCTTCGCATACTCCGGGTTCCTGAGGAGCGTCCCCGCCGGCTTGGCCTGCCCGTCGGCGCCGAAGAAGTAGGCGCGCGCGGCCGCGTTCCCGGCCAGCGTCTTGTCCTTGGACACGAGCGTGTGCAGCCGGTGCGACATCGGGAAGCCCTTCTCCGCGATCTCGATGGCCGGCTGGAAGAGCGTGGCCCAGGGAAGCCTGCCATGCCGCGCGTGCGCCACTTCCAGCAGGCGGGGCGTGCCGGGCACGCCGACCGAGCGCCCGCCGACGACCGCCGCCTGGAAGGGCATGGGCTTGCCATCGGCACCGAGGAATAGCCGCGGCTCCGCCCCCGAAGGTGCCGTCTCGCGCCCGTCAAGAGCCAGCGTTCGTTTGCCCTTCGCATCGTGGACGAGGAGGAAGGCGCCGCCACCGAGGCCCGAGGCGTGCGGCTCGACGAGGCCGAGCACGAGCTGCGTGGCGATGGCGGCGTCGACCGCGCTGCCGCCCTTCTCCAGCATCCGGTACCCCGCCTCCGCCGCGAGTGGATGTGCGGCCACCACGACGTGGCGCTTCGCGACGAGGGCCTGCTTGTTCGTCCAGCCGCTGGGGGGCTCGGGTTGGGAGGGCCTCAGTTGCGCTGTCGCGGCGAGCGAGGCTGCGACGAGGAGTGATGCGAGCGCAAGTCTTTGGAACGCCGATGAACGCCGATGCCACGCCGATGAACGCCGATAAGGCAGGCCAGGGGGATCGATTCCGCTCTGATTTTTCAGTCTTCTCGACTCACCTCGCATCGTCATCCCGTTCAAACAATCGGCGTTCATCGGCGTGGCATCGGCGTTCATCGGCGTTCCAGAGACTTGCGCTCGCATCACTCTCTCCCGTCACTGGATCCCGCCCAGGCAAACATACTTGATCTCGAGGAAGTCCTCGACGCCGTACTTCGACCCCTCGCGGCCCAGGCCGGACTGCTTCACGCCCCCGAAGGGCGCCACCTCGTTGGAGATGATCCCGGTGTTCACGCCCACGATGCCCGACTCGATCCCCTCGGCCACGCGGAAGACGCGCCCCACGTCGCGCGAGTAGAAGTAGGACGCCAGGCCGAACTCGGTCGAGTTGGCGAGCGAGAGCGCCTCGGCCTCGTCCTTGAAGCGGAAGAGGGGTGCCACGGGGCCGAAGGTCTCCTCGCGCGAGACCTTCATCTCCGGCGTGACGCCCGTGAGGATCGTCGGCTCGTAGAAGCGCCCGCCCAGGGACGAGCGCTTGCCGCCCGCGACCACCTTCGCGCCCTTCGCCACGGCGTCGGCCACGTGCTCCTCCACTTTCGCGAGGCCCTGCGCGTCGATGAGCGGGCCGATGTTTACGCCGGCCTCCGTCCCGCGGCCTACCTTCAAGGTCTTCAGTTTCTCGGCGAGCTTCGCGGCGAAGGCGTCGTAGACCCCGTCCTGCACGTAGATGCGGTTGGCGCAGACGCAGGTCTGACCGGCGTTGCGGTACTTGGAAGCCATCGCGCCATCGGCCGCCGCGTCGAGGTCGGCGTCGTCGAAGACGATGAACGGCGCGTTGCCGCCCAGCTCCAGCGACATCTTCTTGATCGTGTCGGCGCTCTGGCGCATGAGGATGCGCCCGACCTCGGTGGAGCCCGTGAAGGTGACCTTGCGCACGACCGGGTTGGCGCAGAGCTCCTTGCCGATCGCGGGCGCGTCCCCCGTCACGATGTTGATCACGCCCTTGGGAAAGCCCGCGCGCTCGGCCAGCTCCGCCAGCGCCAGCGCCGAGAAGGGCGTCTGCTCCGCGGGCTTGAGGACGAAGGTGCAGCCCACCGCGAGCCCGGGCGCCATCTTGCGGGTGATCATGGCGTTGGGGAAGTTCCACGGCGTGATCGCCGCGCACACGCCGATGGGCTGCTTGAGCACGATGAGGCGGCGGTCGGTCGTGGGCGAAGGGATCGTGTCGCCGTAGACGCGCTTGCCCTCCTCCGCGAACCACTCGACGAACGAGGCGCCGTAGACGATCTCGCCCTTCGCCTCGGCAAGGGGCTTGCCCTGCTCCGTGGTGAGGATGAGCGCGAGGTCGTCGGCGTGGGCCATGATGAGGTCGTACCACTTGCGCACGATCTTCGAGCGCTCCTTGGCGGGGAGCGCGCGCCACGCGGGGAGCGCCCGCGCGGCGGCGTCGATGGCGCGCTTCGTCTCGGCCGCGCCCATGTCGGGCACCGAGCCGACCACGGAGCCGTCCGCGGGGTTGTCCACGTCGAAACGGCGGCCGGAGTCGGCGTCGACCCAGGCACCGTCGAGGTAGCACCGGTCGCGGAAAAGAGAGGGGTCCTTGAGGGCGGGTGGGGAGGCCTTGCGGTCCACGGCGGCGTTCATCGTTCTTCTCCTCTGCGGAAGAGCGGAATTATAGCGCTCCCCCTCATCCCCGGCCCTTCTCCCAAGGAAGAAGGGAGGAACCTCATCCCCTCACCCCCGGCCCCTCTCCCGCAAGCGGGAGAGGGGAGACAAGCGCTCCCTTCTCCCTCCGGGAGAAGGGCTGGGGATGAGGGCTCCTGCCCGGCAGCGTGGCCGGGGATGAGGGTGCCTATGCCGTATCATTCCAGCTCTTCCACGAGGAGAATCCCCATGCGACGCACCCTGGCCATCGCCGCCTCCATCGCCATCCTGGCCGCAGCCCCCTTCGCCGGCGCGAAAACCCTGCGCTGGTCCAGCCAGGGCGACTACATCACCGCCGACCCGCACGCGCAGAACGAGCTGCTCACCAACTCGATCAACGGCCACGTCTACGAGACGCTCGTGGTGCGCGGCAGGAACCTGGAGATCCTGCCGGGGCTTGCCACGAGCTGGAAGCAGACCGGCCCCACCACCTGGGTGTTCAACCTGCGCAAGGGCGTGAAGTGGCAGGACGGCTCGGACTTCACCGCCGACGACGTGGTGTTTTCCATCAAGCGCGCGCAGGGCCCGACCTCGAACTTCCGCGTCTACGCCAACGCCTCGGGCGAACCGAGGAAGATCGACTCGCACACGGTGGAATTCACCACACCCGTCCCCAACCCGGTGATGCTCGAGATGCACGCCGGCAGCCTCTTCATCCTGAGCAAGGCGTGGTGCGAGAAGAACAAGGTCGAGCGCGCGCAGGACTTCAAGAACCAGGAGGAGACCTTCGCGGCGCGCAACGCCATGGGCACCGGGCCCTTCATCCTCGTCTCGCGCGAACCCGACGTGAAGAGCGTGTTCAAGAAGAACCCCAACTGGTGGGGCCTCAAGGAGAAGGGCTATTCCGACGGCAACGTGACCGACATCGTGTACTCGCCGGTGAAGAACGAGGGCACGCGCATGGCCGCGCTCCTCTCCGGCGACCTCGACTTCGTCCTCGACCCGGCGGTGCAGGACGTGCAGAAGCTCAAGCGCGAGAAGTCGATCCGGGTCTACGAGGGCCGCGAGAACCGCGTCATCTTCCTCGGCATGGACCAGGCCCGCGACGAGCTCCTGTACTCCAACGTGAAGGGGAAGAACCCGTTCAAGGACAAGCGCGTGCGCCAGGCGTTCTACCAGGCCATCGACGTGAACGCGATCAACAAGGCGGTGATGCGCGGCCTGTCGGTGCCCACCGCCATCAACCTGCCGAACCCCATCCGCGCCGGCATCCCGAAGGAGATGGACAAGCGCTACCCGTACGACGTGGCCGCCGCGAAGAAGCTGCTGGCCGAGGCCGGCTACCCCAACGGCTTCGAGGTGACGATCGACTGCCCCAACAACCGCTACATCAACGACGAGAAGATCTGCGTGGCCGTGGCCGGGATGCTCGCCAAGATCGGCGTGAACCTCAAGGTGAACGGCATGCCGCGCGCGCAGTACTTCCCGAAGGTGCAGAAGCTCGAGACCAGCATGTACATGCTCGGCTGGGGCGGCGGCACGACGGACGCGTACTTCACGCTGAACCCGGTGCTGCACAGCCGCAACGACAAGGGCGACGGAGACTACAACTGGGGCAACTACCGGCACCCGGAGTTCGACGCGCTCATCGACGACGCCAAGGGCGACATGGACGCGAAGCGCCGCCAGGAGACGATCATCAAGGCGATGAAGTTCCACCACGACAACATCCTGCACATCCCGCTGCACCTGCAGGTGATCCCGTGGGCCTCGCGCGCCAACGTCGAGGTGGTGCACCGCGCCGACAACTGGCTGCAGGTCCCCTGGGTGAAGATCAAGTGACCCTTCGACGGCTGCACGTTGCGGCCGGAGCAGGGTCATCCCCGCGCAGGCGGGGATCCAGCCTCCTCGCGGCGCTCGCCGCCGCCCTCCTCCTCGCGTCCGCCCCGGCGGCCGCGAAGGGCTTCCGCTGGTCCTCCCAGGGCGACTTCCTCACCGCCGACCCGCACGCGCAGAACGAGGGAATCAACAACCTCATCGGCTACCACGTCTACGAGCGGCTCACGGCGCGCGACCGCAACCTCAAGCTGGTGCCGTCGCTCGCCACGCGCTGGGAGCAGGTGGACGCCACCACCTGGCGCTTCCACCTGAGGAAGGGAGTCAAGTTCCACGACGGCACGCCCTTCACCGCCGACGACGTGGTGTTCTCGATCGAGCGCGCGCAGCTCCCCAGCTCCAACTTCAAGACCTTCGCCGCGCTCATCGGGAAGCCCCGTCGCGTGGACGACCACACGGTGGAGATCGCGACCCCCGGCCCCTCGCCGATCCTGCTCGAGTACGTGAACACGATCATGGTCATGAGCAAGGCCTGGGCGC
>JAMPXV010000167.1 GCA_023700985.1 Lysobacter sp.
ATGCCGTCGCATCCGGCAAGGGCGAGAGGAGGACGATCCGGGCCGCCTCCAGCGCGATGAAAGCGATGCGGACCCCGGAGGCCGGAAGCACCACGCCCGGCTCGGACTCGGCCCCGCCGTCGTCCGCGCCGTGCCCCAGCAGCGCCGCGTACCGCGCGAGCGTCGCGTCCATGTCCCGGACCGCGACGGTGACGGTCTTCACGCCCACGACGCCGTTGGCGTGCTTCCTCGCCTCGCCCTCGGGGACGCGCAGCGCGCGCGGCGTGACGTCGCCGCACAGGAACGGGAGGTCGAAGGTCGTCTGCCGCCCCGTCTGCCACTTCACCTGCTGGCCGTCGGGCCGCACGCGGCCGCCATCGATCGGGCCGTTGAGCGCGAGCCCGCGCGACTTCGCCTCCGCGATCGCCCGCGCCGTGTCCTCGGGGAGGAGCGCGAAGTCCATGAGCCCGTCGCCGTGCTTCGCGTGCTCGTTGTACCAGCGCTCCGCCGGGCCCGGCTCCTGCCACGCGATGAGCTCGAGGTAGGAACCGTCCGCGAAGACGACCAGCGCGTTGTGCGACGTGCGGCCGGGATGGCGCCCGCCGATCACCACCGTGAAGCCGAGCGCGCGGTAACCCTCGACTGCCTTGTCGAGGTCCGTCACCGCGATGACGACGTGATCGAGCCGGAATTTCATGATGGTTGGGGACGGTTCCCGGGAACCGTCCCCGATTCCCTACTCTTCCATCTTGAGGCCGGTCTTCTTCACGAAGTCGGCCCAGCGCTCGTACTGCCCGCGCGCGAAGCGGTCGAGGGCGGGGCCGTCGGTGGCCATCACCTCGAAGCCGGCGTCGGTGAGCTTCTTCGTGACCTCGGCGTTCGTGAGCGCCGCCTGGAAGTCCTCGGTCAGCTTCTTCACCGTGGCGCCGGGCGTGGCCGCGGGCGCGAAGAGGCCGATCCAGGAGTAGGCCTCGAAGCCCGGGAAGCCCGATTCGGCCACCGTCGGCACGTCGGGCAGGTCCGCGAGGCGCTTGGTACCCGTGACCGCGAGCGGCTTCACCTTGCCGCCGGCGATGCTGCCCTTGAGCGCGGCGTAGGAGAGCAGCGTGAAGCTCACGGTGTTGCCGAGCACGGCCGCGACCGCGGGGCCGCCGCCGCCGAAGGGCACGTGCAGGATGTCGACGCCCGCCTGGCGTTTCAGGTCTTCGGCAACGAGGTGGTTCATCGAGCCCACGCCGGTGGAGGCGTAGCTGAACTTGCCCGGCTCCTTCTTCGCGGCCTCGAGGAATTCCTTCAGGTTCTTCCCCGGCACCGAGGGATGGGCGCCGATCACGAGCGGGAAGCGCACGGCCAGCGAGACCCCCACGAAGTCCTTGAAGGTGTCGTAGGGCAGGTTCTTCTTGGCGATCGGGTTGATGGCGTGCGTGTCGAAGCACACGAGCACGGTGTTGCCGTCCGGCGCCGCCTTGGCGACGTACTGCGTGCCCACCTGGCTCGCCGCGCCCGGGCGGTTCTCCACCACCACCGGGCGGCCGATGCGCTCGGCCAGCTTCGGCTGCAGGATGCGCGCGGTGATGTCGGTGCTGCCGCCCGGCGGGAAGGTGACGACCAGCTTGAGCGAGGAGTCGGTCTGGGCGAAGGCGGACGGCGCGAAGGCGCCGGCGACGACGGCGGCGGTCATCCGGAGGGCGTCGCGGCGGGAGATGTCGGACATGGCTTGTGCTCCTGGGTCGATGGTTGGCGAGTCGGGTGCGGGTCAGCCCATCCACTGGCTGACGGGAACGGCGGTGTCCTGCAGCTGCTGCGAGATCACGTCGACGAGCGCGGGGCCGTCGTGGGCGAGGGCCGCGCGGATGGCGCCATCGACGTCGGCCGGGTTTTCCACCCGCCACGCCTTCACGCCGAAGGCCTCCGCCACGCGCGCGTGGTCGGTGCGGTTGAAGTCCACGGAGAAGTAGCGCTCGCCGTAGCCCGTCTTCTGGCTGGCCTTGATCCAGCCGTAGACGGTGTTGGAGAAGACGATCATCTTGAGCGGCACGCCGCGGCGCACGATGGTCTCCAGCTCGCCGCAGGTGAAGTTGAAGCTGCCGTCGCCCATGGCGGCGACCACGGTGGCGTCCGGGCGGCCGAACTGCGCGCCCACCCCGGCGGACATCGCGAAGCCCAGGGCCCCGTGCGCGCGGTTGGTGATGAAGTGGCGGCCGGCCTGCGGCGCGTCGAAGTACGCCGAGAAGTACGGGCAGGGCGTTCCCGGGTCGGCCACCAGGATCGCTCCCGCGGGCAGGAGGCGGTTGAGCGAATCGACCACGCGCTCGGGCTTGACGGGCGTGTCGAGGGACGCGGCCAGCGCCGCGAAATCGGCCATCTTGCGGGCGCGGGCCTTCCCGGCGATGGCGCGGCCGTCGGCGGCATCCGCGGGGCGATGCCTGAGCCGCGCGCGCACGGCCTCGTTCAGGTCCGCGAGCCCCAGGAGCGCGTCGCCCACGAGGGCCACGTCGGTGCGGTAGTTGGTGCCGATGGTCATGCCGTCGACGTCCAGGTGCACGATGGGCACGTCGCGCCCCGGGTGCTTCCAGTGTTCCGTGGTGGTGGAGCCGGCGCGCGCGCCCACGAAAAAGACGAGGTCGGCCTGCATCACCACCTCGCGCGTCGAGGCCACCCCGCCGTTGGTGCCCACCACGCCCGCGCACAGGGGATGCGCGTCGGGAAGCGTCCCCTTGCCGCTCACGGTGGTGCACACCGGGGCGTTCAGCATCATGGCGAGCGTCTCGAGCGCCGCGCAGGCGCCCGCGAGGACCACGCCGCCGCCGCAGATGATGACGGGGCACTTCGCTGCGACGAGTTTTTCAGCGGCCCTCTCGACGTCGGCTGCGTGCGGGCGCGAGCGCATCGCGGGATAGCGGTCGTGACCCGGCTGCGCCCAGACGTCGGCAGCGTCGATCTCGTGCTTCTGCAGGTCGTAGGGCAGGCAGATGTGCGCCGCGCCCGGCCGGCCCGTGGTCATCGCCCGGAAAGCGCTGCGCACCGCGCCGGGAATCTGGTCCGCCCGGTCGATCGTCGTGTTCCACTTGGTCAGCGGCGCGTAGAGCGCCTGCTGGTCAAGCTCGGTAAGCGGGAACTTCCCGCGCGAGCCCACGGAGACGTCCGAGGTGATGCCCAGAATGGGGATCGAGGACTCGTTGGCTTCGACGAGGCCGGGCAGGAGGTACGTTGCGCCGCCGCCGCTGGGTCCTTCGCAGATGCCGGGCTTGCCCGTGACGCGCGCGTAGGCGTCCGCCATGTAGCCGGCGCTGCGCTCGTCGCGCGTGAGGATGTGGTCGATGCCGTGGTCGAGCCGCGCCATGGCGTCGTAGAAGGGAAGGCTCGTGTCGCCGCACAGGCCGAAGATGTGCTTCACGCCGTTCAACTGCAGCATGCGCACGAGGGCGTCGGCGCCGTTCATCTTGCTCATCGGGGTCGTTTCGGAAGCTTGACTGCACCGTTGGGACCCCGATTGTAGCCTCCCGGCCGGCAACGGGAGCGGGTCGAAGCGCTAGATCCTCCCGGGCGGAAGGATCATTCCGGCGCTCATTTCCCTCTCATCGGGCCGTGCGCGGCGCTTGCGCGCGCGGCGACCGTCCTTGCTACTTGCCCTTGACGAGCATGTCGTTCTTGACGGACTTCACGCCCTCGACGCGACGGGCGACCACGACCGCCCTGTCGATGTCGGCACGCGAATTCACGAAGCCGGTGAGCTGCACCACGCCCTTGTGGGTCTCGACGTTGATCTCGGCCGACTTGAGCGTCGGCTCCTCGAGAACGGCCATCTTGACCTTGCCCGTGATGACGCTGTCGTCAACGTAGGCTCCCGGGCTCTGCTGCTTCGACGTCGCGGGGGCGGCAGTCGTCTTGGCGGGCTTGCTCGCAACCGCCGGCTGCATCGCCGCCTTCGCATCCGCCTTGGCGCGCGCTTCCACGGCCTTGGATTCCTTCACGCAGGCATCCTTGTCGGCGCCGGCCTTGTCGTCGCACTTTTCCTTGGCCAGCGCGTATTCCGCTTCGGCCTTGGCGATGCTCACGTTGTAGCGCGCCTTGTCGCCGGGCTTGTAGTCGGCTTCGAGCTCGGCCTTGGCGACCTTCTGCTTGCCCTGGGCCTCGGCGACGCACACGTCCTTCGCATTGGCCTTCAGCGAGTCGCAGGCTGCCTTGGCCGACTTGTACTCGGCCGCGATCTTGTCCTGGCCGGACTTGTAGGCCTCCTTCGAAATGGCCTGCGCCGCCAGCGCCCCGCCGTTGAATGCAAGGGCGACCGCGGCTCCGATGACGCTGATGGTGAACTTGTTCATGGTCTTGCCTTTCCGTGGCGAGATGGTGGGACTTTGCCGGCGACCGAATCTCCGGGTGCACTCGCAGGATCCATGGGCAGGCTAGCAGCCCCGCCTCGCCCCATCTGTACGCGGACGCACATAGCCAGGCCGATCCCGACGGGGCGGGATTGACGGGCGCCAAGGGTCAGCGCTTGAGCCTGGCGAGGGCGATGGCCATGGCGCCGGCGGGGGCCGACTGGGTGGGGCGGGGCCCGCGCGGGTCGCGCGGCGCGGGTGCGCCGCCGGCGGGACGGCCCCCGCCCTGCCGGGCGCCGTCCTCCAGGCGCATGGTGAGCGCGATCCGCTGCCGCTTGATGTCCACCTCCAGCACGCGCACCTTCACGACCTGCCCGGGCTTCACGACCTCGTGCGGGTCCTTCACGAAGCGGTTGGCGAGCGCGGAGACGTGCACGAGCCCGTCCTGGTGCACGCCGATGTCCACGAACGCGCCGAAGGCGGCCACGTTCGTGACCACGCCCTCGAGGATCATTTCGGGGCGCAGGTCGGCCAGCGACTCGATGCCCTCCTGGAAGGTGGCGGTCCGGAACTCGGGGCGCGGGTCGCGCCCGGGCTTCTCCAGCTCCGCGAGGATGTCCCGCACCGTGGGCGCGCCGAACTTCTCGTCGGTGAAATCCGGGGCCGAGAGCCCCTTGAGCAGCGCCGGCTGGCCCATCACCTCGCCGATGCCCTTGCCGATGCGCTTGAGGATCCGCTCCACGACGGGGTACGCCTCCGGGTGCACCGCGGAGCGGTCCAGGGGATTCGCCTCGGGATGCCCGCTCGCCACACGCAGGAACCCCGCCGCCTGCTCGAACGTCTTGTCGCCCAGCCGCGGCACCTCGCGAAGCCGCGCCCGGTTGGGGAAGGGGCCGTTCGCGTCGCGGTAGTCGACGATGTTCCTCGCGAGCGTGGCGTTGAGGCCCGAGACGCGCGCGAGCAGCGGCACGGAGGCCGTGTTCACGTCCACGCCGACCGCGTTCACGCAGTCCTCGACGGTCGCGTCCAGCGTGCGCGCGAGGCCATAGGGGTTCACGTCGTGCTGGTACTGCCCGACGCCGATGGCCTTGGGGTCGATCTTCACCAGCTCCGCGAGCGGGTCCTGCAGTCGGCGCGCGATCGACACCGCGCCACGCAGGCTCACGTCGAGGTCCGGGAATTCCTTCGCCGCGAACTCGGAGGCCGAGTAGACCGAGGCGCCCGCCTCGCTCACCACGATCTTGGCGAGCCGCTGCTCCGGCTTCCTCGCCGCCACGAGCTTCATGAGCTCCGCGGCCAGCTTGTCGGTCTCGCGGCTGGCGGTGCCGTTGCCGATGGCGATGAGCTCGACGCCGTGCTGCGTCACCAGCCGCGCCAGGGTCGCGAGCGACCCCTGCCAGTCGTTGCGCGGCTGGTGCGGGTAGATGGTCGCCGTCTCCAGGAGCTTGCCCGTGGGGTCGACCACGGCCACCTTGCAGCCGGTGCGCACGCCCGGGTCCAGGCCCAGCACGGCCTTCGGGCCCGCGGGCGCGGCCAGCAGCAGCTCGCGCAGGTTCTTCCCGAAGATGCGGATCGCCTCGGCCTCCGCCGCCTCGCGCAGCCGGTTCATGAGCTCGCCCGAGAGCTGCCACGACACCTTCACCTTCCAGGTCCAGCGGCACGCGTCGGCGAGCCACTTGTCCGCGGGTCGTCCCTGTTCGGCGATGCCGAAGTGCGCCGCGATCATCGCAACACAGGGGTGCGGCACGGCGGCCTCCAGCTCCTCGCCCAGGCCGAGCGACACGTCGAGCACGCCGAGCGTGCGCCCCCGGAAGAGCGCCAGCGCGCGGTGCGAGGGAATCGTGCGGATGGGCTCCGAGTACGCGTAGTAGTCGCGGAACTTCTCCTCCTCCGCCGATTCCTTTCCCTCGACCACCGCGGCGGCGAGGATGCCCTGATCCCACATGCGGGCGCGCAGCTTCTCGAGCACCTCGGCCGTCTCCGCGAAGCGCTCGGCGAGGATGTCGCGCGCGCCCTCCAGCGCCGCTTTCTCGTCGGGCACGTTGACGGCCTCCACGCCCTCGGTGGCGGCAACGACCCTGATGTACCGCGAGGCTTCCTCGTTCGGGTCCAGCATCGGGTTCGCGAACAGCGCGTCGGCCAGCGGCTCGAGCCCCGCCTCGCGCGCGATCTGCGCCTTGGTGCGGCGCCTGGGCTTGTAGGGGAGGTAGAAATCCTCGATCGCCTGCTTGGTCGTCGCGCCCTCGATCGCGGCGCGCAGGTCGTCGGTGAGCTTGCCCTGCTCCCCGATGGAGGCGAGGACCGCCGCGCGGCGTTCCTCCATCTCGCGCAGGTACCCGAGGCGCTCCTCGAGGGTGCGAAGCTGCGTGTCGTCGAGGTTGCCCGTGGCCTCCTTTCGGTAGCGCGCGATGAACGGGACCGTGGACCCTTCGTCGAGGAGTGCGACGGCGGCGGCCACCTGCGCGGGCCTGGCGCCGAGTTCGGAAGCGATGAGCTGGGTGATGCGGGCCTGCGAGGCGGGGGATGCGGGTGCGGACATTGCGAGGTGCGACAATGGCGAAGTGGTGCGGGCCGCAATTGTACCCGGCACGTGAACCCGGTAACCGAACCCGGTTCGAGACGAAAGAAAGGCAACTGCGGGATGAAGATGCGATTCAACGGGCTGGCGTGCGCCCTTGCGCTGGCTGCCGGTGCGGCGCTTGCCGAGCCGGCCCCCGTGCAGACGGTGGCCGCGGTCGACCTCGGCCGCTACGCGGGCAAGTGGTACGAGATC
>JAMPXV010000168.1 GCA_023700985.1 Lysobacter sp.
GTCGTAGTCGGACTCGAAGCGCTTGAAGTCGTTGCGGTCAGGGAGCTTCTCGAAAGGCAGCCCCGCGAGGTACTCGCGCGATGGCGACACCAGCACCACGTTGTCCAGCCAGGGCCCGCGCGCGCGGCGCCACGGCAACGCCTTGTCGAGCCATCCGGGAACGATGCGGTCGGTGAAGTGCGGGTAGAGCACGAGGCCGTCGCTGCGCGAGTACGGCAGGTGCAGGTGGTAGTCGACGAGCCCGCCGTCCCAGTAGACGCCCGCCGGCGCGCGCGGGATGTCCGGCACCGCCTCGATCACCATCGGGATGGCGGCGGAGGCCACGAGCGCCTCGCGCAGGTTGTCGCGATCGAGCGCCACCGCGTGCGTGCGGAACGCGTCGAAGCGGATGGGCGTGGCGCTGGTCGCGGGCAGCAGGTCGCCCTCCCCGAGGAAGGGCGGCCACCCGCGCGCGTCGTGGAACACCGTGCGATCGAGGAAGTGCCGCAGGTGCCGGCGGCCGGCGAGGTTCGCGAAGGCCGCGGCGCCGAAGCCCAGCGTGCGTCCCAGCCCCGCGTCGCGCGTGAGGAGCCCCCGGCCGCGCACGGCGAGGATGTGCAGGCGGTAGGCGGGGTTGGCGAGGATGGCGGCCTCGTGCCCGTCGAAGAGTTCGGCCAGCATCGCTCGCACCGCGCGCGTGATGAGTGCCGCAGCCGGGCGCGGCGGATATCGCTCCGCGGCGTAGAGCCGTGCGAGCTCGCGCAGGCCCGTCACGGGATCGGGCCGGCAGGCCGCCGCGAAGCGCCACGCGCCGATGGAGGCGCCGATGAGGTGGCGCACGCGGGGCGCCTTCGGGAACCATTCGCCGAAGATCGCGACGTCCAGGCCGTTCAGCCCCAGCGCCTTCGGGCCGCCCGCGGCACCCGGGACGATCGCCACGTCGGCGGCGCGAAGCCCGTTTTCCCGGATGGCCGTCAGCGCGCGCGGGCCGGCGCGGACGACGATCGCGCTCACGGCTCGTCGCGGAAGACGCGTACCTCGGCCCTGCCGCCGCCCTTCGCGTAGCCGCGGTACATGCCTTCGGTGGTGAACGAGAAGACGGGGTCGCCGCCGCGGTCGAGGACGATCACGCCGCCCGTCCCGCCGAGCGCGACCACCTTGGCGAGCGCCTCGCGGGCGGCTGCCCCGGGTGCGAGCCCCTTGTACTTCACGAGCGCGGCGATGTCGTGCGCGGCCGCCGCGCGGATGAACATCTCGCCGGTGCCGGTGGCCGAGACGGCGACACTCGCGTTCTCCGCCCAGGTGCCGGCGCCGACGATCGGGGAGTCGCCCACGCGCCCGAAGCGCTTGTTGGCGATGCCGCCGGTGGAGGTGGCCGCGGCGAGGTTGCCCGCGCGGTCCAGGGCCACGGCGCCCACGGTGCCGAGCTTGCCGTCCTCCTTCGCGCGCCGGAACTGGCGCCAGCGCTCCTCCGTGCGGAAGTAGGAGGGATCGACGATCGCGAGCCCCTGCTCCTTCGCGAAGCGCTCCGCGCCCCGGCCAGCCAGCAGGACGTGGTGCGACTTCTCCATCACCGCGCGCGCCGCCTCGACGGGGTTCCTCACGTTGGTCACGCCCGCCACGGCGCCCGCCCGCAGCGTCGCCCCGTCCATGATCGAGGCGTCGAGCTCGTTCGTGCCCTCGCTCGTGAAGACCGCGCCGCGGCCCGCGTTGAAGTGCGGGGAATCCTCGAGGACCCGCACGGCGGCGGTCACCGCGTCCAGGCTCGTGCCGCCGGCGGCCAGGATGCGCTGGCCCGTCTCGAGCGCCTCGACGAGCGCGGCGCGGTGGGCGCGCTCGCTCTCCGGCGCGAGGGTGGCCCGCGTCATCGGGCCCGCGCCCCCGTGCACGGCGATGGCGAAGGGCGGCTCGGCGGCCTCCACGCAAAGGGCGAAGGCGCACGCGAGCGCGCACGCGGCGACGAAGGGCTTCATGGCTTTTCCCGCGAAGGGTCGACCCGATTCTAACCGAGGGGTGGCGCGGGCCGGCGCGCGGCCGTGCTAGATTGGGGCACTCCCGAAATGCCCCGGCACGTTCCCCATGTCCCTTCTCTTCAGCCCCCTCACGCTGCGCTCGCTCACCCTTCCCAACCGGGTATTCGTGTCTCCCATGTGCCAGTACTCGGCCGAGGACGGCATCCCCGACGACTGGCATCTCGTGCACCTGGGCAGCCGCGCCGTGGGCGGTGCGGGACTCGTCCTCACGGAGGCCGCGAGCGTGTCGCCCGCCGGGCGCATCACGCCCTGGGACGCCGGCATCTGGTCCGCGCAGCAGGCCGAGGCGTGGAAGCCCATCGCGGCCTTCATCAAGGCGCAGGGCGCGGTGCCCGGCATCCAGCTTGCGCACGCCGGGCGCAAGGCCGGCTGCGACAAGCCGTGGAACGGCGGCAAGCCGCTGGCGCGCGACGCCGGTGGCTGGCGCACCCACGGGCCGAGCGACGTGCCATTCGGCGACTATCCGGCGCCGCGCGCGATGTCCGCGGCCGAGCTCGAGGCGTGCGTGGCCGACTTCCGCCTCGCCGCCGACCGCGCGCTGCAGGCCGGCTTCGAGGTGGCGGAGGTGCACGCGGCGCACGGCTACCTCCTGCACGAGTTCCTCTCGCCGCTTTCCAACCGGCGCGTGGACGAATTCGGCGGTTCCCTCTCCAACCGCATGCGTTTCCCGCTGGCGGTCGTGCGCGCGGTGCGCGATGCCTGGCCGAAGGACCTGCCCGTGCTCGTGCGCATCTCCGCGAGCGACTGGAAGGAGGGCGGCTGGGACATCGAGCAGTCGATCGCCTTCGCCCACGAGATGAAGGAGCTCGGCGTGGACATGATCGACGTCTCGAGCGGCGGCAACGCGGCGGACCAGAAGATCGTGCTCGGGCCCGGCTACCAGGTCCCCTTCGCCGCGGCCATCCGCCGCGACGTCGGCATCCCGGTGATCGCGGTGGGGTTGATCACCGAGCCCGTGCAGGCCGAGCACATCCTTTCCACCGGCCAGGCGGATGCCGTGTGCCTCGCGCGCGCGCTGCTGCGCGACCCCTACTGGCCGCGGCACGCCGCCAAGGCCCTCGGCGTGGCCATGCCCTGGCCCAACCAGTACAAGCGCTGCGACACCGGCCCCCTGGGCCGCTAGCCTGTAATCAGATTACTTTTCCTGGGACTATTGGGACGGTTCTACAGAACCGGTCTATTCCGCAATCGGCCAGGATCGTGTCCAGGTTCCTGAATAGACCGGTTCTGTAGAACCGTCCCAATAGTCCCAGGAAAAGTAATCTGATTACGAGGAGGATTGCATGATCGATCTCTACTACTGGACCACGCCCAACGGCCACAAGATCACGATGTACCTCGAGGAGGCGAAGCTTCCCTATCGCCTGCACGGGATCAACATCTCCAAGGGCGAGCAGTTCGCGCCCAAGTTCCTGAAGATCTCGCCCAACAACAGGATCCCGGCGATCGTCGACCACGCGCCGGCCGACGGCGGCAAGCCGCTGAGCGTGTTCGAGTCGGGCGCGATCCTCCTCTACCTCGCGGGCAAGACCGGGAAGTTCATCCCGAAGGACCTGCGCGGGCAGGTCGAGGCCCTGGAGTGGCTCATGTGGCAGATGGGCGGGCTGGGCCCCATGCTCGGGCAGAACCACCACTTCGTCCACTACGCGCCCGAGAAGATCCCGTACGCGATCGACCGCTACGTGAAGGAGACGAACCGGCTCTACGGCGTGCTCGACAAGCGCCTCGCGGGCCGCGCGTTCATCCTCGGGAAGTCCTACTCCATCGCCGACATGGCGGCCTATCCCTGGATCATCCCCGAGCGCCAGGGGCAGGACCTCGCCGACTTCCCGAACCTCGCGCGCTGGCACGCCGCGATCAAGGCGCGCCCCGGCACGCAGCGCGCCTACGCGAGGGCGAAGGAGATCAACCCCGCGCCGCGCGGCCCGGTCACGGACGCGCAGCGCAAGGTCCTCTTCGGGCAGGACAGGAGCGTGGTGAAATAGCGCCGCGGCGCCGCACGGGCGCCGGCGGAAAAAAGGAAGCACCGGGCGGGAGGAGACCCATGCCACGGCTCAAGGACCACGACGCCATAAGGCGCATCGCCAAGAAGACCCTGTTCGAGGGGCTCGACGCCCTTTGCGAGGGCGCGATCATCGTCGACCGCGACGCGCGCATCGTCTGGATCAGCGACAAGTACGCCGCGCGCCTGGGGCTCGCGTCGGCGGCCTGCGCCGGCGGCCGCGTGGTCGAGGACGTGATCCCCAACAGCCTCATGCGCGAGGTGGTGCGCACGGGCGAGCCCACGCTCCTCGACATCATGCAGTTCGGCGACGAGTCGTTCGTCGTGATGCGCGTGCCGCTCAAGGACGAGCGCGGGCGCATCATCGGCGCGGCGGGGTTCATGCTGTTCCACACGCTCGCCTCGCTCCAGCCGCTGGTGCGCAAGTTCCAGCAGCTCGAGAGCGAGCTCGCGAGCACGCGCCGCAGCCTCGCGGAGGCGAGGCGCGCGCGCTACACGTTCTCCAGCTTCGTGGGCGGCTCGCCCGCCGCGATGGAGGTGAAGCGCCAGGCGCGCCGCGCGGCGCAGTCCGACACCGCCGTGCTGCTGCTGGGCGAGACGGGCACCGGCAAGGAGGTGCTCGCCCAGGCGATCCACGCCGCGAGCCCGCGCGCGCACGGCCCCTTCGTCGCGGTGGACGTGGCCGACATGGCCGACGCGCTGGGGTTCCTGGCCGCCCACGGCGGGACGCTCTTCCTCGACGAGGTGGGCGACATGCCGGTCGCGGTGCAGGCGAAGCTCCTGCACGTGCTGCAGGAGAAGGAGATCGAGCGCCCCGACGCGGGCGGCGTGGCGAAGGTGGACGCGCGCGTGATCGCCGCGAGCAGCGTGGACCTGCGCCCGCTGGTGACGCTGGGGCGCTTCCGCTCCGACCTCTACTACCGCCTGTCGGTGCTGCCCATCGAGCTGCCGCCGCTGCGCGAGCGCATCGCGGACCTGGAGGGGCTCTGCGAGCACATCCTCGAGGACATCGCCCGGCGCGCGGGACGGCCCCAGAGGGAGCTCGCGCCCACGGTGCTGGCGGTGCTTTCCGCCTATGCGTGGCCCGGCAACATCCGCGAGCTGCGCAACGTGCTCGAGCAGGTGGCGATGCGCTCGGACGCGCCGCGCCTTTCGGCGGAGGAATTCAGCCTGGTGCTGCCGCGCCTGGCCGGGGCGACGCCGGCGGGCGGAAGGCCGACGCTGCGGCTGGCGGACGTGGTCGCCGATGCGGAGCGGGCCGCCATCCGGTCGGCCCTCGCGGCGGCCGACGGCAAGAAGATCCTCGCCGCCGAGCTCCTGGGGATCTCGCGCGCCACGCTCTACGAGAAGCTGTCCTCGCTCGCGCCCTCGGGCCGCGGCGAGCGCCGGCACTGAGGGGCGCGGAAGGCTACTTGCCTTCCTGTTCCTTGCGGGCCGCGTCCTGCTCCTCGCGGATCTTGGTCATGACCGCGTTGTGCTCCTCGACCGTCGTGCGGATGGCCGCGTTGCTCGCCTCGATGAAGGCCTTGCGCTCCGCGACGTAGTTCCTGACGCAGTCCTGGTAGGCCTTCAGCTCCTTCTGGAACGCCTCGCGCTTCATGTCGTGCTGGATGGCCTTCACGCCCGGGTAGACGGGCTTGGGCTCGCACTTGGCCGGCGGCACGGTGGCGGCCGGGGTGGCGGGCGCCTGGGCGTAGGCGGCGGTGGCGCCGAGGACGAGGGCCAGGGCGAGAGCGGTGCGTTTCATGAGCGGATTCCTTTCGATCGCAAGGCTGAGGATTTTACCGTGGATGACGCTCATCGGCGGACGGGCACCGTGTAATTGAGTGCGAGCCGCCCGCCGTCCGGGTAGAGGGTCTGCCCGGTCACGTAGGAGGCGTCGTCGCTCGCGAGGAAGAGCGCGGCCTTCGCGACTTCGGCGGGCTCCCCCATCCGGCCCAGCGGCGTGCGCGACAGGATCTTCGCTTCCGCCTCCGCGTTGCCCAGCACCGCGCCCCTGGCGAGCTCGGTGAGGATGGTGCCGGGGCCGAGCGCGTTCACGCGGATGCCGTGCGGGGCGAGCGCCACCGCCATCACCTTCGTGAGCTGGTTGATGCCGCCCTTGGAGACGACGTAGGGAACCTGGTCGGGGATGGCGAGCACGGCGTTCACGCTCGACATGTTGACGATCGCCCCGCCGCCGCCCTGCTTCACCATCTGGCGCGCGGCGGCCTGGCCGGCGAGGAAGACGCCCTTCAGGTTCACCGCGATCACGCGGTCGAAGTCCTTCTCCTCGAGGTCCAGGAACCCGGCGCCGTGCGCGATGCCGGCGTTGGCCACGAGGATGTCGAGGCGGCCGTACTCGGCCACCGTGGCGAGCACGGCGGCGTCGACGTGCCTCTTGATCGAGACGTCGCAGGGGGCGAAGTGGGCCGCGAGGCCTTCGTCGCGCAGCCGCCGCGCCTCGGCGCTGCCCCGGGCCTCGTCGATGTCCGCGAGCATCACCTTCGCGCCCTCGCGGGCGAAGAGCTCGGCGCAGGCAAGCCCGATGCCCTGCGCGGCGCCCGTGACGAGCGCCACGCGGCCGGCGAGCCTCATGGCTTCTTGGCCGGCGCCGGGGTCGTCGGGGGAGGCAGGAGCATCAGGTCGGGCGCCGAGAGGGCCCGGCTCATCTCGATGGACGACAGGATCTCCGCACAGACCTTCTCCTGGCCCTTGGGACAGGTCGACTTGGCGAGGTCGCGGATCTCGCGCGAATCCTCGGGCAGGATGTCCGGGCTGCTGAGCCGCCGGCCGAGCCAGCCCTTGAAGGCCGCGTCCTTCTCCAGGATCGGCCCGGCGTCGCTGATCTTGGGCCAGCCGCCGATCACCACGCGCAGCAGCGCCTCGGTGACGATCTCGGCGGTCTTGCCCTTGTCGCAGTGGCCGTAGTCCTGCACCGCGTGCTGCAGCGCGGCCCAGGAGGTCACGCCGTCGAAGGCCTTGTCGGCCCCGGTGCAGGGTTTGTCGGCGGCGGCCGCGGGAACCATCGCGGTCGA
>JAMPXV010000007.1 GCA_023700985.1 Lysobacter sp.
CCCCGCGCGGTAGGAAGGCGGAGAGAAAGGCAAAAGCGGGACGGTTCTACAGAGTAAAAGTGGGACGGTTCTACAGAACCGGTCTATTCCGTGTTTCGCGCAGAACGTGCCTCGAGTCCTGAATAGACCGGTTCTGTAGAACCGTCCCACTTTTACTCTGTAGAACCGTCCCGCTTTTGCCTTTCTCTCCGCCTTCCTACCGCGCGGGGACGAGCGGCGGCTCCTGCATCGCCGCGACCTGCTCCTTCAGCTCCAGCACGCGGTCCTGCCAGTACTTCTGCGTGTTGAACCACGGGAAGGCCATCGGGAAGGCGGGGTCGGTCCAGCGGCGCGCAATCCACGCGGAGTAGTGCAGCAGCCGCAGCGTGCGCAGCGCCTCGACGAGGGCGAGCTCGCGATCGTCGAACTCGGCGAAGTCCTCGTAGCCCGCGAGCACGTGGCGAAGCTGCAGCGACATCGAGGCGCGGTCTCCGGAGAGCAGCATCCACAGGTCCTGGACGGCAGGGCCGGTGCGCGCGTCGTCGAAGTCGACGAAGTGCGGGCCGCCCGGCGTCCACAGCACGTTGCCCGCGTGGCAGTCGCCGTGCAGGCGGATGCGCGCCACGCCGCCGGCGCGCTCGAACGCGTGCTGCGCGCCCTCGATCGCGAGCGCCGCCGCGCCGGACCACGCGTCGCGCAGGTCGGCCGGGATGAAATCGTTGGCGAGCAGCCAGTCGCGCGAGGCGATGCCGAACGACGGCACGTCCAGCGCCGGCCGGTGCACGAAGGGCTTCGTCGAGCCCACGCCGTGGATGCGCCCGATGAAGCGCCCCAGCCATTCCAGGGTCGAGGGGTCCTCGAGCTCCGGGGCGCGGCCGCCGCGGCGCGGGAAGAGGGCGAAGCGGAAGCCGCCGTGCTCGTGCAGCGTCGAGCCGGCGATCTCGAGCGCGGGCACCACGGGGATCTCGCGCTCGGCGAGCTCGCGGGCGAAGCCGTGCTCCTCGAGGATCTCCTCGTCCGTCCAGCGCCCCGGCCGGTAGAACTTCGCCACGAGGAAGCGCGCATCGCCCAGCGGGCCGCCCTGGTCCTCCTCCAGCCCCACCTGGTAGACGCGGTTCTCGTAGCTGTTGAGCGCGAGCTGGCGACCGTCGGCGAGGAACCCGACGCTTTCGACCGCGTCGAGCACCATGTCGGGGCTGAGGCCCGCGTAGGGCGGGCTGGCAAGGGTGTCGTTCACCCCGCCATTGTACGGCCGCCCCCGTTTGGGCTTGACGCGCCGCAGCATTGCACCCGCACGGTGCGCCGCGCGCACGGCTTCCCGGCGCGGGCGCGGGCAACGGCCGTGGCACGGCTCCTGCTAACCCCTGGAAAGCCCCGAAGGAGTCCTCGCCATGCTTTCGATCTCCCCGATCCTGCGCCGCCTGTTGCAGCGGGACGCCGCCGCTCCCGACGCGCGGGCGTCGCTGGATCCGGAGGAAGCGCACGCGCTCTGGAGCGCGGTGCTCGACGGGGCGCTGCCGGAACTCGAGCTGGGGGCGCTGCTTGCCGCCTTCGCCATCGGCGGCGAGTCCCCCGCGGAGCTGCTCGGGCTGCACCGGGCGCTCGCGGCCCGGCAGCCCAGGTTCGCGCCGGCCCTCGCGCGGCCGGTGATTTCCATCCCGGTGTACGGCCTGCTTCGGGGCGAGGCGGCCTTTTCCGTGCTTCTCGCGATGTTCCTGCGGCGTTTCGACGTGCCCGTCGTGCTGCACGGGCCCCTCGACGCGCCTTGCGGGCCGTCGGCGCCGGCGCTGCTGCGCGAGATGGGCGTGCTGCCCTGCGCGACGCTGCCGGAAGCCGATCGCGAGCTGCACGCGACGGGCGTCGCGTTCGTGCCCGTGCAGCTCCTGTCGCCGGCGCTGGGCGACCTGCTGGCGTTGCGCACGCGGCTGGGCACCACCAATCCGGCGCATCTCGCCGCGCACGCGCTCGACCCGGGCGCGATGGGCGCCGTTCGCCTCGCCATGTGCGTCGCGGGCACGCCGAGCGAGCGTGTCGCGGCCCTGCTGCCCGCTGCCGGCGCGCAGTCCCTGCTGCTTGCCTGGCCCGCGTCGGCGCCGGGCTGCAACCTCGCGTGGCGTCCGCGCATCACGCGCATTTCGGAGGACGGCGAAACGCTCGTCTTCGAGGCCGAGCACGGCGACCGCCCGCCGGCCTTCGACCTGCCGGAGGCCGCGCAACTGGTTCCGTGGATGCGATCCGTCCTGGAGCGCCGGGCCCCCGCGCCCCCGCCGCTGGTGAATATCGCCGCGGCCTGCGTGCACGCCGCCGGCGCCGCCCCCGACCTGATGCAGGCCAAGGCGGTGGTGGCCCTGCAGTCCGGCCGCCTGGCGGCCTGAGGCACCGTTAACCCATTATTATTTATAAGGATTTCCCCCTCCGATCCGGGAGGTGGCGGGGGGTGCCGTGGTAGAATGCCTGCCTTCGCCGAGTACCGGCGGGTATCGGAGCGACCCGATGAAGAACCCTCTCGACTCCCTGTGGGGCACCGTCCTGTGCGGGCTGGCCCTGACCGCCGTCCTGTACTACCTCGTGCGCACGCTGATGGGAGGCTGACCGTGGACTTCGTCCTGTACGGGCTGGGCCGGTGGCTGCACATCATGGCGGGCGTGATGTGGCTGGGGCTGCTCTACTACTTCAACTTCGTGCAGGCCGCGGCGATGAAGGACGCGCAGGCCGACGGCACCGCGGCCGGCATCGCGAAGCACGTGGCGCCGCGAGCGCTCTTCTACTTCCGCTGGGCGGCCGTGGTTACCTGGCTCGCCGGCATGGCGCTCCTGGGCGGGAAGGCCGACGATGCCTTCCTCTTCAAGGAGCCCGCCTACATCCCCATCGGCGTGGGCGCCTGGCTCGGCACCATCATGTTCTTCAACGTCCTGGCGATCATCTGGCCGAACCAGAAGAAGATCCTGGGCCTCGTCCCCGCCTCGGAGGAGGAGAAGGCGAGCGCCCGGCGCGTGGCCTTCCTCGCCTCGCGGCTCAACGTCGTCCTGTCGATGCCGATGCTCTTCTTCATGACCGCCTCGGGCGGGCTCTTCCGGCGGGCCGTCTTCGGCGGCTAGCGGTAGCGGCGCGCCGCGGGAATGCCGGCGGGGCAATCGATGTTCATCCGTGTTCCAGCACCTCTGCCATGAACGACGACAACCGCATCCCCGTGCGCGTGTGGGACCTTCCCACGCGGCTCTTCCACTGGGCGCTCGTCCTGCTCGTCACGGCGAGCCTGGTCACGGGCGAGTTCGACTCGATCCTGGGGGCGACCACGGTGGAATGGCACAAGCGCTCGGGGCTCGCCATCCTCGCGCTTCTCGTCTTCCGCCTCCTCTGGGGCTTCGCGGGCGGCACGCACGCGCGCTTCGCGAATTTCCTGCGCGGGCCCGCAACGGTGATCGATTACGCGAAGGGGGTCGCTTCGGGACGCGCGGATGGCGAACCCGCCGGGCACAACCCGCTGGGAGGCTGGTCCGTGGTCGCGATGCTCTCGGCGCTCGCGGTGCAGGTCGCCACCGGGCTCTTCCTGGTGGACGAGGACTACGGCTTCGAGGGGCCGCTCGCGCGGTACGCGAGCTCGGCCGTGGCGGATTTCCTGGGGGAGGTCCACGAGGCGAACTACGGGGTGATCGGCGCGCTGGTGGCGCTGCATCTTGCCGCGATCGCCTGGTACACGGTGGTGAAGCGGCAGGAACTCGTGCGCGCCATGGTCACCGGCACCAAGCGCCTCGCGCCGGGGGCGGAGGAATCGCGCGGGGGAGGGCTCGCGACGGCCGCCGCGATCGCTATCGCGGCCGGGGCGGCCGTCTGGTGGCTGCTGGGACGGTCCTGATCAGCTGCGGGGCTGCTTTAGCTGGTAGTCGTCGTGGCAGGAGCTGCACGCCTTGCCGAGTTCGCCGAAAGCGGCCTTGAACTTGCCTTCGTCGCCCGTCTTCGCAACGGCGGCGAGGTTGGCGGCGGCCTTCTGCGCGGCTTCCGCGGCCTGCTTGAACTTGGCCGTCTCCTTCCAGACCTTCAGGTCGGCCCTGGTGGGCGCGCCCTTGTCCGTGCCCGGGCCGAAGGAATCCCACGGCAGGCCCAGCATCGTCTCGACGAGGGCGGAGTTCTTCTGCGCGACGGCGGCGTTGAACGGCGCCTTGCCCTGCGCCATGGCGCCCATGGGGCCCATGGCCCGGCCGGTGACGTTCATCACGGACTGGCGGTAGCGGATCTCGGCTTCCGGCTTCGGGCCCTGCTGGGCGGAGGCGGGAACGGCGGCCGTGGCGGCCAGGATGGCGGCGGCGAGAGCGATGCGTTTCATGAGGTTCCTTTCGCGGTGAGTGGTCGGATGGCGGGCGCCGGCGGTCGGCGTCGGAAGGGTGGACAGCGGGGTCAGCAATTCATTCCTCTCGTCACTTCGGCTTCGGCAGCCCCGCGACCTTGTCGCCGGGCTTGATGCGGCGCTGGGCGAACCAGCCCTTGTTGGTCTCGATCGCGTAGAGCGCGGGGCCGGCCGCGGCGTGCTGGTCGAGCGTGTGCGGCTCCATGTCGATGATGTTGAGGATGCGGCCCTCGCCGTCGACGAAGGCCACCGACAGCGGCAACGGCGTGTTCTTCATCCACATCGCGTGGTAGGCGGGCTCGTCGAAGAGGAAGAGCATGCCCTCGTTGCCGCCGAGCTTCTCGCGGAACATGAGGCCCTTTATCCGCTGCTCGACGGTCGAGGCGACCTCGACGCGCAGGGCGTGGCCGGCGACCTTGACCTGCGCGACGGGCAACTTCGCCTGCGCGAGGGCGAGGCCGGCGAAGGCGAGGAAGGCGGCGGCAAGTGCGCGCCACGCGGTGGCGCGGGGAACGCGAGCGGCTAGAATGGCATCCAAGAACAAGACTCCCGACAAGTTCGGCGCACGCACTTTAACGCACGAGGACCCCGATGCGCCGACCGGCATCCCTGCTTCTGCCCTTCCTGCTGGCGTCCTGCTCGGTTCTGCAGCCGGCGCCACCCACCGAGGAAACGCCCGTGGAGGCCACGCAGCGGCGCGCCGCCGCCCCTCGCCCGGCCTACAACCTCACCGGTTATCCGCCTGCCGTGCGCGACGGCTACATCGACGGCTGCGAGACGGCCCGCAAGTCCGACTACGGGCGCAAGGACGAGAAGCGCTTCGCCGCCGACCCGCGCTACAAGATGGGGTGGAACGACGGCTTCTCGATCTGCTCGCGCAAGTGAAGCGAGGCGGCGTGAGTAAGGACTATTGGGACGGTTCTACAGAACTGGCCTGTTCAAAGTGGGACGGTTCTACAGAACCGGTCTATTCCGTTCAAATTGCGGTCATCGCTTTTGCTCCGCGAATAGACCGGTTCTGTAGAACCGTCCCACTTTGAACAGGCCAGTTCTGTAGAACCGTCCCAATAGTCCTTACTCACGCCGCCTCGTTCAGTCGACGCCGTCGAGGATCCACCCCGCGATCGCCTCGAGGAGCTCGGGCGACTCGCCGATGGCGGTCTGGATCGCGATGGGCACGCCCGGGTGCGACTTGCGCAGTTCCTCCGCGATGCGGGGCAGGTCGTTGCGGATGTGGCCGCCCGGCGCCATGAAGAGCGGGAAGATGGTGATGGCGGCGACCCCCTTGCCCACCAGCGTGTCGACGGCCTCGTCGAGCTTCGGCGTCATGAAGTCGAGGAAGGCGAGCTCCACCGGGAACTCGGGGCGACGGACGCGAATGCGGTCGCGGATGCCCTCGAAGGGCCGCGCCCATTCGGGGTCGCGCGCGCCGTGGGCGAAGAGAACGATTCCGTGCATGGCGATCTCCTTCAGTGCTTTCCGGTGGACCCGAAACCGCCCTCGCCGCGGGCGCTTTCGTCGAACGAGTCCACGACGTTGAGTTCCACCTGGACGACGGGGATCACGACGAGCTGCGCGATCCGCTCCATCGGGTTCACCACGAAGGGCTCCCGGCCGCGGTTCCAGCAGGACACGAAGACCTGGCCCTGGTAGTCCGAGTCGATGAGCCCCACGAGGTTCCCGAGCACGATGCCGTGCTTGTGCCCGAGGCCGGAGCGCGGGATGAGCACGGCGGCGTGGCCCGGGTCGCCGACGTGGATGGCGATGCCCGTGGGCACGAGGGCCGAGTCGCCGGGCCTGAGCGTCAGCGGCTCGTCGAGGCAGGCGCGCAGGTCGAGGCCCGCGGACCCGCCGGTGGCGTAGGCCGGGAGCTGCGAGCGCATGCGCTCGTCGAGGATCTTCACGTCGAGTCTTTTCATGGGACTGTGGCTACGATTGGGGAAAGGCTTTGGAAACGCCGATGAACGCCGATCAAGAGCCGATGAACGCCGATGAATCGTGTGCGCTGGGTGTCTGGGCAGGCTGGAATCCGGACTCTGACGGTACCAGCTCGAGGTGTTCGCTTCGAATCGGAATACTCGGCGTTTATCGGCTCTTGATCGGCGTTCATCGGCGTTAAACGCCCTACTCCGCCGCCAGGCGGAAACAGGGATAGCATAGGGATCAGGAAGCCTGCTTGATCGGGGTGACCGTCGCCCCGCCGCGCTTCGCCTCGAAGAGCGCGATGGCGTGCGCGAGGATCGCGTGCGCGATGCGCGACTTCGGCGCCCGCGCGAGCGGGTGGGCGCCCGCGTCGTCGTAGATCGTGACCTCGTTCTCCTCGCGCCCGATGGTGTGCTGCACGAGGTTCGCGACGATCATCGGGATGTTCTTGCGCGCGCGCTTGGCCTGCGCGTACTCGGCGAGGTTCTCGCTCTCCGCGGCGAAGCCCACGCAGAAGGGCCCGCCGGCCATCTTCGCCACCTGCGCGAGGATATCCACCGTGGGCTTGAGCTTGATCTCCAGGGGCTCGCCCGACTTCTTGAGCTTGCGCTTCGCGGGCGCCTCCGGGGTGTAGTCGGCCACGGCCGCGACGCTGAAGAAGAGGTCGGCGCCGCTTGCGTGCGCGGTCACGGCGTTGAACATCTCGGCCGCGCTCGTCACGTACACGAAATGGGCGTTCGCCGGCGGCGCGAGCGAGGTCGGGCCCGAGACCAGCGTCACGTCCGCCCCGAGGGCCGCCGCCGCCTCGGCGAGGGCGTAGCCCATCTTCCCGGAACTCAGGTTGGTGATGCCGCGCACCGTGTCGATGGCCTCGAAGGTCGGGCCGGCGGTGACGAGCACGCGGCGCCCGGCCAGCCGCTTGGGCGACAGGAAGGCGAGGATCGACTGCAGCAGTTCCTCGGGCTCGAGCATCCGGCCCATGCCGACCTCGCCGCAGGCCTGGTCCCCCGAGGCGGGGCCGAGGATCGACACGCCGTCGGCGCGCAGCAGCGCGAGGTTGCGCTGCGTGGCGGCGTTGTCCCACATCTCGCGGTTCATCGCCGGGGCCACCAGCAGCGGGCAGTTGCGCGCGAGGCAGGCGGTCGACAGGAGGTCGTCGGCGAGCCCGTGCGCGAGCTTCGCGAGAAAGTCGGCGCTGGCCGGGGCGATCACGATCGCGTCGGCCCCGCGCGAGAGCTCGATGTGCGCCATCGCGTTGGGGAAGCTCGCGTCCCAGAGGTCCGTCACCACGGGCTTCCCGGTGAGCGCCTGGAAGGTCGCCGGGGTCACGAACTTCGTGCCCGCCTCTGTCATCGCGACCTGCACTTCGACGTTATTGCGGATGAGCGCCCGCGCGAGTTCGGCCACCTTGTAGGCGGCAATGCCCCCCGTGACCCCTAGTAGAACGCGGTGCTTCCCCGTCTTTTCCATCGCAGCATTCTACTAGAGAGAGTCGCCCATGAACCCCGTTCCCTGGCCTGCCGCGGGCCGCCCGCGCGAGCGCCTCGCCGCCGCCGGCCCCGCCTCGCTTTCCGATGCCGAACTCGTGGCCCTCATGCTTCGCACGGGGGTGGCGGGCCGGCCGGCCGCCGACGTCGCCAACGAGCTGCTCGCGCGCTTCGGTCACGTATCCCGGCTGCTCGTGGCCCCCCTGCCCGAGGTGGCGGCAGTGCCCGGGGTGGGGGCCGTCCCCGCGGCCCGCTTCGCCGCGGCGCTGGAACTCTCGCGCCGTTCGCTGCGCGAGGAAATGCTCGCCCGCGACAGCCTCGCCTCGCCCACGGCGGTGCGCGGCTACCTGCGCCTGCGCATGCAGCACCTGGGTCACGAGGTCTTCTGGGGGGTCTTCCTCGACGCCCAGAACCGGGTGATCGCCGCCGAGGAGCTCTTCCGCGGCACCCTCACGCAGACCAGCGTCTACCCCCGGGAGGTCGTGAAGCAAGCGCTCGCCCACAATGCCGCGGGGGTCATCCTGGCCCATAACCATCCCTCGGGGGTGGCCGAACCTTCCCTTCAGGATCAAGCACTTACGCGTTCGCTGGCGGAATCCCTGGCCCTGGTGGACGTGAGGGTGCTGGACCACTTCATCGTGGCGCCGGGCGCATTCCTGTCGTTTGCCGAGCGGGGGTTGCTGTAGCCCTGAAATCCCAATGGAATCAGGTTGAAGAGGCGGCTTGCCCTGGGCTATAATCTACGGCTTTCCGCCTCGGCTTTTCCGGGGCGACGGATCGGAGAAATCCCATGTCTCGAGTCTGCCAAATCACGGGCAAGGGCCCCATCGTGGGCAACCACGTGTCCCATGCCAACAACAAGACCAAGCGCCGCTACCTGCCCAACCTGCAGTACCGCAGGCTCTGGGTCGAGAGCGAGAACCGCTACGTGAAGCTGCGGCTCAGCAACGCCGGCCTTCGCACGATCGACAAGAAGGGCATCGACGTGGTGCTCGCCGAGCTGCGCGCGCGCGGCGAAGCGATCTGAGGAGCCGGCCATGCGCGAAAAGATCAAGATGGAATCCACCGCCGGCACGGGTCACTTCTACACGACCACGAAGAACAAGAAGACCAAGCCCGAGAAGCTGGAAATGATGAAGTACGACCCCAAGGCCCGCAAGCACGTGACCTACAAGGAAACGAAGCTCAAGTGAGCTTCGCAGTGGCACGCCAGTGCCGCGCACGAAGGTCATCCCCGAGACATCGGGGATCCAGCGAGAACCCCGCCCCGGCGGGGTTTTTTGTTTGGGGCTGGATTCCCGCCTGCGCGGGAATGACGGGTCAGGCGGGAATGACGGAGGAAGCGTCGGCGACCTTCGCCCGCCGCGCGATCTCCTTCACCAGCGCGTCGAACAGCACCAGGTGGGCGGGGAACATCGCGAACCAGTAGGCGAGCCCCCAGACCCCGGCGGGGTGCCAGTAGGCGTTGACGGCGATGCGCCGCTCGCCCGGCGCGGTTTCCTCGATCTCGAACTCCAGCACGCCGGCCCCCGGGGCCTTCATCCCGAAGGAAAGCGTGAGCCGGTGCCCCGGCTCCACCCCGATGACGCGCCACGAGTCGATCACGTCGCCCACGCGCACCTCGTCGGGGTCGCGCCGGCCGTGGTTCATGCCGACGCCACCGACCAGCCAGTCGGCGATCTCGCGAAGCCGCCAGAGGAAGTTGTAGGCGTAGTAGCGGTTCTCGCCCCCGATGGCCGACACGACTTTCCAGAGGGAGGCGGCGGTCGCCGGCGTGCGCGTCTCCCCTCCGGCGTGCTTCGCGTAGTAGGCGTAGTCGGGCCGGTAATCCCGGAACTGGAACGCGCCCTCGGTCCACCTCGCCGCGACCTTGTGCCGCGCCTCGGCCTCGAGCGCGGCGCGGACCGCGTCGTCGAATCCGAGGAGTTTCTGCGGGATCAGCGCGCGGATGGCCGCGTCGTCGGCCGCGAAGTCGTGCTTCAGCCCGCCGATGAGGGCGCGGGCGATGTTCGCCGGCACCGCGGTGACGAACTTGAGCCAGTGCGCCGAGAGCTCCGGCGTGAGCACCGGCACCGGCAGGATCCACGGCTCGCGGTGCCCCACCAGGCGGCAGATGGCCCGCATCATCGCCTCGTAGGTGAGCGTCTCGGGACCGCCCGCGTCGTAGATGCCGCCGGCCATCTCCGGGACGCGCGGCGCCTCCACCAGGTAGTGCAGCAGGTTGTCCAGGGCGATGGGGGGCGACTTGGCCCGCACCCAGCGCGGCGTGATCATGACCGGCAGGTGCAGCACGAGGTCGCGCATCACCTCGAAGGCGGCGGAGCCGGGCCCCACGATGATGCCGGCGCGGATCTCCGTGACCGGGACCGGGTGCGAGCGCAGTCTCTCGCCGGTGTCGCGCCGCGACAGGATGTGCTCGGAATCCGCACCCTGCGGAACCAGCCCTCCCAGGTACACGATGCGCTTCACGCCGGCGGCGGCGCAGGCCTTCGCGAAGTTGTCCGCGGCCTCGAGGTCGAGTCTGCCGAACTCGGGCCCGGCGGCCATCGAGTGGACGAGGTACCAGGCGACGTCGATGCCGGCGAGGGCGGCCGCAAGCGTTTCCGGCTTCAGCGCGTCGGCGGCGACGAGCCCGACGCCCTGCCAGCCGCGTGACTCGAGGACCTTGAGGTTGCGCGCCGAGGCGCGCACGCGCCAGCCGCGTTCGGCGAGCGCGGGGACGAGGTGGCTTCCGATGTACCCGCTCGCCCCGAAGACGAGCGCGGTGCCCGCGGTGCCTGTCGCGGTGTCAGACACGGTGTCTGACACCGGGCGTCAGGCCGCGGCGTAGCGGCGAAGGCGCTGCGAGAACTCCGCGAGGGTCTCGATGCCGCTCGCTTCCGCCCGGTCGCACCAGTCGCGCAGCTGCTGCACGAGTTGCTCCGTGGAAAGCGTGGAGCGTTCCCAGGTCTTGGTGAGCTCCTCGCGCATCCGGTACAGCGTGGCGAGGCGCGGGCTGGACTCGAGCGCGCGCGCGACGGCCTCGCGCTCGGCCGCCGTCGGGACGGTGCCGCGGGTGATGCAGCGGCGCAGGCGCCGGGCAGTGGCGCTGTCGGCGAGGACCTGCTTCTCGCGGAGCTTCGCCACCTCCTCGTTCCACGCCGCCTTCATCGACTTGGCGTAGCGGGCCAGCACCTCGTAGCGGTTCGTCGCGATGGCCTGCACGGTCTGCACGTCGATCACCGACTTCGAGGGGTCGATCTTCACCCTGGGCGGAAGCTTCTTGGCGCGGGCGAGTCCCAGGGCCGACAGCACCTGGATGTACAGCCAGCCCAGGTCGAACTCGTACCACTGCACCGAGAACTTGGCCGAGGTGGGGAAGGCGTGGTGGTTGTTGTGCAGCTCCTCGCCGCCGATCCAGGCCGCGACGGGAACGATGTTGGTGCTCGCGTCCTCCGTCTGGAACTTGCGGTATCCCCAGAAGTGGCCGATCCCGTTGATCACGCCGGCGGCCCAGAAGGGGATCCACGCCATCTGCACGCCGAACATGAGGAGCCCCGGCACGACGCCGAAGAGGGCGATGTTCGTGGCGGCCGTGAGGATGATGCCGAACTTGTGGTACGGGGAGTAGATCTTGCGCTCGAGCCAGTCGTCGGGCGTGCCGTGGCCGTAGCGCTGCATGGTCTCGGGGTGGTGCGATTCCTTCACGTAGAGGAACACCCCGGCGAAGAGCACGCGATTGATGCCGTAGAACTGCGGGCTGTGCGGGTCCTCGGCCGTCTCGCACTTGGCGTGGTGCTTGCGGTGGATCGCCGCCCATTCCTTGGTGACCATGCCCGTGGTGAGCCACAGCCAGAGGCGGAAGAAGTGGCTCACGACCGGGTGCAGCTCGAGCGACCGGTGCGCCTGGCATCGGTGCAGGTAGAGCGTCACCCCGGCAATCGTGATCTGGACGAGGACGAGGAGGACAAGCAGCTTGCCCCACCAGGGCAGGTCCAGCAGACCGTCGAAAATCATTTGGTTGGCGCCTTTAAGTCAGTGAAGCCCGCTCGATGGCAGGTTTGGACGAATCCCGGCCGCGAATTCTATCCCAATGCCTTCGCGGCCGCTGTTCGGCAAGGGGCGGGAAATCACTAACCCGCTGTAATCGCGGGATCTTTTCCCTGGGCGGACGGCCCGAGGATCCTCACTTCGCGCTGCGGGAACGGGATCTCGATGCCCTCGGCACGGAAGGCCTCCAGAATCTCCTTGAGGACGGCGCCGCGCAGCGCCACCTGGCCCTGGTCCGGGTCGGAAATCCACGCGCCCATCTCGATCTCGATGCCGTTGTCGCCGAGCGCCACGATCCAGGCCCCGGGTGCCGGGTCCGCCAGGATGCGCGGCTGGTTTCGCGCGGACTGCAGCATCAGCGCGAAGACGCGGTCCACGTCCGAACCGTAGCCGACCGTCACCTTCAGCTTCAGCAGCACCTTGCGGTCCGTGTACGAGTGGTTCGTCACCGACTGGGTGATGAGCGTCTCGTTGGGCAGGATGGACTCGGTGCCGTCGAGGCTGCGGATCACCGTGTAGCGCGAGGCGATCTCCTTCACCACGCCGTGCCGGTTGTCCACGGTGACGAGGTCGCCGATGCGAACCGAGCGGTCGAGCAGGATGATGTAGCCGCTCACGTAGTTGCTCGCGATCTTCTGCAGCCCGAAGGCGAGGCCCACGCCCAGCGCGCCGCCGAACACCGAGAGCGCGGTCACGTCGATGCCCACGATCGGGAGCGCCACGAGGATCGCCAGGAAGAAGGCCAGCGCGCGGACGAGCTTCGCGATCACCACGCGCGTGGAGAGCTCGACGTGCTCCGCGGCAAGGATCTGCCCCTCGATCAGCTTGGCGAGCCACATGGAGATGGCGAGCGCGATCGCGGCCGAGACGAGCCCCTGCAGCACGAGCAGCAGCGAGATGCGCTGCTTGCCGACGGTGAAGGCGATGGAATCCAGGGCCTCCCAGACCTCGGGCAGGATGCCGACGAGGTGCAGCGCCACCCCCACCCACATCGCGATGGCGATGGTGCGCTCCGAGCCGCGCAGGAAGGCGCCGTCCGGCACGACGTGGCGAAGCACGTAGACCGCCAGGCGGATGACGGCGAAGGCGACCAGCAGCGAGACGGCCAGGTCGACGAAGGGCGTCTTGAAGGCCTTCTGCATGGGGAACCGGGTTCCCCAGATGAGGGCCAGCGCAGCGAGCGGGAAGGCGACGCGGTCGAAGCCCCCCGTGCCGAACTTCCAGAGCGCCGCCTGCGTCACGCGCCGGCGCATCACGCGCGCGGCGAGCCACCCGAAGCCGAGCCCCGCGGCGATGACGGCGAGCTGCAGGAACCCGTGCGTCGTCGTCGCCTGCGTGGCGAAGGCTTCCAGCGTCTTCTCGAGCGGGCTCATGGGGCCGTCATTGTAACCGCGAGGCCCGCGCGCGGTGGCGCTCGAAGTCGCGCGCGAAGCGCCCCGTCACCTCGGGGCTTGCGGAGATCACCACGACGTTCTCGGCGTTCCTGTCCTGCGCGGACTGCGTGAAGTTGAAGCTCCCGGTGACCACGACGGCCGCGGGCGTGCCCGCGTCGACGAGGACGACCTTGTTGTGGAAGGCCGCGAAGTCGCCGGCGAGCCAGATGCGCACGCCGGCGCGGTCCAGGGTCTTGAGCACGGGCAGCCCGCCCGCCTCGTGCTGGCGCGCGTCGGCCACGAGCTCCACGGCGACGCCCCGGCGCGCGGCCTTCGCGAGGGCGGCGGCGATCCGCCTGTTGGTGAAGAGGTAGGCCTGCACCTGCACGGTTCGCCGTGCCGCGTCGATGCGCCCCGAGATCACCCGCGCCACGTCGTCGCCGGGCGTGAAGTACGCCTCGACGCGGGCGGCGGCCGCCGGTTCCCCGGTGCGCGGCGCGGGTTGCGCCCACGCGAGCGCGGTGGCGAACCCCAGCGCGAGGAGCGCGAGCCCGCGCCTCACGCGGCGCGCTGCATCACCGCGGCGAAGAAGCCGTCGGTGTCGTGGACGTGCGGCAGCAGGCGCAGCCAGCGCTCGCAGCCGGGAATGTCGAGCCCCAGGCGCGCGAGGACCTCCGCGCAGGGCACGACCGAGAAGTCGGGGTGCGCGGCGAGGAAGCGCTCGACGATCGCCTCGTTCTCCTCCTCGAGCAGGCTGCAGGTGCCGTAGACGATGCGCCCGCCCGGCTTCACGAGGCTCGCGGCGGCCTCGAGGATCGCGTACTGCTTGGCGTTGAGCTCGGCGAGCCCCGCCTCCGTCTGCCGCGTCTTGAGGTCGGGGTTGCGCCGCAGCGTCCCCAGCCCCGTGCACGGGGCGTCGACCAGCACGCGGTCGACCTTGCCGCGCAGCCGCTTCACCTTGGTGTCGTTCTCGCCGCTGATGCGCTGCGGGTGCACGTTGGAAAGCCCCGAGCGGCGCAGCCGCGGCGTGAGGTTCGCCAGGCGCTTGTCGGAGACGTCGTAGGCGTAGAGGCGCCCGTGCGAGCCCATCGCGGCGCCGAGCTGCAGGGTCTTGCCGCCGGCGCCGGCGCAGAAGTCGACCACCATGTCGCTGCGCCTGGGCTCGACGAGGAGCCCGAGGATCTGGCTGCCCTCGTCCTGCACCTCGACCGCGCCGTCGAGGAACATCGGGTGCTTGTTCAGCGCGATCTTCTCCTTCAGGCGCACGCCGATCGGCGAGTAGCGGGTGGGCGCGGCGGGCGTGCCGTCGGCCTCGAGCCGGTCGAGCACCGCCTGGCGCGGGGCCTTCAGCGTGTTCACGCGCAGGTCGAGCGGGGCGGGGTGCTGCAGGCTCCGGGCGAGCGCCATGATCTCGTCGTCGGCGTGGTGCTTGCGCAGGCGCGCGATCACCCAGTCGGGGAGGTCGGCCCTCACCTCGAAGGGAAGGGCGTCGATGTCCTCGGCCTTGAGCGCGGCGAGCCAGTTGCGCTCCGAGCTCTTGAGGAGGGATTCGAGCTGGCCGATGCTGATGCCCTGCAGCTTCACGAGGGAGGCGAGCGCCAGCTCGCGCGGCGAGGACGAGGGGGTGAGCCTTTCCAGGAGCCGGCGGCGGCGCAGCACCGAGTACACCGTGTCGGCGACGAGGGCGCGGTCGCGGCTGCCCAGCGCGCGGTTCTCGCGGAAGTAGTGCTTCATGACCACGTCGGCGGGGCTGCGCGCCGGCAGCACTTCGGCCAGGGCGTGGACGATGGCGTCGATCTGCGTGCGGGTGAGGGTCGCGGACATCAGCGTGCCCTCACGGAGGTGGCGGTCTGCTCGACCACGAGGCGGTTGCGGGCCACGGGATAGCGCAGCTTCACGGGGAGATAGTGCTGGTCGACGCCGAGCCACACGTCGACGACCTCCTCGGGCTTCTGCCCCGCATGGCGAAGGTGCAGCGTCCTGGCGTTGCCGAAGGGCAGCTCCAGGTCCTCGAAGCCCACGACCTGCAGGCGGTACTGGTAGAGGCGGCGCTGGGTGTAGACGCGAAGGTCCATCGTGTCGCCTTTCGGGGGCATGTGGGCAAGCTGGAAGATCATGGAGAGCCAGTCGACGGTGGCGTCGGCCAGCGGGGCGGTGCGGAGGTCGTCGCCGCGGCGGAACTCCACCTGGCGCGCGTCCCAGTCGAACGAAAGGCCCTCCTCGGGCGTGGTCCCGCGACGCTCCGTGAAGCGGTCGGGGCGCAGCCCCTCGGCGGTCACGTGGCCGCTCGTCGACTGGTTGATCTGGCCTTCGAGGAACAGCGTGAAGAAGCCCACCGCCTCCGCGAAGCCGGTGATCTCGTAGCGGTCGCCGTCGCGCTTCCAGGTGTACTCGGCGACGCCGTCGGCGAAGGCCGAGGTGAGCGAATAGGCGATGCTCACCTCGGCGGGGAAGGCGTCGCGGTCGAAGCGGGGGAGTTCCGCGGGAGCGGCCGGCACCGACGGCTGCGCGAGGGCGACCATCTCCGGGAGCGGCTCGCCCTCGGGCGGGAGCGCTGCATCGGCCTCCAGCGGGGCGAGCGCCGCCTCCTCGATGGCGGCCGGCAGGGTGGCCACGGTTTCGTCGGCGCGGGGCGGCCTGGGGCGCGGTCGCGCGCGCGGCTTCGGCGGGGGCGCGGCCACGGGGGCAGGCAGGGCTTCCGGCGCGGGAACGAGCGTTGCCTCGAGGGGCGGCGCATCGAGGCTCGCCTCGCCCGCATCCGGCACCTGCAGGCCCACGAGCGCCGTTGCGTGCACCAGGGCCGAAACGGCCACGGCGACGGCGGCGGGGCGCCAGGAGGGGGCGAGGATGCCGGAGAAGTCCATGGCTAGCGGGTCGTGAGGCTCACGAGGTTCTGCTCGAGCCTGAGGCCCTTGGAGTCCTCGAACACGATGCGCACCGGCAGGCTGAAGCGGTCGCGCGCGAGCCACAGCTGGGCGCGGTTTTCCTTCTCGCTCCCGGTGATGCGCTCGTAGTGCAGGGTCGCGAACTCGCCTGCCGGCGTGTCGATCGTCGGGGTGCCCACCTTGCGGTAGGCGTAGAGCTCCACCTTGCGCCCGTTCGACATGTGCATCTTCACGACCTCGCCGGCCTGCCTGACGTGCATGAACTGGTAGAGCACGGACAGGCGGTCCTGGGTGCCGGGCGGCAGGGCGTTCACCGATTCCTCGCCGCGGTAGACGCTGCGCAACTGCGCCTTACCCCAGTCGAAGTCGGCGACGATGTCGCGGCTCGAGTCGCCCAGGCGCCGCTGCTCGAAGCGCAGCGGCTGCAGTCCCTTCGGACCCAGCCTTCCGGCGCTCGACAGCACGATCGTGTCGTCGCGGAAGAGGCGGAACACGCCCTCGGCCCGCGTCGTGCTCTCGATGCGGTAGGTGTCGCCGGTGCGCACGTAGGTCTCTTGGACGTGCCCGATGGCCACCCCGGCGGTGGAGATGCGGTACTCCGCCGCGATCTCGGTGGGGAGGGCGGGCGCGGCGGCGGCGGCGAGGCTGGCGAAGGCGACGGCGAAGGCGAGAAGCCTCATGGGGGGTCCCGGGGAGCGATGGCCCAGTCCGTACCAACGCCCGACCCGCTCACCTGGACGACATCCGGGCCGCGGAATTCGACGCGACCCTCGGCGAGCCAGCGCGCCGCCAGCGGGTAGATGCGGTGCTCCTGCGCCAGCACCCGGGCGGCGAGCGCCTCCTCGGTGTCGCCGTCGAGCACCGGCACGGCCGCCTGGACCAGGATCGGGCCGTGGTCCAGCGCGGGCGTGACGAAGTGCACCGTGGCCCCGTGCAGCTTGACTCCCGCCTCGATCGCGCGGCGGTGCGTGTCGAGCCCCGGGTAGGACGGCAGCAGGGAGGGGTGGATGTTCAGGATGCGCCTCGGGTACCGGTCGATGAAGCCTTCGGTGAGGATGCGCATGAAGCCGGCGAGGAAGAGGTAATCCGGCGCGTGCGCGTCGATGGCCTGCGCGAGCGCGGCGTCGAACGCCTCGCGCGATGCGAAGGCCTTGTGGTCCACGACGCCGGTGGGCATGCCGCGCGAGGCCGCCCACTCGAGGCCCTTGGCGGCCGGGCGGTTGGAGATCACCGCGCGGAATTCCAGCCCCGGCTTCGCCTCCACCAGGGCCTGCATGTTGCTGCCCCGGCCGGAGATGAGGATGACGGCGGATTTCATGGCGCTCCCGGCAAGGTTTCCGAAAAAGGGGTCAGATCCCTTTATTGGGACGGTTCTACAGAACGGGTCTGGTTAAAGTGGGACGGTTCTACAGAACCGGTCTATTTCGTTCTGAACGCGGGCATCGATCTTCTTCCGTGAATAGACCGGTTCTGTAGAACCGTCCCACTTTAACCAGACCCGTTCTGTAGAACCGTCCCAATAAAGGGATCTGACCCCTTTTTCAGACGACGACGGTCTGCGGCGCGTCGCCCTCGCGGGAGACGACGGCGCCCACTTCCCACGCGGGAATGCCGTGGATGCCCAGCGACGTGATCGCGGCCGCGGCGTGTTCCCTCGCCATCACGAGCACCATGCCGATGCCGCAGTTGAAGGTGCGGTGCATCTCGGCCTCGGGGACGTTGCCCTGCGTCTGCAGCCAGTCGAAGACGGCGGGCCGCGGCCAGCGCGCCTTCTCCAGGCGCACCGCGGTGTTCGCGGGCAGCACGCGCGGCACGTTCTCCACGAGGCCGCCGCCGGTGATGTGCGCGATGCCCTTGAGCGGCATCTTGTCCAGCAGGGCGAGCACCGGCTTCACGTAGATGCGCGTGGGCTCGAGCAGCGCCTCGCCCAGGGTGCGGCCGTCGAAGGCATCCTCGAGCGACGCCTCGGTGACGGCGAGGATCTTCCTCACCAGCGAGAAGCCGTTGGAGTGCACGCCGCTCGAGGCGAGGCCCACCACCGCGTCGCCCGGGACGATGGTCGAGCCGTCGATGATGCGGTCCTTCTCCACGAGGCCCAGGGCGAAGCCCGCGAGGTCGTACTCGTTCGGGTCGTAGAGCCCGGGCATTTCCGCCGTCTCGCCGCCGATGAGCGCGCAGCCGGCCTGCTCGCAGCCCGCGGCCACGCCCTTCACCACGTCGGCGGCCACGTCCACGCGCAGCTTCCCGCACGCGAAGTAGTCGAGGAAGAAGATGGGCTCGGCGCCGGTGACGAGGACGTCGTTCACGCTCATCGCCACGAGGTCGATGCCGATGGTGTCGTGCTTCTTCATGCGGAAGGCGAGCTTGAGCTTCGTGCCCACGCCGTCCGTCCCCGAGACCATCACGGGGTTCTTGTACTTCTTCGACACTTCCACCAGCGCGCCGAAGCCGCCGAGGGTGCTCAGCACCTCGGGGCGCATCGTGCGCTTTGCGAAGGGCTTGATGCGTTCGACCAGCTCGTCGCCCGCGTCGATGTCGACGCCGGCATCTCGGTAAGTCAGGGGATTGGTGGAAGCGGTCACGGGGGCGATTCCGGAGAAAACTCAGACCGGAATTCTACTCCAGGGCGCCCCAACCCGTTTCAGTCGAGGGTCATGTGGAAGCGCACCTCCGCGCACCAGCGGGATTTCTGCGGCGCGTACTTCCACTGGCGGATCGCCGCGGCGAGGAGCGGCTCGAACTCGCGGTAGTGGAGCATCGGGGCGACGGTCACGCCGGTCACCGCGCCGTCCTCGGCCACGGCGACGTAGGCCACCTGGAGGATCGCCTTTGGCGCGTTCGGGTCCATCGCGAGCTTCTGCGGATAGAGCGGCGCGACCATCCTGTCCGGCTTGCGGTCGGTGCGGATGTCGGGCGCCTTCGCGCCCTCCGGCCGCGCCGTGCCGTAGCTCACCTTGGGCTGGCCGTTGGCGATGTCGAACCAGATGGATACGCGGGCCTTGCCTTCGGTGGCGAGGCACGAGGACGGGTCGATGCGCGGCTGCAGCCGCCACAGCGGCACGACCGCCTTCACGGCCGCGGCGAAGGCTTCCTTGCCGGCGCCCGACTCGATGGCCGGGTTGTCGAGGCCGCCGTCGGTTCGCACCGTGCCGGAGACGTCGATGCGCGCCGTCAGCCCCTGGGCGAGCGCCTCGCGGGGGAAGGCGGGTGCGACGAGCACCAGCATCCCGCCCTCGGCGTAGAGGAGCTTCTCGGGGGCCGGCGCGGGCGCGGTCGCGGACGGCGCGGCCACCGCGGCCGCGGCGGTGACGGAGCCCGCGAGCAGCGCGGCCAGGTTCTTCTGCATGGGGATTGCCTCGGGAAGTTGCGGGTGGATCAGGCGTCGCCGCTGCCCTTCAGGGCGGGCAGATGCGCCCGGGCGAAGTCGAGCATGCGCTGGATGGAGACCTTGGCGCGCGTTCCCACCGCCGGGTCGACGTGGATCTCGTTGCGGCCGGTCTCGAGCACGTCGAGCAGGTTGTGCAGGCCGTTCATCGCCATCCACGGGCAGTGGGCGCAGCTCTGGCACGTGGCGCCCTTTCCGGCCGTGGGCGCCTCGATGAAGTTCACGCCGGGCAGGCGCCTGCGCATCTGGTGGAGGAGCCCGCCGTCGGTGGCCACGATGTATTCCTTGGCGCCCAGCCGCACGGCCGCCTCGATGATGCCGGTGGTGGAGCCGACGGCGTCGGCCAGCTCGATCACGTTCGCGGGCGACTCCGGGTGCACCAGCACCTTGGCGTCGGGGTGCTTCAGCTTCAGCTCCTCGAGCTGCACCGCCTTGAACTCGTCGTGCACGACGCAGGCCGCGTTCCACATCAGCATGTCGGCGCCGGTGACCTTCTGGATGTAGGCGCCCAGGTGCTTGTCGGGCGCGAAGAGGACCTTCTTCCCCTCGGCGTGCAGGTGGGCCACGATCTTCTCGGCGATCGACGAGGTGACCATCCAGTCGGCCCGCGCCTTCACCGCGGCGCTGGTGTTGGCGTAGACGACCACCACGCGGTCGGGGTGGGCGTCGCAGAACTTCGCGAACTCGTCGGCGGGGCAGGCGAGGTCCAGCGAGCACTCCGCGCCGAGGTCCGGCATGAGGACGCGCTTCTCGGGGTTGAGGATCTTGGCCGTCTCCCCCATGAAGCGCACGCCCGCCACCACGACGGTCTTCGCGGGGTGGTCGTGGCCGAAGCGCGCCATTTCCAGCGAATCGGACACCGTGCCGCCGGTGGCCATGGCGAGGTCCTGGAGGTCCGGGTGGACGTAGTAGTGCGCGACGAGGACGGCGTCCATCGCCTTCAGGCGCTCGCGGATGCGGGCGAGGAGCGCGGGCTTCTCCTGGTCCGTGACGACGCGGGGCGGCTTCGCCGGCGCGATGTCGAGGGCGCCGTCGAAGCGCTCGAAGCGGATCTGGATGGGGGTGGCCACTGCCATGGGGATTCTCCGTTTAGCCTTCGATTCTGCCATAGGGGAATCGTTCAGGGCCCGCGTCCGGGCGCGTGCTAGAATTCGGGCGCACAAAACGCGCTTCGCGGAGGGTCATCCCGCCGGGCGCGCCCGGGCCAAGCCGGGCGGCGCAATCCTGCGCCGCGGCGCAGGCCCAGGGAGCCCCGATGAGGCAGCTGCTCCTCGACTTCGCCCAGGCCCCCGCGCCTACCTTCGAAAACTTCGTACCCGGCCACAACGCCGAGCCGCTGGCGGCCGTGCGCGCGGCACTTTCGGCCATTCCGGAGCGCGTGCTCTACCTCTGGGGCGAGACGGGCGCCGGCAAGTCCCACCTGTTGCGCGCCTTCGCGGCCGCCCGCCCGGCCGCCCGGTACGTGCGCGGCGAGGACTACCTCGGCACCGAGTCCGGCGGGGTGCTGGTCCTGGACGACGCCGAGCGCCTGGCCGAGGCGAGGCAGGTGGCCCTCTTCAACGCCTTCAACGAGCGCGCCTTCGAGTTGATCGTCGTCTCGGCCCACGCGGCCCCGAAGGACGTGGCCCTGCGCCGCGACCTCGCCACGCGTCTGGCCACCGGCCTCACCTACCGGCTCCAGGCGCTCACCGACGACGAGAAGCGCGACGCGCTGGCGGCGCACGCCCGCGCGCGCGGCTTCGCCCTGACCGAGGAGGTGGCGTCCTACCTCCTCACCCACGCGCGGCGCGACATGCCGTCGCTCATGCGGGCGCTCGACACCCTCGACCGGTACTCGCTCGAGACCGGGCGCCCCATCACCGTGCCGCTCCTCAAGGCGGCGCTCCAGCCCGAGCTCACATGAACTCCGCACCCATCGGCCGCAGCCGCGGCCGCCCCACTCCGAGGATGCGCGCATGATCAAGTCGTTCATCTCGCGGGTCTTCGGCCGCGGCGCCAAGCAGGCCGCGCACCCCTCGAAGCCCGTCGTCTACGGTCCCGACAAGCACCACATCCGCAAGGACCACATCAGCCGCGGCGCCCGCAAGACCTGCGAGGAGCTGCAGCGCGCCGGCCACACCGCGTACGTGGTCGGCGGGGCGGTGCGCGACCTGATCCTGGGGCGGCGGCCCAAGGACTTCGACGTGGCCACCAGCGCGCACCCCGACGACGTGCGCTCGCTCTTCCGCCGCTCGCGCATCATCGGCCGGCGCTTCCAGATCGTGCACGTGATGTTCGGCGCGGAGACGGTCGAGGTCTCGACCTACCGCGCCCACTTCACGACGAAGGACCCCGAGGCCGACGACGACGAGAAGGACAGGCAGGACGTGCACGGCCGCGTGCTCTCCGACAACGTCTTCGGCACGCAGGCCGAGGACGCCGTGCGCCGCGACTTCACCGTGAACGCGCTCTTCTACGACCCGGTGAAGGAGGAGGTCTGGGACTACCAGCACGGCGTGAAGGACCTCGTCGCGAGGAAGCTCGTGATGATCGGCGACCCCGCGACGCGCTACCGCGAGGACCCGGTGCGCATGCTGCGGGCCGCCCGCCTGTCGGCCAAGCTGGGCCTCACGATCGACCCGAAGACCGCCGCCCCGATCCGCGAGCTCAGGCACCTGCTGGAGAACGTGCCCCAGGCGCGCCTCTTCGAGGAGATCCTGAAGATGCTGCTCTCGGGCAACGCCGTGGCCTGCGTGCAGCGGCTGCGCGACCTGGAGCTGCACCACGGCCTGCTGCCGCTGCTCGACGACTCGCTCGAGGACGCGGCGACCGGCCCGTTCGCCATGGCCGCGCTCAAGGCGACGGACGACCGCCTGCGCGAGGACAAGCCCGTCTCGCCCGCCTTCCTGCTGGCCGCGCTCCTGTGGGGCCGCGTCGAGCGGCGCTGGCACGAGCTGGAGGAGAAGGGCCAGCCGTCGACGCCGTCGCTGCATTCGGCGATGCACGACGCGCTGGACGCGCAGCGCGAGTCGCTCGCCATCCCGCGCCGCTTCGACGCGACGATGAAGGAGCTGTGGCTGCTGCAGCCGCGCTTCCTGCAGCGCGGCGGCACGCGCCCCTTCCGGCTTCTGGAGCACCCGCGCTTCCGCGCCGCCTACGACTTCTTCGAGCTGCGCGCGCAGGCCGGCAACGCGCCCCTGGAGATCGCGCACTGGTGGGAGAAGTTCCAGGACGCCTCCGGCGAGGAGCGCAGCCGCATGCTGCAAGCCGACGACGGCCCGAAGAAGAAGAAGCGCCGCCGGCGGGGCGGCAAGCGGCGTCCGGAGGACGGCGGCTCGCCGGAGGAAGTGGCGCCGGGCGCCGACGAATGAACCCGGTTCGCGCCGTGGTCGCGCTGGGCTCCAACCTCGACGATCCCGAGGCGCGCGTGCGCCGGGCCTTCGGGGAAGTGGGGGCGCTCCCCTCGACGCGGCTCCTCGCGCGCTCCGCGCTCTATCGCACCGCGCCCGTGGGCTACCTCGACCAGCCCGCGTTCATCAACGCCTGCGCGCTGGTGGAGACGGCCCTCGGCCCGCGCGAGCTCCTCGCCGGGCTCCTCGCCATCGAGCGGCGGCACGGCCGCGTGCGGGACCTCCCCAACGGCCCGCGCACGCTCGACCTCGACGTCGTGCTCTACGGCGACCTCGTCCTCCACGAGCACGGGCTCACGCTGCCGCACCCGCGCGCGCACGAGCGCGCCTTCGTGCTCGCGCCGTTGCTGGACGTGTGGCCCGATGCCATCATCCCGGGGCGCGGCGCGGCGGCCTCGTACCGCGACCGGGTGGGCGACCAGGCCATCGAGAGGCTGCCGGAGGGCCCATGAAACACCGCTTCATCGTGGTCGAGGGGCCCATCGGGTGCGGCAAGACGAGCCTCGCGAAGCTGCTCGCGCGGCGCCTGAACGCCAACGTGGTGCTCGAGGAGCCGCAGGCCAACCCCTTCCTGCCGCTCTTCTACCGCGACATGCGCCGGCACGCGCTGTCCACGCAGCTCTTCTTCCTCTTCCAGCGCCTGCACCAGCTCGAGAGCCTGCGCCAGCCCGACCTGTTCGGCCGGCCCACGGTGGCCGACTTCGCGCTGCAGAAGGACCCGCTCTTCGCCCGCCTGACCCTGGACGACAACGAGTTCGGCCTGTACACGCGCATCTTCGACCACGTGCGGCCGCAGGCGCCCACGCCGGACCTCGTGATCTACCTGCAGGCGAAGGTGGAGACGCTGGTCGAGCGCGTGCGGCGTCGCGGCAACCCGATGGAGGCGGGCATCGCGGACGACTACCTGCGCGCCATCTCCGACACCTACACGCGCTACTTCTACAACTACGACGAGAGCGCGCTGCTGATCGTCAACAGCGAGCGGCTCAACTTCGTGGACGTCCCCGAGCACTTCGAGCTGCTGGTCGAGCGCGTGCAGTCCATCCGCGGCGGCCGCGAGTTCTTCAACCGCGCGTGACAGGCATTGGGGACGGTTCCTGGGGACGGTTCTACGGAGCTATTGGGACGGTTCTACAGAACCGGTCTATTCCGTGATTGGCGAGGTCCGTGTACCGGTCCCTGAATAGACCGGTTCTGTAGAACCGTCCCAATAGCTCCGTAGAACCGTCCCACTTCACGTTCCCGCTTCGCGCATGCTGCATTGCAGCGAAACCGTGGCAGAATGCTCTTCCCGTTCTGCCCGAACCCCCCTTGCCATGAGAGTGACTACCCGCAAGCTCCAGGAGCGCGCGCGAGACGGCGAGAAGCTCGTCATGCTCACCTGCTACGACGCCAGCTTCGCGGCCCTGTCGGACGCCGCCGGCGTCGACATCCTGCTCATCGGCGATTCGCTGGGCATGGTGATCCAGGGGAACGACTCGACGCTGCCCGTGACGATGGAGGAGATGGAGTACCACACGCGCCTCGTCGCGCGCGGCAGCGCCAACGCGCTCGTCCTGGCCGACATGCCCTTCGGCAGCTTCCAGGAATCGAAGGAACAGGCCTTCCGCAACGCCGCGCGCCTCATGGCGGCCGGCGCGCAGATGGTGAAGCTCGAGGGAGGCGCCGTGATGGTCGAGACGACCCGCTTCCTCGTCGACCGCGGCATCCCCGTGTGCGCCCACATCGGCCTCACCCCGCAGTCGGTCAACACGCTGGGCGGCTACCGCGTCCAGGGCCGCACCGACGAGGGCGCCGTCCAGCTGGTCGCCGACGCGAAGGCGCTCGAGGCGGCCGGCGCGGCCATCGTCCTCATGGAAGCGATGCCCGCCGCGGTGGCCAGGCGCGTCACCGAGAGCCTGACCGTCCCCACGATCGGCATCGGCGCGGGGCCGGACGTGTCGGGCCAGGTGCTGGTGGTCTACGACATGCTGGACATCTACCCCGGCAGGAAGGCGCGCTTCGTGAAGAACTTCATGGAGGGGGCGCCTTCGGTGAAGGCCGCCGTCGAGGCGTACGTGAAGGCGGTGAAGGCGAAGACCTTCCCGGGTCCCGAGCATTGCTTCTGAGAGTGATGCGGGCGAAAGGCTGTGGAAACGCCGATGAACGCCGATGCCCCGCCGATGGACGCCGATGAGGCGATGCGAGTTCGTGCGACATGGATCTGATCCACACCGTTGCTGAGCTGAGGGCGCGACTGAAGGGCGAGCAATCGGTCGTGCTCGTGCCGACGATGGGCAACCTCCACGCCGGGCACCTCGCGCTGGTCACCGAGGCGGGGAAGCACGGCCGGTGCGTCGTGGCCTCGATCTTCGTCAATCGCCTGCAGTTCGAGCCGGGCGGGGACTTCGACCGGTATCCGCGCACCCTGGCCGACGATTGCGCGAAGCTCGAGAGGGCGGGATGCCACGTGGTGTTCGCGCCCGACGAAGGCGAGCTCTACCCCGAGCCCCAGGAGATCTTCGTCACGCCGCCGAAACTCGCCGGGCAGCTGTGCGGCGACTTCCGGCCGGGCCACTTCCAGGGGGTGGTGACCGTCGTCGCGAAACTCTTCAATATTGTTGCACCGCACACAGCGGTATTCGGCCGCAAGGACTACCAGCAGCTGGCCGTGATCCGGGCCCTGGCGAGGCAGCTGAACTACCCCGTCTCGATCGTCGGGGTGGACACCGTGCGCGAGCCGGACGGCCTCGCGATGTCGTCCCGGAACGGCTATCTCTCCTCTGAAGAACGCACCGAGGCGGTGCGCCTCGGCCAAAACCTGCGGCGGATCAAGGCTCTCGCCGAAGGCGGTTCGCGCGATTTCGATGCGCTTTGCGCGTTCGCAATCAAGGACTTGACGGATGCCGGCTGGCGCGTGGATTATGTTGCAGTGCGGAATCAATCCGGACTGGCCGTTCCGGGCCCCGGGGATCGCGATCTGGTGGTCCTCGGCGCGGCCTGGCTGGGCAGGACCCGGCTGATCGACAACGTCGAGTTCCGCGCCTGATCGATCCACCCGGGCTGCCGGGAGTTTTCGAGTCTTTGCTCTAGAAAGACCCGCTAGACTGCCCTCCAGTCGCACTTGCCGGAGACGGGGACACATGCAACGCACAATGCTCAAGTCGAAGCTGCACCGAGTCACCTGCACGGCCTCGGAGCTCCATTACGAGGGCTCCTGCGCCATCGACCAGGACCTCCTGGAGGCGGCCGACATCAGGGAGTTCCAGCAGATCGAGATCTACAACGTCAACAACGGCGAGCGGTTCTCGACCTACGCCATCGCGGCCCAGCGCGGCTCCGGGACGATCTCGGTGAACGGTGCCGCCGCCCACAAGGCGCGCCGCGGCGACCTCCTCATCATCGCCTCCTACGCCGCCTACACGGAGTCCGAGATCGCGGCCTACCAGCCCGACCTCGTCTACGTGGACGCGAACAACGCCATCCGCGAAAAGCGCCGGGCCATCCCCATCCAGAAAGCGGCCTGACGGCCTGCCGGAATCAGCTCGCGAAGGGCCGGTCGGAGACGACCGGCCCTTCTAGCTTTCAGGCGCTCGCGGCCCGGATCTTCGGGCCGGCGGCGGCCGCGCGCCCGAATGATGCGAACCCGGGCCAGTCGTGGGCCATCGCGAGGAAGCGGCCCAGAAGCGGCGTCCTGTCGCCGGAGCGCCACGCGAGGAGCAGCCGGCTGCCCGATGCCGTCCCGGCGATCGGCCGGTGGACCACGCCGGGAATGCTCGCGTTCCGGTAGGTATCCGGGAGGATCGATATCCCCGTGCCCGCCGCGATCAGCGCGAGGATGGTCACGCCCTCGCGGGCTTCCTGCGCCACGCGCGGGGCGAAGCCGGCCTGGCTGCACAGTCCCATGACGTGGTCGTAGAGGCCGCAGCCGATGCCGCGCGGGAAGAGGATGAACGGCTCGTCGGCGAGGTCGGCCATCCGCACGCCGGCGCGCGCGCGGGCCAGCCGGTGCCCGGACGGCAGCACCGCCATCAGCTCGTCCTCCCAGATGTTGCGCACCTCGATTTCCGGGCCGGGCGCGAACTGGTGGGAGGGCCGCAGGAAGCCCACGTCGATGCGCCGGTCGGCGAGCGCCTGGAGCTGCGCGCCCGTGGACAGGTGGCCCATCTCCACGCGAACGCCGGGAAACCGCTCGCGAAACGCCTGGATGAACCGCGGGAAAGGCTCGAACATCGGAACGGACCCCGTGAACGCCATGCGGATCTCCCCGGCCTCGCCGCGGGCCGCGCGCCGGACCTCGTCGCCCGCGTCGTCGAGCTGGGCCAGGATGGAGCGGGCCTGGAGGAGGAAGAGTCGCCCCGGCTCCGTGAGCCGGACGCTTCTCTTGGTCCTCTCGAGCAGTCTCGTCCCGAGCTCGTCCTCGACCGCCTTGATCTGCTGGCTCAAGGGCGGCTGGCTCATGTGCAGGCGGCGCGCGGCCTGGCTGAAGTTGAGCTCCTCGGCGACGGCGACGAAGTAGCGCAGCTGGCGGATGTCCATGCTTATAGGGAATGCGTATGACTGGAGGGCGAAATATATATTGGACTCGACCCAGCCGCGATGCAAACATCGGCCGGATACCCTGCGAGGTCGCCTGCGGCGACCGGATCCCCCCGATGATCATCGACTGCCACGGCCACTACACGACGGCGCCCAAGTCCCTCGAGGGATGGCGCGCGAGGCAGATCGAGGCGCTGGACGGAAAGTCGCCCTCGCCCAGGCCGGCGGAGCTTTCCGTGAGCGACGACGAGCTGCGCGAAAGCCTGGAGAACGCCCAGCTCAGGCTGCAGCGCGAGCGCGGCACCGACCTCACGATCTTCTCCCCGCGCGCGATGGCCATGTCCCACCACATCGGCACGCAGGAGACGAGCCTGGAGTGGTCGCGCCTGTGCAACGACCTGATCCACCGCGTGTGCACGCTCTATCCCCGCAACTTCGCGCCGGTGTGCCAGCTTCCCCAGTCGCCGAAGGTGCCGCCGGCGAGCTGCGTCCCGGAACTGGAGCGCTGCGTGAACGAGCTGGGCTTCGTCGGCTGCAACCTGAATCCGGACCCCTCCGGCGGCCACTGGCAGGACCCGCCCCTCACGGACCGCTGGTGGTACCCGCTCTACGAGAAGCTGGTGGAGCTCGACGTGCCCGCCATGGTGCACGTGAGCGCGAGCTGCAACCCCTGCTTCCACGCGGTGGGCGCGCACTACATCAACGGGGACACGACGGCGTTCATGCAGTTCCTCGCGTCTGACCTCTTCAAGGACTTCCCGACCCTGAGGATCATCATTCCCCACGGGGGCGGGGCCGTTCCCTACCACTGGGGGCGCTACCGGGGCCTCGCGCAGGACATGGGCCGCCCGCCGCTCGAGGAACTGCTGCTGAAGAACGTGTACTTCGACACCTGCGTCTACCACCAGCCGGGAATCGACCTGCTGCTCAAGGTGATTCCCGTGGAGAACATCCTCTTCGCCTCCGAGATGGTGGGCGCGGTGCGCGGCGTCGACCCGCGCACGGGGTTCTACTACGACGACACGAAGCGCTACATCGACTCGGCCCCGGGCCTCACGGCCGCGGACCGCCAGAAGATCTACGAAGGCAACGCCCGGCGGGTCTACAGCCGCCTGAAGCTGCCCGCCTGAGCGAACCACGAACCGCAAGGAGGACTTCCGAAATGGTTTCCAGCATCCGAAAGACGACCCGCGCCGCGGCCGTGCTCACGGCCGCGTTCCTGGCGATCGGCGCCGCGCCTGGCGCGATGGCCCAGGCCTGGCCCTCGAAGACCGTGAAGATCCTGGTCGGCTTCGCTCCCGGCGGCGCGATGGACATCGTGGCGCGCACGGTGGGACAGAAGATGGCCGAGGGCCTCGGGCAGACGGTGATCATCGAGAACAAGCCGGGCGCGGCCAGCAACATCGCCATCCGGCAGCTGATCGAGAGCCCGCCCGACGGCTATACCGTGATGCTCGTCGCCAACGGCCTCACGGCCAACCCGCTCCTCTACACGCAGCAGCCGTTCGATCCGAACACGGACGTCGTGCCCATCTCGCTCGTCGCGCGCCTGCCGGTGGTGATCGCCGCCGGCGCGACGTCGGAGCTCTCCACGCTCAGGAAGGTCATCGACGCGTCGAAGGCGCGCCCCGGGAGCGTGAACTACGGGTCGCCCGGGCAAGGCTCCACGCCCCACCTCGCGACGGAGCTCTTCGCGCGCGGCGCCGGCATCGAGCTCACGCACGTCCCGTACAAGGGCGGCAAACCCGCGATCGCCGACGTCCTCGGCGGGCAGCTCCCGCTCGTGGCCGTGAACGCGGTCGAGGTCCTTCCGCTCGTGAAGGACGGCAAGCTTCGCGTGCTGGCGGCGTTGAGCGCCCAGCGCGTCTCGACGCTGCCGGACGCGCCGACGATCGCCGAGTCCGGCTACCCGGGCTTCGAGGCTTCCGTCTGGCACGCCTTCATCGCGCCGAAGGGCACGCCGCCGGCGGTCGTCGCGAGGCTGAACGCCGAGATCCACAAGGCGCTCGCGGACCCGGTGGTGAAGGAGCGGCTGGCCAACCTCGGCGCGGAGGTGTCGCCGACCACGCCGCAGGAGCTGGCCACGCTCGTGCGCACGGAGCATGAGCGCTACGGCAAGCTCATCCGCGAGGCGAACATCAAGGTGAACTGAGGCCCGGCTTCGCGCCCAAGGCGCGCGGCCGCGACCCGGCGGGCCGATCGTTGTCGCCATTCGAAGACGGGCGCCTCCGGGCGCCCGTCTTCGTTTCCGGCCCCGCTTCGCGAGTTATCATCGCCACATGCAGGCCACCTTCCCCGGCCGCGCGGCGCGGCTGATCCTTTTCGGCGCAGAGGCGCTCGCGGCGGCCGTCTCGCCCTCCACCTACACCGCGCCGGCGCGCCGGATCGCCGCGCGGCAGGTCTGCGCGTCCGCCTGGCAGGTCCTTCCCGCCTTCATCCTCGCCTGCGCCATCCTCGGGGCCCTCGTGATCCGCATCGTCGATTCGACGGCGCGCGACTTCGGGCTGTCGGGTTATACGCTCGATCTCTACTTCCGCGTGCTGGTGCTGGAGCTCATCCCGCTCTTCGTGGCCCTCTTCGTGGCGATCCGCTCCGGGGCGGCGCTCGGCACCGAGGTCGCGCTGTTGCGCGCCCACGGCGAGCTCGAGCCGCACCGCAGCGGCGCGGCCGACCCGCTGCGCGGCGAGCTGCTGCCGCGCGGAATCGGCGTGGCCGTCGCCGTCCTCGCGCTCACCGCCATCGGCGTTCTCGTGACGCTGGTGGTGGCGTACGTGAGTCTCTACAGCCTGTCGCCCTGGGGGCACGCGGCCTACGCGCGTGCCATCGGCCACGTGTTCGCGCCGGCGGTGCTGGCGGGGTTCGCGATGAAGGTCGCGTTCTTCGCGATCGCGGTGGCGGTGATCCCGGTGGCGGCGGGCCTCGCCACGTCGCGCGACCTGCGCTCGGTGCCGGATGCCGCGCCGCGCGGACTCGTCGGGATCTTCGTGGTCCTGGCGCTCGTCGAGGCCGTTTCGCTCGCCATCAAGTACGCCTGATCCCCGATGGACCCCGCCTCCCTTCCCCCCGCCGAACCTCCCGCCGAGATCCGCCACGCCGGGGTCAAGGCCGGCGTGGTGCTCGCCGTCACGGCGGTCATCGCGGTCGCGTTCGTCGCCTACGTCCTCTACGCGCGCGGCGTCTTCGAGAACACGCAGCGGCTGGTGCTGATGGCCGACGACGGCGCGGGGGTGACGGTCGGCATGGACCTCACGTTCTCCGGCTTCCCCGTGGGGCGCGTGCAGAAGATCGAGCTCGCGGCCGACGGCAAGGCGCGGATCGAGGTCGACGTGCCGGAGGACGACGCGAAGTGGCTTCGCGCTTCCAGCGTCTTCACGCTGGAACGCAGCCTCGTGGGCGCCACGCGGCTGCGGGCCTTCACCGGGAACCTCGAGGACAAGCCGCTGCCCGACGGCGCGATCCGGGAAGTGCTGCGCGGGGACGCGACCGACGAGCTTCCGGGGCTCATCGCCTCGATGAAGCGGCTGTTGGAGAACCTGGAGCGCATGAGTGCGGAGGATTCCAGCCTGAACGCGAGCCTCGCCAGCGTGAAGACCCTCACCGACCGCATGTCCGGCCCGAGCGGCGCGCTGGGCGGCATCCTCGGCAGCGAGGAGAACGCCAGGAAGGTGATCACCGCGCTCGACCGCGCCAATGCCACGCTCGCCTCCCTGGAGAAGGTGTCGGCGCGGCTCGACGGCCTCATCGGGAAGGCGGACGAGGGCGTCTTCGGCGCGGGCGGCATGATGGAGGAGACGAGGAAGACCGTGGCGAACCTCAACGCGGCGCTCACCGAGGCGCGCGAGGGCCTGAGGAAGGCCGACGCGATACTCGTTGACGCGCAGAAGATCACTGCCAGCACGCGCGAGGCCACCGCGGACCTGGGCACCCTTCGCCAGGAGGTGGAGTCGAGCCTGCGGCGCGTGAACTCGCTCATCGACGAGATCAACCGCAAGTGGCCGTTCGCGCGCGACACCGAGGTGAAGCTGCCATGAGGCTCGCGCTCGCCGCCTGCGCGCTTGCCGTCGCCTCCTGCGCCAGCGGGCCCCCGGCGCCCGAGTGGGAGGCCGCCGCGCATGGGGCGCTGAAGGGCTTCCAGTCCGCCTACCTCGCCGGGCGCACGCAGCCTGCCGAACAGGAATTCGCGCGGGCGAGGTCGGCGCTCGCGGCCACCGGACGGGCGGAACTCGTGGCGCGGGCCGAGCTGGTGCGCTGCGCCGCGCGGGTGGCGAGCCTGGATTTCGACGACTGCCCCGGTTACCGGGCGCTGGCGGCCGACGCGCCGCCCGCCGAGCGCGCCTACGCGGCGTACCTGGCGGGCAAGGCGCAGGCGGCGGATGTCGCGCTGCTGCCGGAGCACCACCGCAGCGTCTCCGCGGACAATCTCGCCGCGATCGCCGATCCGTTCTCCCGGCTGGTGGCCGCCGGGGTGCTGTTCCGCCAGGCCGCGATCACGCCCCCCGGCATCACGGCCGCCGTGGACACTGCCTCCGCCCAAGGGTGGCGCCGCCCGTTGCTCGCGTGGCTGGGCGTGCAGGCGAAGCGCGCGGAGGACGCGGGTGACCGCCTGGCCGCGCAAGCCATCCGGCGGCGCATGGAATTGGTGGCCGGGGAGCGCTGAAGTCGACCTCCGCCACCGGAAGATCGGGCGGCTGCCGGAGGTGATTGCACGGATCGGGCCGGAAGAGTAGATTTTTGGCCGGTCTGGGGGAAGGGGGAAAAGAAAATGAGGCTATCCTCGCGCACCGCCGCGGCCATGCGCCTTGCCGCGACCACAGCCGCATTTCTTGCCATCCTGGCAGCGCCTGCGGAAGTCTCCGCCCAGGTGAACAACGTCCAGGTCCGGAAGGTCGCGCGCTACATCCAGAACTCGGCCACCGACGTGGCGCTTCGGTCCTCGATGGCCTACCAGTTCCAGGCCATCGTGGACGGCACGAACATCGCGGGCATCACGCCCCCGACCATCACGGGCCCCTTCAACACGGCCCAGCTCGGCGCGCGGCACAACAACGGGGTGATGGTCTACAACGCGACCGGCAACGCCTGGCGCTGGGGCGCGGACGGCATGAACTTCACGGCCGACACGAAGGCCGAGATGGACAGTCTCTTCGGCAGCGGGACGTACACCATCGTGGTGAACGGGGCAAGCGTGCCGCTCGCCCTCACCGGCGACCAGTACCCGAACGTGCCCATGTTGACCCTCGGCGGCGGCAAGTGGTCCGGCGGCACCTACGTGATCGACCCCTCCCAGCCGCTCACGCTCACCACCAACGCGTACGCCGGCTGGGGAACCCACCGCAACGACGTCATCTGCACGTTCCTTCGCGGCCAGGGGTACGTCGACACGGCGGCGAGCTCGATCGCGACCTGCCCGCTCTACCTGCAGCGCTCCTCGGATGGCGCGAGCAACGTCATGTCGAGGACGTTTCCCCCGAACACCTTCGCGCCCAACGAGGAGTACACCCTCGTCACGACCTACACCGCGATCGTCGACGCGCGCACGGCTGCCGGCCTGCCGGGTGCCAGCATCAACTCGCGGTACATGACGACCACCGCCGTGCGCATCAAGACGGTGGCGCCGGTGTTCCCGATGACGGTCACCTCGAACATCACGCCGGCGAGCGCCACGGCCAGCGCCCAGATCCAGTACCGGCCGCAGGATGTGGGCACGACGGGCAGCGTGTACGTGTTCGCGCTGGCGCCGGCGTCCGTCGTCAAGGGGGGCTCCGATCCCAAGGCGATGCGCGTGGGCCACGCGAAGGGTCCGGACGGCAAGGCAGACGCGCCCGTGGCCTGCGTGCTCGCCCAGCTCTCCCAGGCGGGCCAGATGGTGGCGGTCACCGCCGACCAGCTGCAGGCCTACCTCACCGGCGTGCTCTCCGCGCAAGGCGCCTCGGTGACGATCCTGAACGGCGTGCCGACGGCCAGCGTGTCGGGTTCGACGTTCTTCGTGGGCTATGGCACGAGCGGCTCCTCGATGATCAACTCGGGGATCAACCGCAGCGCGGTCACCGTGCCCGGGAGCCTCGTCTGCGAGCCGGGCCCGCCCGAGACGGGGTGGTGGTGGAACCCGGCCGAGGACGGCCGCGGCTTCTCGCTCGAGGTGCAGGGCAACAACATCTTTTTCGCCGCCTTCCTCTACG
>JAMPXV010000169.1 GCA_023700985.1 Lysobacter sp.
ACCGCGTGCCGAAGATCGACGACACGGTGAGGGAGCTGGGCTGGTCGCCGAAGGTCGACATGGCCACCGCGCTCGCGCGCATCTTCGATTCCTACCGCTCGTCGATCGACGAGGCCCGTGCGCTCGCCTCCTGAGCGGGGCACGGCAAAGAACAACCAACCGAGAGTGTCCGCCATGGAAAATCCGATCGTCGGCGTGGTGATGGGCTCCCAGAGCGACTGGGACGTGATGCAGCACGCGGCCAAGGTGCTCAAGGACTTCGGCGTCGCCTTCGAGGCGAAGGTGGTCTCGGCACACCGGACCCCGGATGCGATGTTCGAGTACGCCGAGACCGCCCGCGGGCGCGGGCTGCGGTGCATCGTGGCCGGCGCGGGCGGCGCCGCCCACCTGCCGGGCATGATCGCCTCGAAGACGACGCTGCCGGTGCTGGGGGTGCCGGTCCCCTCGAAACACCTGGCGGGGCAGGATTCGCTCTACTCCATCGTGCAGATGCCCAAGGGCATACCGGTCGCCACCTTCGCCATCGGCGAGGCGGGCGCCGCCAACGCCGGGCTCTTCGCGGTGAGCCTTCTCGCCGCCGCCGACGCCGAGCTCGCCGCCAAGCTCGCGGCCTACCGCGAGCAGCTTCGCGAGATGGTCGCCGCGATGCAGCTCCCGGACGTCCTGTGATCGCGCCGGGCGCCACGCTGGGCCTGCTGGGCGGCGGCCAGCTCGGCCGCATGTTCACGGTCGCGGCGCGCACGCTGGGCTACCGCGTCACGGTGCTGGATCCCGACCCGCTGTCGCCCGCGGCGGAGTTCGCCACCGGGCACCTCAACACCGCCTACACGCACCCGGTGTCGCTCGCGGAGCTTGCGCAGACCTGCGCGGCCGTCACGACGGAATTCGAGAACGCGCCGGCCGAGGCGCTGCTGGCGCTGGCCGAGAAGACGGTCGTGCGACCCAGCGGCAACGCCGTCTCCGTGGCCCAGGACCGCAGCCGCGAGAAGGGGTTCATCGCCACCCACGGGCTGCCCGTGGGCCCGTACGCCGACGTGCGCGAGGAGGCCGACTTCGACGCGGCCCTTGCCCGCGTGAAGCTGCCGGCGATCCTCAAGACCGCGCGCTTCGGCTACGACGGCAAGGGCCAGGCCACCATCGCCTCCCGCGCCGACCTGGCGCGCGTCTTCGCCGATTGGAAACGCGTTCCCTGCGTGCTCGAGGAGCGCCTGGCCCTCGAGCTCGAGATCTCGGTGATCCTCGCGCGTGCGGCCGACGGCACGGTCGAGGTCTTCCCCGTCGCGGAGAACCGCCACGCCCGCGGCATCCTGGACGTGACCATCGCCCCGGCGCGCATCCCCGGCGCCCTGGCGGCGGAGGCGACGGCGCTTGCCACGCGCCTCGCGCACGCCCTGGACTACGTGGGGGTGCTCGCCGTCGAGATGTTCGTCGTGGGCGGGCGGCTGCTGGTGAACGAGATCGCCCCGCGCCCGCACAACAGCGGCCACTACACGATCGACGCCTGCCGCACCTCCCAGTTCGAGCAGCAGGTGCGCGTGCTCTGCGGCCTGCCGCTGGGCGACCCCACGCTGCACACCCCGGCGGTGATGGTGAACCTCCTGGGCGACATCTGGGGCGCGGGCGAGCCGCGCTGGGACGCGGTGCTGCGCCATGCCGGCGCCCACCTGCACCTGTACGGCAAGCGCGAGGCGCGCCCCGGGCGCAAGATGGGCCACGTCACGGTGTGCGAGCCCGAACTCGCGCGCGCCCTCGAGGTCGCCCTGGCCATCCGCAGGGATCTCGGCATCGCCGAATCCGCCTGAGCCGGATGCGGCGTCCAATGGGTTCATCGCCTTCGCGGAGACCCGCCATGAACCGTCGCAGCCCCCTTCTCGCCTCCCTGGCCGCCCTCCTCCTCCTCGCGGCGGCCGGCCTGGCGCACGCCTTCCTCTCCACCACGATCGCCCCGTCGGGCAAGGTGGCCCAGGAATCCCGGGTCGTGTCGGGCTATACCGGCATCGCCGTCGCGGTCCCGGGCACCATCGTGGTGCGCCAGGGCGACTACGCGCCCATCGCCATCGAGGCCGACGACAATCTCCTGCCGGAGATCGAGACCGTCGTCGAGGGCGGCACCCTCAAGGTCCGGTTCAAGAGGAAACTCAACGTGACGGGGCGCGCGACGATCCGCCTGCTCGTCACCGGCCCCACGATCGAGTCGCTCGCCGTCGCGGGAAGCGGCGACATCCTGGCCGAGGCGCTCAAGTCGCAGGCGCTCTCGATCTCGGTGGCCGGGTCGGGGGACGTGAAGATCGCGCGGCTGGATGCGCAGTCATTGAAGGCCTCGGTGGCAGGCAGCGGCGACATCAAGGTCGCCGGGCGCGCGGCCGAGGTGAACCTGACCGTGGCGGGCTCCGGCGACGTGGAGGCCGACCGGCTGGAGTCCCGGCGAGCCAAGGTCTCGATCGCCGGCTCCGGCGACGTTTCCGTGTGGGCGCTGGAATCCCTGGAAGCAACGGTCGCCGGAAGCGGCGACATCCGCTACTACGGCGACCCGTCCATCTCGAGCAAGGTCGCCGGCTCGGGATCCCTCAAGCGCCTCGGGCGCGCGCCCTGAGGCATGCTGGGCTGGTTCGGCAAGCGCGACGAAGTCGCCGAGACCATCGACGAGGGCCTCTGGGAGAGCGCCACCGCCCCCTACCTCTTCATGCGCGGGCTGGCCCCGGCGGACGACGCGCGGCTGCGCGCGCTCGCGGGGCGCTTCCTCGCGCGCAAGCACTTCTCGGGCATCCACGACCTGGAGCTCACGCCCTTCATGCGCGTGCAGGTCGCCGCCCAGGCCTGCATCCTGGTGCTGGAACTCGGCATCGAGTGGTTCGACGGCTGGAGCGAGATCATCGTGTACCCGGGGCAATTCGTCCCGGAGCGCGAGGTGATGGACGAGGCGGGCGTGGTGCACGTGGTGAACGACCCCATGGCGGGCGAGGCCTGGCTGGGGGGCCCGGTGATCCTCTCCTACGAGGACGTGGCCATGGCGAGCATCGAGGCCGAGCGCGTGGCCGGCTACAACGTCGTGATCCACGAGTTCGCGCACAAGCTCGACATGCGCAACGGAGAGCCCAACGGCTGCCCGCCCCTGCACGCCGGGATGCCGCTCGCGGCCTGGCGCCGGGTGTTCACCGAGGCCTACGGGGATTTCTGCCGGCGCGTGGACGAGGCGGACAGCCTGGCGGAGACGGACGGCGGGGCGGCGCTGGACGCGCTGCCCATCGACCCGTACGCGTCGGAAAACCCGGGGGAGTTCTTCGCGGTGGTGTCGGAAGCGTTCTTCGAGACGCCGGAGTGGCTACAACCCGCCTACCCGGCGGTCTACGATCAGCTGAGGCAGTTCTACCGCCAGGACCCGCTGGAGCGGCTGGCGGCAGCCGGGGACTAGCCGGTCAGAGGAAGAGGACGGCCGGGAAAACCGCGATCGCGAGGACGATCAGGATCCACTCGCAGTTCCACCGCTTCAGGTGACCGGTGTAGTGCAGGATGATCGCGGCGATGGCGAAGACGTAGAAGGCTGCGAGAAGCATGTGTTATCCCCGTGTTTTATCGAGAATATCAGGAATGGCGCCCGGGGCCTAGACCGCGTCCTCGCCGGTTTCGCCCGTGCGGATGCGCACCACCTGCGGAACGTCGCAGACGAAGATCTTCCCGTCGCCGATCTTGCCGGTGCGCGCGGCCTTCACGATGGCGTCGATCGCCTTGTCCACCATGGCGTCGCCCACCACCACCTCGACCTTGACCTTGGGGAGGAAATCGACGACGTACTCGGCGCCGCGGTAGAGCTCCGTGTGTCCCTTCTGCCGCCCGAACCCCTTCACCTCCGTGACCGTGAGCCCGGAGACCCCGATCTCGGAGAGTGCCTCGCGGACCTCGTCCAGCTTGAACGGCTTGATGACGGCTTCGATCTTCTTCATGGCGCTCACACCCTCGGTCGGAACCCCGATGTTATCGGATAGCGCCAGTCCTTGCCAAAGCCGCGCGGCGTGATGCGCACGCCCGGCGGCGCCTGGCGGCGCTTGTACTCGTTGACGCGGATGAGGTGGACCACGCGGCGCACGGCTTCCGCGTCGTAGCCCAGGCCCATGATCGCCTCCGGGTCCATGTCGCGCTCCATGTAGCGCTCGACGACGGCGTCCAGGAGCTCGTAGGGCGGGAGGCTATCCTGGTCGGTCTGGTCGGGCCGCAGCTCGGCCGACGGGGCCCGGTCGATCACCCGCTGGGGAATGACCTGCCCCCGGGAGTTGCGCCACCGCGCCAGGCGGTAGACGAGGGTCTTCACCACGTCCTTGATGAGCGCGTAGCCGCCGGCCATGTCGCCGTACAGCGTGGCGTAGCCGGTGGCCATCTCGCTCTTGTTGCCCGTGGAGACCACCAGCCAGCCGAACTTGTTGGACAGCGCCATGAGGAGCGTGCCGCGCGTGCGCGCCTGCAGGTTCTCCTCGGTGGCGTCCTCGGCGCGGCCGGCGAAGGATGGCGCGAGCTGCGCGCGGAAGGCCTCGAAGACCGGGCGGATCGCGATCTCGCGGTAGTCGATCCCCATGACGGCGGCCATCTCGCGCGCGTCCTCGACGCTCATCGACGCCGTGTAGTCGGAAGGCATCATCACGGCATGCACGCGCTCCGGCCCGAGCGCGTCGACGCAGATCGCGGCCACGATCGCGGAATCGATGCCGCCCGACAGCCCGATGAGCACGCCCGGAAAGCGGTTCTTGTCCACGTAGTCGCGCACGCCCGTCTCGAGCGCGCGGTAGATCGTCTCCTCTTCCGTGAGCGGCGGTGCGACGGGGCCCGCCAGGCGGCCTCCCTCGAAGTCCACCAGGTCCACGCACTCGCGGAAGGTCTCGGCCTGGTAGCCCAGCGAGCCGTCCGCGTCGAAGGAGAACGAGGCGCCGTCGAAGACCAGCTCGTCCTGCCCGCCCACCCAGTGCACGTAGAGGAGCGGCAGGCCCGTCTCCTTCACGCGTGCGCCCATCACCTGGTAGCGCTCGGCGAGCTTGTTGCGGTGGTAGGGCGAGGCATTGATCGACAGCAGCAGTTCCGCGCCCGCCGCCTTCGCCTGGGCCGCAGGCCCCGGGAACCACAGGTCCTCGCAGATCGTGAGCGCGATGCGGCGCCCCGCCACGTCGAAGACGCAGGGGCGATTGCCGGCGGAGAAGTAGCGCTTCTCGTCGAAGACGTTGTAGTTGGGCAGCTGCTGCTTGAAGTAGATCGACTCGATGGCGCCGCCGCGAAGCACGGACGCGGCGTTGTAGCGCGTACGCCCCTCCCGGTGGGGGTGTCCCACCACCACGGCGATTTCAGGCGCGCACGCCGCCAGGCGCAGGAGCTCCGCCTCGCACTGGTCGCAGAAGTCGTTGCGGAAGAGGAGGTCCTCGGGCGGATAGCCCGAGAGCGCCATTTCCGGCGTGACCACGAGCTGGGCGCCACCCTCGCGGGCGACCTCGATGGCCTCGCGGATGCGCGCCGCGTTTCCGGCGAAATCGCCCACGGTGGTGTTGATCTGGGCGACGGCGATCTTCATCGGGCGGGGAGCCGCCGGCGTGGCCGGCAGGAGGACGGATAGAATCGGGACACGCCATTATAGTCTGCCGCCCCTTGCCCGAAGCGCTGCGCCTCGTCGATTCCCTGGATGCCGTCCCGCCGGAAGCCTGGGACCGGCTCGCCGCCGGAAACCCGACCCTCGCCCACGCCTTTCTCGCGAGCCTCCAGCAGTCCGGCTGCGCCTCGGCGGCGACCGGGTGGTCGCCCTGTTACCTCACGAAGTGGGACGGCGCCGAGCTCGCGGGCGCGGTTCCCCTCTACGCCAAGGCCCATTCCTACGGCGAGTACGTGTTCGACTGGGCGTGGGCCGACGCCTACGAGCGGCACGGCCTCGCCTACTACCCCAAGCTCCTCTCGGCCGTCCCGTTCACGCCGGCGACCGGGCCGCGGCTCATGGCCGCCTCCGATGCCGTCCGCGACGAGCTGGCGCGCGCCCTCCTCGACCTCGCGCGCAGGCAGGAGGTCTCCTCGCTGCACGTGCTGTACCCCGCGGCCGCGGACGCCGAGGCATTGCGGCGGGCGGGCTTCATGGAACGCAACGGCATCCAGTTCCACTGGCGCAACGCCGGCTACGGCACCTTCGACGACTTCCTCGCCGCGTTCTCCCACGACAAGCGCAAGAAGATCCGCCAGGAACGGCGCAGGGTCGCGGAGGCCGGCGTCGTCATCCGGCGCGCGACGGGGCGGGAGGCGAGCGAGGCCGACTGGGACTTCTTCCACGCCTGCTACCGCCGCACCTACCGCGAGCACCGCTCCACGCCGTATCTCACGCGCGAGTTCTTCGGCATGATCGCGCGGCGCATGCCGGACAACGTGCTGCTGGTGATCGCCGAGCGCGAGGGCCGGCCCATCGCCGCGGCCATGGATCTCTTCTCCCCCGCCGCCCTGTACGGCCGCTACTGGGGCGCGGTCGAGTTCGTGCCGGGGCTGCACTTCGAGGCCTGCTACTACCAGGCCATCGAGTTCGCGATCGAGCGCGGCATCGCGCTCGTCGAGGGCGGCGCGCAGGGCGAGCACAAGCACGCGCGGGGGTTCCTGCCGGAGGTGACGCGCTCCTTCCACTGGCTCGCGCATCCCGCCTTCGCCCGCGCCGTGGACGACTACCTCGCGAGGGAGGGGGCGGGGATCGCCCAGTACGTCGACGAGCTGAACGACCGGTCGCCGTTTCGGAAGTCTGGAGAGTGAGGCGAAGCGGGCGTTCGAGGAAGTGGCCGGGATGCAGGCGAGGCGGGCATTCGAGGCCCGGGCCGGAGCGAACGCCGCGGCACTGCCGTGCGGCGGTGCCCTCGAAAAGCGAAAACTCCCGGCGGCTGCGGAACTCGCGGCCTCCAGCGACCGGGCGCTCGCGCGCCCAGTCCTTGCACACTCAAACAGTCCTCGCCGAAACCCCGGGA
>JAMPXV010000170.1 GCA_023700985.1 Lysobacter sp.
CCTCGCGCGGGAGACCAGGTCTTCGTCGTCGCCGACGAACAGGTGCTTCGCGTCGCGTAGTGGAACGTTGGTGGGACGGTTCTACCGTTACTTTTGGGACGGTTCTACAGAACCGGTCTATTCCGTGACTTTCGAGGACCGTGCCTGAGTTCCTGAATAGACCGGTTCTGTAGAACCGTCCCAATAAAGGGATCTGACCCCTTTTCGGCTTCTTCTAGCGTTCGGGAGGACGGATCTCGCCGAACCGCGGCAGGTACACGCCGGTGCGGCGGTCCTCGAAGTAGTGCGCCAGCGTCCGGCGCACGCACGCGAAGGCGAGCTCGTCCCACGGGATCTCGTCCTCGCGCACGAGCTTCACCTCCAGGCTCTCCTCGCCCGGCGAGAAGTCGAGGTCGACGAGCCGCGCGCGGAAGAGCACGTACACCTGGCTGATGTGCGGCACGGAGAAGAGCGTGTAGAGCTGCTCGATCTCGACGCGCGCGTTGGCCTCCTCGAACGCCTCGCGCGCCGCGCCCTCGGGCGCCGTCTCGTTGTTCTCCATGAATCCCGCGGGCAGCGTCCACTTGCCGTGCCGGGGCTCGATGGCGCGGCGGCACAGGAGGATGCGGTCCTCCCACACGGGCACGGAGCCCACGACGACCTTCGGATTCTGGTACTGGATGTGGCCGCACGCGGGGCAAACGGCGCGCGCATGGGTGTCGCCCTTGGGGATGCGGTAATCCACTTTGGCGCCACAGGCGTTGCAGTGGTTGATGGGCACCACGTGAAGGGTCATGCGGTCGCGCCCACGGGCCGGGAAGTCATGCGCGCCATGTTATCATAAGCCTATGAAAACTCTCGGGAAAACCATCCTCCTCGCGGCGCTCGCCTGGGCGGCTTCGGCGCACGCGGTGTTCGCGCCGGGCGAGAAGGTCATCGTGCTCAACTCCGGCGACGGCAGCATCTCCATCATCGACCCCGTGTCCCGGAAGGAGGAGAAGCGCGTGCCCGTGGGCAAGGAGCCGCACCACCTCATGGCCACGCCCGACAACAAGGAGCTGATCGTCGCCAACGCGTCCAGCAACGACCTCGTCTTCCTGGACCCGAAGACGGGCGACATCCTGCGGCGCATCCCGGGCATCAGCGACCCGTACCAGATCGCCTTCTCGCCCGACCGCAAGTGGTTCGTCTCCGCCTCCAACCGGCTGGACCGCGTGGACATCTACCACGGCGCGGACTTCAAGCTCGCCAAGCGCCTGCCCACCGGCAAGGTCCCGAGCCACATCGCGTTCTCCGCCGACAGCAAGCTCGCCTTCGTGACGCTGCAGGAATCCAACGAGTTCATCGCGATCGACCTCGGGAAGCAGGAGATCGCGTGGAAGATGCCCACGGGCAAGCAGCCCGCCGGCATCTGGATGACGCCGGACGACCGGCATCTCCTCGTCGGCATCACCGGCGAGAGCCACCTGGAGATCTACGACTGGCGCGCGCGCAAGATGGTGAAGCGCATCCTCACCGGCCTGGGCGCGCACAATTTCGTCGCCCGCGGCGACGGCCGCCACGTCTTCCTCTCCAACCGCATGGCCAACACCATCTCGATGGTCGACCAGCAGACGCTCGAGGTGAAGGAGACCTTCCCCGTCCCCGGCGGCCCGGACTGCATGGAGATCACCCGGGACGGCAAGCAGCTCTGGACCACCTCGCGCTGGATCCGCATGGTCACCGTGGTGGACCTGGAGACGAAGAAGGTCCTGCACCAGATCCCGGTGGGCAAGTCGCCGCACGGGCTCTACTTCCAGTCGCACGCGCCGCGGCAATGAGGGCCCGCGCCGCATTCGCCGCCCTGGCCCTGGCCGCCCTTCCGGTGGCGGCCGCCCCCTGCACGGGCACCGTGTACCTCACCTTCGACACGGGCCACATGGAGCCCGCCGAGGGGATCGCCGCCATCCTCGACAAGCACCAGGTGAAGGCCACGTTCTTCCTCGCGAACGAGAAGACGAAGCGCGGCGACACGGCGCTCGACCCCTCGTGGGCGCCGTACTGGAAGAAGCTCGCGCAGGCCGGCCACGCCTTCGGCTCGCACACCTGGCGGCACTGGTATTTCGCCGGCGACACCCGGGGCGGCAAGATCCGCTACGCCCCCATGGGCAGCACGCAGGGGGAGCTCCTCGACGACGTCGCCCTTTGCGCCGAGCTGAGGAAGCCCGAGGAGGCCTTCCGCGCCATGACGGGGCGCGGCTTCGACGGTCTGTGGCGCGCGCCCGGCGGGCGCATCACGCCGAAATCCATCGAATACGCCAAGGGTTGCGGCTTCACGCACGCGGGCTGGACGCCGGCGGGCTTCAGCGGCGACGAGCTGCCCTCCGACCGCTTCCCGAGCGCCAGGCTCATGGAGCGCCAGCTGCGCGACATCAAGGACGGCGACATCCTCCTCTGGCACCTGGGCATCTGGTCGCGGCAGGACCCGCTCTGGCCCCAGCTCGACGGGCTCATCGCCGGCCTCAAGTCCCGGGGGCTGTGCTTCGCGCGCCTCACCGACGACCGCAGATGGATTCACTGATTGCGCTTTGGGCACAGCTCCACGCCGCGCTCTTCGAGTCGGTGGTGCAGCCGGTCGTCTTCAGGCTCGGCATGGTCACCTGGCTCGAGAGCGCCTTCGACGCCACCGAGATCTTCATGATCGGCGCGCTCGAGATCGTGGTGCTCGCCGCCGTGCTGGGCGCGCTCGAGAAGTGGCGCCCCGTCGAGGTCTGGGAAGACCGCCGCCCCGTGCGCGTCGACGTGGTGTACACGCTCCTCGTGCGGCTGGGCGTGCTGCCGCTCGCGATCTTCTTCCTGCTGCTGCCGGTCGTCGACGGGCTCGACGGATGGCTGCGCATGCAGGACTTCATCCCGCCCAAGCTCGAGGACGCCGTGCCCGATCTCCTCGCGCACCCGTTCGCATCCTTCCTCGCCTACCTCGTGGCGCTCGACTTCGTCCTCTACTGGGTGCACCGCGCCCAGCACGGGTTCGGCTTCTGGTGGGCGCTGCACGCGGTGCACCACAGCCAGCGCGAGATGACCTTCTGGACCGACGACCGCAACCACCTCCTCGACATGGTGATCACGGACTTCGTGCTCGCGATCGTGGCCCTCTTCATCGGCGTGGCCCCCGGCCAGTTCGTGGCCATCGTCGCCGTCACGCGCGCCTTCGAGAGCCTCGCGCACGCCAACGTGCGCCTCGACTTCGGCCGCGTGGGCGAGCGGCTGCTCGTCAGCCCGCGCTTCCACCGCGTCCACCACGCCATCGGAACCGGGCACGAGGGCCGCGCCATGGGCTGCAACTTCGCCGTGCTGTTCCCCGTGTGGGACCACCTGTTCGGCACGGCGAGCCCGGTGCGCGAGTTTCCCGCCACCGGCATCCGCGACCAGCTGGAGGGCCGCGACTACGGCGACGGCTTCTGGCGGCAGCAGTGGCTCGGCCTGAAGCGCCTGGCGGGCCGGGCATGAGGCGCGCATTCCGGATCGCGGCCGCGCTCGCGGCCGTGGCGCTTCCCGCCGCCGCGGCGCCGTCGATGCCGGGCCGCATCCTCCAGGGAGAAGTTGCGCCGGCCGCACGCTTCCAGGCGGCGCGCGCCGATGCGACGTACCGCTGGCAGGAGCCTCCCGGGAAGATGTCGCCGGCACCCACGGGCGGGCCGGTGCAGGTGGGCACGGTGCGCCCCGCGCCGAAGGACTTCGCGTCGCCGACGTGGCGGCCGGTGCCCGGCGGCTTCGTGGCGCGCTTCGACGCCGTCTCCGCGGGGGCGCTGGGGCTTCGCGTCCAGCTCGACCTCGCCGGGGCCGGCGCCCTCGAGGCGCGCGTGCGCGGTGCCGATGGTCGCGTGGAGTCGATGGCCGTTCCCGCCGGCGCGACGCAGGCCTGGGGCCCCTGGACGGAAGGGGAACGCCAGGAAGTCGAGGTGTTCGCCGCGGCGCGTCCCGCGCCATCCGCCGTGCGGCTGGGCGGGGTGGCGCACTTCGACCGTCCGCTGGACGCGAAGGCGGCCGCCGAGTGCACCGTCGACACGAAGTGCAGCACGGGCGACGTTGCGCTGGATGCCGCCATCGAGGTGCGCAAGAAGTCGATGGCGCGCATCAGCTACATCGACGCCGGCCGGGCCTTCGTCTGCACCGGAACGCTGCTCGACACCGAGAAGTTCCCGGCGCCGTACTTCCTCACGGCCAACCATTGCATCGGCCGCGCGCAGGTGGCCGCGAGCATCACGTCGCTCTGGTTCTACGAGGCCGACGGCTGCGGCACCGGCGTCCCGGACCCGGGCCGCAAGCAGGTGGCCGGCGGCATGGCCATCGTCTTCGCGGACCCCAACACGGACCAGACGCTGCTGCTCATGAATGCCGAGCCTCCCGCCGGCGTGGCCTACTCGGGCTGGGACGCGGCGCGGCTGCGCACGGGGGAATCGGCGGTGAGCCTGTCGCACCCCACGGGCGACGTGGCCAAGCTGGCGCTCGCCAGCGTTTCGGGCATGGCACGCTTCCCCGATTGGGAGCAGTCGGCGTGGCTCACCCCCTTTTCGCGCGGCATCATCCAGGGGGGCTCCTCCGGGTCGGGGCTTTTCACGCTCGCCGGCGGCACCTTGCGGCTTCGCGCCGTCCTGTCCGCGAGCTCCGTCGGGCCCAATGGCAGCCTCTCGTGCACCAACCTGGGCGAGGTCGGCATCTACAACCGCTTCGACGTGTTCTACCCGCAGGTGGCGCGCTACCTGCAGGCGAGCCCCGCGCCGGTGGCCGACGACCACGGCAACCGCCCGTCGGAAGCCACGCCCGTGGCCGTGGGCCCGGCTGAGACGACCGTCGCCGGGCGCATCGACTACGCGGGCGACGTCGACGTCCTTCGCATCGACGTGGCCTCGGCCGGCACGCTGGTAGCCCGCGCCTCGGGCGGGGAGGACACGGTCGGCGTCCTTCTCGATGCCGATGGCGAACGCCTCGCCGCCAACGACGACGCGCAGTCCGGCGCCCTGGACTTCGGCATCACCTGGCGCGTCGCACAGGGCACCTACTACCTCGTGGTCACGCGCTGGGAGTCGGAGGGCTCCGCCAGCTATGCCGTGAAGCTCGCGCTGGCCGACACGACCGAGAACTACACCGACCTGTGGTGGAAGGCCGACGAGCCGGGCTGGGGCATCAACGTGAACCACCAGGGCCGGACGCTCTTCGCCACGCTCTTCACCTACGAGGCCGGTGGCGAGCCCCTGTGGCTCGCGATGTCCGACGGCGCTCGCCAGCCCGACGGCGCCTTCCAGGGCACGCTTTTCCGGGTGGCCGGGCCGGCGTTCAACGCCTCGCCCTGGGCGGAGACGACCCCGACGGCGGTGGGCACCATGCGGCTCGAGTTTCCCACCGTCGACCGGGGGCTCCTCGCCTACACCGTGGGCGGCGTCACGGTGTCCAAGGAGATCGGGCGCCAGCGCTTCTCGGAGAAGCGCACCGTCTGCTCGTGGTCCGCCTTCGACCGCACCTACGCCCGCAATTACCAGGACCTGTGGTGGAACCCCGCCGAGCCCGGCTGGGGGATCAACTTCGCCCACCAGGGCGACACGCTGTTCGCCACGCTGTTCACCTACCGGGCCGATGGCCGCGGCGTGTGGTTCGTCATGTCCGACGGGCGCCGCCGGGCGGGAACGAACGAGTTCACGGGAACGCTTTTCCGGACAACCGGTCCATCCTTCGATGCGCAGCCTTGGACGCCGGCGACCGCGGTGCCGGCAGGCACGATGAGGGTTTCCTTCCCCCACGGCAACAGCGGCACGCTTTCGTATACCGTGGACGGCGTGACGGTGACCAAGACGATCCAGCGGCAGGTGTTCGCCAGCCCCGCGACCCAATGCGAGAACGCCGATGACGATTGAACGGTTTTGCCGCGCGGCCCTGGCGGTTGCGGCGGCGTGGGCCGCGGCGTCCGCTGGCGCGCAGCAGATGCCGTCGCGCGTCTTCGAGGGCGCGGGACCGGCAAGCTACGCGCTGCGCGCGCCGTGGGCGCCGTCGTCCACGTTCGAAGCCATGCCCGAGCCGAAGGTCGAGCCCCAGGCCCTCCCGGGCCGCGGGCTGCGGGTCGGTTCGGTGCGCGCGGTGGCGAAGTCGTCGCCCGTCACCTGGACGGCCGTCGAGGGCGGCTGGGTGGCGCGCCTTCGCATCGCCTCCCACGGGGCCGCCGGGCTGCGCGCGCAACTCGCCCTGCCCGGGGGGCTCGCCGGCGCGCAGGTCGTCGCGCGCGGCACCCAGGGCGATGCCGAGGGGTTCGAGGCCGACGGCTCGCCGGCCTGGACGCCGTGGACGCCGGGGGCCGCACAGGAGATCGAGGTGTTTTCGCGCGTGGCACCCGGGCAGGCGCCCGCGGTCGAGGCCATCGTGCATTTCGACGTCTCGCCGCTCGCCAAGGCCACGGCCGGCGCCTGCAGTCCGGACGTGGCCTGCTCGTCGGGGGACGCGGCGCTGGATGCGGCGATCGCCGAGCGCCGCAACTCCGTCGCGCTCGTGAGCTTCGTCGAGGGCACCGAGGCCCGCGTCTGCACGGGCACGCTCCTCAACACCGCGAAGTTTCCCGTCCCGTTCATGCTCACCGCCAACCACTGCATCTCGACCGTGGCGGCGGCCGCGAGCGTGACCACCCTCTGGTTCAACGAGGCGGCCTCTTGCGGCTCGTCCTCCGTCAGCCCGGCGGTGCGGCAGGTGACGGGCGGGGCCACGCTCGTCTTCACCAGCCACGGCCCGGATTCCACGCTCCTGCAGCTCAAGAAGGACCCGCCCGCCGGCGCCGTCTATGCCGGCTGGAACGCCGCGCGCCTGGCCGAGGGCGACGCGGTCGTCTCGATCAGCCACCCGCAGGGCGACGTGAAGAAGTTCGCCCTGGGCGAGGAGAACGCGGAGCTGCAGGTGCGCAACTACCCGCAGCAGATGTATGGCGTGTCGTTCACGCGCGGCGTCACGGAAGGCGGTTCCAG
>JAMPXV010000008.1 GCA_023700985.1 Lysobacter sp.
GAGCACCGACCCGGAGAGGCTCGCGAGGCGCAGGACTTCGGAGAGGGCGTCCATGTCGGCAGGGGCGGGAAAGTGAAAAAGGGGTCAGATCCCTTTTTCGCGGTGGTCGTTGGCTCGCGGCGGAAAAGGGATCTGACCCCTTTTTCAGTGGAAGTGGGCGGCGGGCGAGTCGGCTTCCTCGGGAAGCTCGGCGTGGACGATCTCCGCTTCGGGGTTGGCGAAGAGGGGCGCGCCGCAATCGTCGCAGTACTCGGGCTCGAAGGTGCCGGTGAGCTTCTTCACCTCGGTGACGCCGCACTGCGCGAGCTCCGCCACGAGGTCCTCGATGGGGCCGGGCCGGGTGCCCTCGTCCTCGCGGCCGTAGAGCGGCCAGACGACGCCGTGCGCCACATGGCTGTCGCCGTCGACCGTGAAGCCCACGCGGTACTCGTCGACGCGCTCCTCGCCGAAGCCGGCGATGACGGCGCGAAGCTGCGCGGGCTCGACCTGCAGGGCGCTCTCGAGGAAGGCCACGCCGGCGCGCACGGCGTACGGGCGCACGCGGCGGTCGGCCTCGCGGCAGTTCACGTAGTAGGCGTCCGGCAGCAGGGACTCGAAGATGCACCCCGGCAGCATCCTGGCGATGGTCGGGCGGGCCTGCGCGATCCACTGCTCGAGGCTCGTCGTGCGGCCGGTGTGGCCGCTGGCGTCCTCCTGCCAGCGGAACATGGGCTTGCCGCGCGGCGTGGCCACGGAGGCGACGATGAAGCGCGAGTCCGAGAGGAGCTGCGCGGTCTCCGGCATGCGCCCGAAGTCGATGCGCGGGATCTCGCCGGTGACCGCGGCATCGCCCAGCTTGGCCGCGAGCCGCCGCAGCTCCGAGAAGTGACGCGGCAGCTGGTCGACCGAGTAGAGGTAGGGCACGAGGGTCAGGCGCGTGTCCGCCGCCGTGACGTGCGCCTGCAGCTGCACCTGGAGCGCCTGCGCGTCCTCGCGGGCGATGGGGCCCGAGGGAATCGCGTACCGGGACCACACGACCACCGGGGCGGCCACCAGGAGCGTCTCCCAGGCCAGGTCCCCCTGCATGACGGTCACCGACTCGGCAATGCCCTCGGCGCGCTCGATCAGCACGTCGTAGGCGCCCGAGTTGGTCTGCCAGAGGTGGTCGAGCGCGCCGTCCAGGGGCACGTCGTTGCCGTGGTCCAGGAGCTTCTCGACGAGGGCGGCGATCTGGCCCTCCCAGAACCGGTCCTCGGTGAGGCTCCCGGAGGTGTGCAGGCCGTTGGCCAGGGCGATGAGTCGTTCGGCGTCCCGGGTGAGGCGGGGCGCGGATTTGCTGCGGGTGCGGGCCATGGCGGGGGAGGCCGGAAGGAAATTCCGGCCGCGGTGACGATTCGAGGGACGCGTATTTTATCATTGTGGCAACGAACGACCGGAAACGACCCGATGCCCGAATCCCTGAATGTCCTCGGCGGCGAGCTGCGCGCCTGCTCCTTCGACCCCCTGACCGGCTACTGGCGCGACGGCGCCTGCCGGGACGCGCCCGACGACGCGGGCACCCACGTGATCTGCGCCCGCATGACCGCGGAGTTCCTGGCCTTCAGCAGCGCCCGGGGCAACGACCTCGTCACCCCCCGGCCGGAAATGCGCTTCCGGGGGCTCAAGCCCGGCGACCGCTGGTGCCTGTGCGCGCTGCGCTGGCTGGAGGCGCTGGAGGCCGACGCCGCGCCGCCCGTCGTCCTCGAGGCCACCCACGAGCGGGTGCTGGACCTCGTGCCGCTCGAGGTGCTAAAGCGCTTCGCCTACGATTCGAGCCCGAGCGCGAAGGCCCCCTGAGCCCTTCATTGCACCTGCTCGCGCCCGCCGTCGCCTTCGTCGACCTCGAGACCACCGGCACCTCCGCCACCGGCGACCGGGTGACCGAGGTCGCGATCGTGCGCGTGGTCGAAGGCGAGCTCGTGGAGGAGTGGTCCACGCTGGTCGACCCCGAGCGTTCGATCCCGCCGGACATCCAGGTCCTGACCGGCATCACCAACGACATGGTGCGCGGCGCGCCCACCTTCGCCGACATCCGCAGGGAGGTGCACGAGCGTCTCGAGGGGCACCTGTTCGTGGCCCACAACGCGCGCTTCGACTACGGGTTCCTCAAGAACGAGTTCGCCCGCCTGGAGATGGCGTTCACGGCGGATGTCCTGTGCACGGTGCGCCTGTCGCGCCGGCTCTATCCCGACGCGGTGGGGCACGGCCTCGACGCCCTCATCGCGCGCCACGACCTCGCCGACCCGCTCGACGCGGTGGACCCCGCGGCGCGCACGGGCCGCCACTCGGCATTGGGGGATGCGCGGGCTCTCTGGCGCTTCGTGAACGTGATCGCGCGCGAGAGGCCGCCCGAGGAGATCGCGGCGGCCGTGAAGCGCCTCCTCAAGATCCCGAGCCTGCCGCCGCAGCTTCCGCCCGACGCGCTGGAAGGCGTGCCGGACTGCCCGGGCGTCTACCGCTTCTTCGGGGTGAACGACCTGCCGCTCTACATCGGCAAGAGCGTGAACCTGCGCGACCGGGTGCGCTCGCACTTCACCTCCGACTACCGGAACTCGAACGACCATCGGCTTTCGGCAGAGATCCGGCGGCTGGACTGGATCGAGACCGCGGGGGAACTGGGCGCGCTGCTGCTGGAGTCTCGCCTCGTGAAGGAGGTGGCGCCGCTGCACAACGCGATGCTTCGCCGCCGCCGCACCAACTGCGTGATCCGCCTGCCCTCGCTTCGCGAGGCGCCGGAGATCGCGAGGATCGACGACATCGACTGGGACGCGCGCGGCCCGGGCGCCGAGCCCCTCTACGGCCCCTTCGCCTCGCCGCGCGCCGCGCGCGACTGCCTCGAGTCGATCGCCGCCGAGGAGGGCCTTTGCTGGCGCCTCCTGGGCTGGGAGAAGCGCGGCGGGCCCTGCTTCGCGCGGCAGGTGCGCAAATGCCGCGGCGCGTGCGTGGGCGAGGAGTCGCCCGAGGTCCACAACCTGCGCCTCGCCACGGCGCTGCAGGCCAGGCGCGTCCCCGACTGGCCCTACGCGGGCCCGGTGGCGATCGTCGAGCGCGATGCGGCGCGCGGCGTCGAGGAGGCGCACGTCGTCGACCGCTGGCGGCACCTGGGCACGGCGCGCGACGAGGGCGAGCTCGAGGCGCTGGCCGCCGCGCGGCGGCTGCCGGAATTCGACCCGGACATCCTCAAGGTGCTGCGTCGCTGGCTCGAGGAGCATCCCGGCCGGGCGCGGGCCATTCATGCTTCGGATTGACTCGAGTCAACACGGTGAGGCACGCTCGGGATCAGGCTGGATCAGGGGAACTCCCGCGGATGTGGGGCTTCCAAGCGAAAGCCCGGGATTCCCGGGCACCCCCCGACAAGGAGACTTTCATGCATACCGTCAACGCCGAAGTCACGAAGGAAAAGCTCCTGCAGGACCTGAACGCGGTGGTTGCCGAGACCGAGCAATTGCTGCGCGACACGGCCGCGGTGGGCGGCGAGAAGGTCGCCACCTGGCGAGCGGGCGTCGAGCAGAACCTGAAGTCCGCGAAGGCCCGGCTCGGCGACCTCGAGCACGCCGCACTCGAGAAGGCCAAGGCGACGGTGCAGGCGACCGACCACTACGTCCACGAGAAGCCCTGGCAGGCGATCGGCATCACGGCCGGCGTCGGGGTGCTCGTCGGGCTCGCGGTCGGCATGCTGCTGAACCGCCGCTAGGCCGGCGGTCCCGTCGATGAGCGAATCGCCGGAAGGCGGGCCGATGTCGTCGCTGCGCGCGCTGGGCGCGGATCTTGCCGCGCTCGCGCGCGTGCGGCTCGAGTTGCTGGCCGTCGAGCTCAAGCAGGAAGCGCAGCGCCAGAAGGAGGTTCTTTCGCTCACGGTGATTGCGGCCCTGTTCCTCGCGGCGGGGTTCTTCGCGCTGGCGGTGCTCGTCGTCGTGGTGTTCTGGGATACGCACCGGGTGGCATCGCTGGTGGCCGTCTGCGCGGCCTACCTCGGCGTGGGGGGCTGGGCGTTCGTGCGCGTGCGCGCGATCCTCCGCGACCGGCCGCCGCCGCTGGGCGCCACGATCGCCGAGTTCCAGCGCGACCTCGAGATGCTCAAGGGGGACGAATGAGCGGTCGCGACGACATCCTCGCCCTGCAGAAGGAGGTCCTCCTCGCGCGTTCGGCCCTTTGCCGGCTGAGGATCCACCGCGATGCCCTGCAGCTGCGCGAAGGCCTCACCTTCGCCAGGGCAGGCACGGCGCTCGCGGGCTCGGCACCCGTGCGCGAGATCGCGCTGGGGCTTGCCGCAACCGGGTTTGGCGGGGGGAGGGTCGCGCGCTTCATTGCCCTCGCCGGCCGTGCCGTGGTCATCGCGAGGCTGGCGCTCGCGCTCTACCGGGCCGTGCGGGCCGCCCCTCCGCCGCCGACCTGATTGCCGCTCAGGCGTCGTCCAGGACGTCGGGCGAGTCGTTCCTCGGGTTTCCCACCCGCTTCGCGATGGCGCGTATCGCCACCGGTCCCGCGTAGGGCGCGAGGAGGGCCTGCGCCGCAGCGGGCGGCGCGGCGAGCCAGTCCTGCACGCGCCCGGCCGGCAGGATCACCGGCATGCGGTCGTGGATCGCCGCGACCGCCTCGTTGGGCTCCGTGGTGAGGATGGTGAAGGTCTCGAGCGCGGGGGCGTCCGGCTTCGACTTGTCGTGCCAGCTCTCCCACAGGCCCGCGAACGCGAAGAGCGGCTGGTCGGCCGCGGTGATCGCGTACGGCTGCTTGTGTCCCGGCTCGCCCTTCCACTCGAAGAACCCGGTGGCGGGCACGACGCAGCGCCGGCTCCTGAAGGCGTTCCGGAAGTAGGGCTTCTCCGCGGCGGATTCGCTACGCGCGTTGATCATCCGCTTGCCGGGGGCGGGGTCCTTCGACCAGGACGGCAAGAGCCCCCAGCGCAGCAGCGCCACCTCCCGGCCGCCCGCTTCGTTCACGCGGATCACCGGCGCCTCCTGCGTGGGCGCGATGTTGAAGCGCTTGCGGATGCGGTCGTGCACCGGCACGTTGAACGTGTAGGCGATCACGTTGCCGTCGGCGTCCAGGAAGTAGCGGCTGCACATGGCGAAAGTATTGCACAGGGTTGCCGCCTGCCCGGGGGGCCGGTAACCTGTGCGCACCCTATGCCCACGACCCACGCCTGCCCGAGCTGCCGGGCGCCCATGGCGAAGCAGCGCTTCGGGCGAAAGCCCCAAGGCGAGGTGATCATCGACGTCTGCTGGGACTGCCACGCCCTGTGGTTCGACCAGTACGAGAGCACCGCGCTCACGCCGCGCGCCGTCGTCGACCTCTTCCAGCAGATCCACGAGCACCGCGACAAGCCCGCGCGCACGCTGGGCGAGCGTCTCGCCTGCCCGCACTGCAGCTCGAAGCTCGCCCTCACGCAGGACGTGCTGCGCTCCAACCGCTTCACCTACCACCGCTGCACCCGCGGGCACGGCCGGTTCACCACCTTCTTCCAGTTCCTGCGCGAGAAGCATTTCGTGCGCTCGCTCACGCCGCTGGAGATCCACGGCCTCAGGGCCACCGTGAAGCAGGTGCGCTGCTCGGGTTGCGGGGGCTCCGTGGACCTCGCGGCGGACGCCGCGTGCCCCTACTGCCGCTCGCCAATCTCGGTACTCGACGACGATGCGGTGCGCAACGCGCTCGCCACGCTGAACGAGGCCGAGCGCACGCGCGCGTCGATCGACCCCGAGGCGCTGGCCGACGCGTTCGGTTCGCTGGTCGGCACGCACAGGAGCCCGCGGGGCACGCCCTCGTGGACGATGCCCGTCAACCATCCGCTGCAAGGCTCGCCCGTCGTCGACCTCCTGGTCGCCGGCATCGGGCGGCTGTTCCGATGAAAGGCAAGGACCCCATGAAGAAATCCAAGCTGGTTCGCGCCGCGGCTCTCGCCGCGGCATCGATCGCCGCGGCGGCCTGCAACCTGGTGCCCGTGAAGCGCGAGCCTCCGCCGCTCCCGTTCACGGGCACCAAATGGATGCTCGTCACCGAGCGCCGGGTGACGGGCGAGGCGCCCTACCTCGAGTTCGGCGACGGGGCGGTTTCGGGCTTCTCGGGATGCAACCGCATCATGGGCCGCTACCTGCAGGACACCGTGGGCGCGGGCGCCATCGTGTTCTCGGCGGTGTCCACGACCAAGCGGATGTGCGAGGACACGCTCATGGCGGTGGAGGAGCGCATCCTGAACGTGCTGCGCAGTTCCACGAACGTGAGGGTGGTCGTCGACACGCTGCGCATCGACGGCTCGGCGGGGGCGCTCGACTTCAAGGCCTGGTTGCCGCCGCCGCCGCCGGGGCAACCCGCGCCGGCGAAATGACGACGGGCCGCGCGAGCGGCCCGAATGCCCGCCCGGGAAGGCGCCCTAGTTGCCGACGATCTTCCCGTTCTCGATCCTGACCTTGTCGCCCGCGCGCCAGGACGGCTCGGTGGTGTAGCGCACCACCTTGCTCGACCCGTCCTCGAGGCGCACGCGCACGTCCCAGGCCGCGGTCGTGCCCTTGGACTTCTCCACCTCGTTGCCGAGGAGGGCGCCACCCAGCGCACCGGCGACGGTGGCCACGTCCTTGCCGCGGCCTCCGCCCACCTGGTGGCCGAGCACGCCGCCGACGATGCCGCCGATCACGGCGCCGGCACCGCTGCTCTCGCCCTTCTTCTCGATCGCGACGACCTCGCTCACCGTGCCGCAGTCGCGGCAGATTCTCGGCGCGGGCGCGGGCGCCGGCGCGGGAACGGCCGCCGGCGGAGGAGGAGCGCTCGGGGAGTACGCCGGGGCGCTGCTCGCGTAGCTGGGCGTCGCGGGGGCGGGACGGGCGGGAGCCGGTGACGCCTGCACGGGCGCGGGTGCCGGCGCGGGCCTGGCGACCGGCGGCTTCGGTGCGGCGGGCCGCGCCTGCGCGGGGGCGGGCGGCCGGACGGGTTCGGTGGCGGCCGGTGCCGGCGCGGGAACGGCAGCCACGGGAGCCGGGGCGGGCTGAATGGCCGGCGCGGGTTCGGGTGCCGGGGCAGGGGCGGGCGCCGGAGGAACGACGGCATCGGGGACGATGCCGGCCTGCTGGGCGGGCGTGGCCATGATCACGGGCGTGGCCGGACCCGCCGGGGCCTGCCCGGGCAGGAGACCCAGGTAGGACGCGGCACCGGCGGCGCCGAAGACCACCACGGCAATCGCGCCGACCACGAGGCCCGGGTGTGGGCCGGATTTCGTGACGGCGCCGTTGGGGGCGGATGAACTCATCGGGATTCTCCTGTTCGCATCCGCGCCGCGATCGGGCGGCGCTTCCGGAAAGGATAACGCCGCGGGCGGCGATTGCGTTGACGCCCGTTCAGATGTCCACGTGCGTGCCGAGTTCCACGACGCGGTTGATCGGGATGTTGAAGAAGTCGGTGGCGCGCGTGGCGTTGCGGCTCATCCACGCGAAGAGATGGTCGCGCCAGGTCGCCATGCCCTGTCGTTCGCCGGCGACGATCGTCTCGTGCGACAGGAAGAACGAGGTCTCCATCGGCTCGAAGGCGAGGCCGTACTGCTGCCGGCAGGACTCGAAGATCTGCCCGATGTCCGGGTGCTCCTTGAATCCGTACCAGGCCTCCATCTGCAGGAAGCCGTCGCGCAGGCGCTTGAGCTGCACGCGGTCCTCCACCGGCACGACGGGCACGTCGTGCGTCACCACGGTGAGGAACACGACCCGCTCGTGCAGCACCTTGTTGTGCTTGAGGTTGTGCAGCAGCGCGTGCGGCACCTTGTCGGGCGTGCTGGTCATGAAGATCGCCGTGCCGGGCACCGCCTGCGGGGGGTTCACGGCGAGCGAGTCGAGGAAGGGCTCGAGCGGGATGCCCTCCTCGCTCATGCGCCGCATGAGCAGCAGGCGCCCGCGCTTCCAGGTGACGAGCAGCGTGAAGCAGCCCGCCCCGATGAGCAGCGGGAACCAGCCGCCGGAAAGGAACTTGGCCGCGTTGGAGGCGAAGAAGGCGAAGTCGACGAGGAGCATCGAGCCCAGCACGCCGAAGGTGGCGAGCGGCGGCCACTTCCAGATCCGGTGCGCCACGACCATCGCGAGCGCGCACTCGATCACCATCGTGGCCGACACCGCGATGCCGTACGCGTTGGCCAGGCTGCTGGAGGACTTGAAGCCGAGCACGAGCAGGATCACGGCGGCGAAGAGCGTCCAGTTGATGAAGGGCACGTACACCTGCCCGATCTGGCGGTCGGAGGTGTGCAGGATCTCGAGGCGCGGGATGTAGCCCAGGTGGATGGCCTGCCGCGTGATCGAGAAGGCGCCCGAGATCACCGCCTGGGAGGCGATCACCGTCGCGGCGGTGGCGAGGGCCACCATCGGCAGCAGCGCCCAGGACGGCAGCATCAGGTAGAAGGGGTTCTTCACCGCCGCGGGATTGGCGAGCACGAACGCGCCCTGGCCGTAGTAGTTGATGAGCAGCGCCGGCATCACGAGGCCGAACCAGGCGATGCGGATGGGGCGCTTGCCGAAGTGGCCCATGTCCGCGTAGAGCGCCTCGCCGCCGGTGAGCACGAGGAAGACGGCGCCCAGCACGAGGAAGCCGGGCCCGGGGTTCGCCACGAGGAAGGCGACGGCCTGCGCCGGGTTGAGCGCCTCGACGATGTCCGGGTGGTCGCCGATGCGCGTGAGGCCCGCGATGGCGATGGCCACGAACCAGGCCACGGTGACCGGGCCGAAGAAGGCGCCCACGCTCGCCGTGCCGTGGCGCTGGATCAGGAAGAGCCCGGTGAGGATCACGAGCGTGATGGGGATCACCCAGCGCGCGAAGAGCGGCGTGGCGATCTCCAGCCCCTCGACGGCCGAGAGCACCGAGATGGCCGGCGTGATCATGCTGTCGCCGTAGAACATCGCCGCCCCGAAGATGCCCAGCGTGATGATGTACCAGCGCTTCTTCGGCTCGTGGTGCAGGCCGCGCAGCGCGAGCGCCAGCAGGGCGAGGATCCCGCCTTCGCCGTCGTTGTCGGCGCGCATCATCACCGACAGGTACTTCCAGGCGACGACCCACGCCATGGACCAGGTGATGAGCGAGAGCAGGCCCTTCACGTTCTCCGGGGTCGGCGCGATGCCGTGCTCCGGGCTGAAGCACTCCTTGAGGGCGTAGAGGGGGCTCGTGCCGATGTCGCCGAAGACGACGCCGACGGCGCCGAGCGCGAGCGCGGCCACCGAGGCGCGGGGCGTGAGAGGGGGCGAAGCGGGGGAGGCCGGGGAACTCATGCGAAGCTCCCGCGCCGGACGGGATTCCCGGCGCAAGTGCGGCGGGACTATACGCCGCCTTGCTGCACCGCACAATGCGCCCCGTTTCCGGAACCCGGTTCGCGAACCGGGTTCGTGAAACGGGTTCACACTTCAGCCGCGTGGGGGTTGTTGGGAGGGGCGGCTCGCTATACCCTGCGCACACCCCACAAGCGCCTGAAAACATGAAGCTAATTCGATCGGCGGCCGTCTTCCTCGCGTTGCTCGTCCCGTTTGCGCTCCCGGGCTGGGCGATCGAGGCCTATCGGCTCTCGCCGGGCGAGCGGATCGCGCTCGACGGCAACCTGGAGGACGCCGCGTGGGCGAGGGCGCCGCTCCTCGACCGCTTCTACGAGATCTCGCCGCGCGACCAGGTGGATGCATCGGTGCGAAGCGAGGCGCGCTTCGCCTACGACGCGCAGGCGCTCTACGTCGCCTTCCGCGCCTTCGACCCGAACCCCGCCGACATCCGCGCGCCCTTCGCGCGCCGCGACAACGTCTTCTCCGACCAGGACCTCGTCGCGCTCGCGATCGACCCCGTGGGCCAGCGCAAGTTCGCGCACCTCTTCCGCGCCAACCCGCGCGGCGCGGTCGCCGACGGGCTCTACAACGAGGACACGGGCAGCGAGGACTTCTCGCCCGACTTCGACTTCGACGTGGCGACCGCGCGCTTCGAGGGCGGCTGGACGGCGGAGTTCCGCATTCCCTTCTCGTCGCTTCGCTACACCGACGCGCCGGTGCAGTCGTGGAGCGTGCTGGTGTTCCGCAACTACCCGCGCGACCAGCGCTACCGCATCGCCTCGAGCCCGCTCGCGCGCGACTCGAGCTGCCTGCTGTGCATGAACCTGCCGCTCACCGGCCTCGACAACCTGCCGCCCACGCGCCACCTCGCGGTCACGCCGCAGCTCACGCTGCGCAGCACGACCGACCAGCAGGGCGACGGCCCGCGGACGCGCGAGAACGACGTCGTGGCGAGCCTCGACTTCAAGTGGCGGCCGCGCGCCGACGTGGTCGTGGACGCCACGCTCAACCCCGACTTCTCGCAGGTGGAGCTGGACACGCCGCAGCTCGCGGCCAACACGCAGTTCGCGCTGTTCAACCCCGAGAAGCGGCCGTTCTTCCTGGAGGGCGCGGACATCCTGCAGTCGCCCACCAACGCGATCTACACGCGCACCGTCACCGACCCCGCCTGGGGCGCGCGGGCGACGCGGCGCAGCGAGGGCCTGGAGTACACGCTCCTCACCTCGAGCGACGACGGCGGCGGGCTCGTGTTGCTGCCCGGCACCTACGGGACGCAGTACGCGAGCCAGGACCGCCGCTCGCAGGCCACTGTCGGGCGCCTGCGCGCGCAGGTCGGCCGCGCGAGCGCGGGCCTCGTCGCCACCGACCGGACCTACGAGGGAGGCGGCTACAACCGCGTCGCCGGCCCGGACGTCGTGTGGTGGTCGGGCAAGCACGAGAGCCGCATCCGCGCGCAATACCTGCAGTCGTGGACGACGGCGCAACCCGATGCGCGCGGCGGCCTCTCGGAGGGGCCGCGCACCGCGGGGCGCCTGGCCCGCGTGGACTACAGCCACAACGGCAAGGCGTGGCGCGAGTACCTGGTGGTCGAGGACTCGGGCCGCGACTTCCGCTCCGACAACGGCTTCTACGGCCAGAACGGCTACCGGACGATCTACAACGAGACGCAGCACCGGTTCCTGGAGGCCTGGGGATTCAACGAGGTCTCCCCCTACCTCAACGCCGAGTACAAGCGCGACCGCGACGGCGAGGTGATCTACCAGCAGAACAACCTCGGCGTGCAGCTCGGCCTGCCGCGGGCCACCAACGTCTGGCTCGAGTGGCGCCCCAACAACCTCGTGGCGGTGCGCGAGGGCGGGGGGCTCCGGAAGCGCGACCAGCTCTACGCCGGCATCGAGAGCAACCCGGCGGGCTGGTTCTCGCGGCTCTACTCCGAGATCGCGTGGGGCGACCGGGTGGACGTCGCCAACAACCGGGTCGGCCGGGGGATGTACTTCGGCCTGCAGGCCAACGTGCGCCCGCACCAGCGCGCCGAGCTGGAGTACCGCATCGACAACGACTTCATCGATTCCCTCGAGCCGGTGGAGGGCTCGAAGCGCATCATCGCCCAGCGCGCGCAGCAGGTCCTCGCGATCTGGCACTTCACGGCGCGCGACAGCCTGCGCGCGATCTGGCAGGCGAGCTGGGTGAAGCGGGCCGCGTCGCTGTGGGAGGAGCCGGTTTCGCACCGCGAGAAGTCCGACACGCTCTCGGTGGTGTACGGCCACCGGCGCGGCATCGGCTTCACCGTCTACGTGGGGGCCACGGTGGGGCGTTCCCTCGATGCCGACACGGGCAACAGGCGCCGCCAGTCGGAAGTCTTCGCGAAAGGATCCTGGACCTTCGACGTGCTCTAGGCGTTCACGCCACGTAGAGCAGGATGGCCACGTAGTGGACGGCGCTGCCGGCCAGCACGAAGAGGTGCCAGATGCCGTGGAAGTGCCGGAAGCGTTCGTCGTACAGGTAGAACACGACCCCGATCGTGTAGATCGCGCCGCCCGCCAGCATCAGCGCGAAGCCCGGCCAGGAGAGCGCCCGGACGAGCGGCACCACGGCCACGAGCGCCACCCAGCCCATGAGCAGGTAGATCGCGAGCGACAGGAACCGCGCGCCCTTGGCGAACCAGATCTCCTGCGCGATCCCCAGGAGCGCCAGGCCCCACACGACGCCGAAGAGCGACCACCCCCAGGGCCCGTTGAGCGTCACCAGCGTGAACGGCGTGTAGGTGCCAGCGATCAGGAGGTAGATCGCCGCGTGGTCGAGCTTGCGAAAGACGCCCTTCGCCCGCCCGCGCGTGGAGTGGTACAGCGTGGAGGAGAGGTAGAGGAAGAAGAGCGTGGCGCCGTAGATCGAGAAGCTCACGACCCGCCACGGATCGCCCTTGAGGGCGCCGATCACGATGAGCACGACCGCGCCGCCCAGCGCGAGGAACGCCCCGGAGAGGTGGGTCAGGCCGTTGAATCGCTCGCCGCGGTACATCTCGGGAGGGGCCCGGGGAGGCCGGGGGACGGCCTCAGGCGGGCGGCGTCTCGGACTCGGGGCTCGGGGCAGGCTCGCTGCCTTCGCCGTCCTTCGCCTGCTTGTTCTGCATCTTGCGCTGGAGCTTCTCTTCCTTCTTGCGCTTCTGCTCCAGTTCGCGCTTGCGCTTCTCGAATGCGTAGTTGGGTTTGGCCAAGATCGTGCGCTCCTTCCGGGGGTTCGGGTCCGGGCATTGTCCCATGCCCGGCCGCCCGGCGGTTGCTCCGGCTCAACCGGGACGCCGGTCGGCTAGCCGGGCTCCCCGCCTTCCAGGAGGGCCGCGAACCCCTCGCGGTAGGTGGGGTAGAGGAAGCGGAAGCCCTCGCCGCGCAGGCGCGCGCTGGAAATGCGCTTGTTGCCGCCGCGCTGGAGGACCTGGGAGGAGTCCTCGCCGACGGGGGGCGGTACCAGGCCCAGCCGGTCCGCGATCCACGCCAGGATCTCGCCCATCGGCGTGGGAGCCTCGTCGCTGCCGAGGTAGAGCGGCTGCACGGTGGGGCTTTCCACCAGGTGGACCAGCGCGCGCGCGCAGTCGTCGCGATGGATGCGGTTGGTGATGGCCGCCCGGGACTTCGCCGACACCGGCGCCCCCGAGCGGACCATGCGGACCAGCCGGTCGCGCCCCGGGCCGTAGATCCCGGAGAAGCGGATGGTCGCGGACTCGACCGGCGCGCGGGCCAGCAGCGCCTCGCCTTCGAGGATCAGCCTGCCCGAGAAGCCCCTCGGGACCGCGGGCGAGGCTTCGTCCACGACGCTGCCGTCGTCCTGGCCGAAGACGCCGGTGGAGGAGACGAAGATGACCCGGCTGGCCGCCCCCCCGGCGGCCGCGGCCGTGACGCGGGCCAGCCCGTCCACGTAGGCGGACCGGTAGGCTTCCTCGGTGAAGCCGTCGGCGGAAACGCAGTAGACGACGCAGTCGGCCTCGCGAAGAGAGGCCGGGTAGGTCCCGGGGCTCAGCACGTCCATCGCGTGCGAGCGCGGCTCGTCGCGGGGCGTGCGCCGGCCGATGTCCACGACGTGCCCGGCCCGCGCGAGGAGCGCCGCGGCGACCATGCCCACGTAGCCGGCGCCGGCGACGAACACCTTCGCCATCAGGACACCACGAGTGCCAGGGCGAAGCCGTCGTAGCCCTTGCCGCCCACCGTCTGCAGGGCGGTCGCGGAAACGCGCGGCTCGCCGGCCATCATGAGGTTCAGCCGCCGCACGCCCTGCACCGCCGCGTCCGCGCTCGCGGCGTCGGCCACGGCGCCTTTCCGGACCACGTTGTCGACGACGATCACGGTGCCGCGGCGCGAGAGCTTCAGCGCCCACTCGAAGTACTCCGGATTCGAGGGCTTGTCGGCGTCGATGAAGATGAAGTCGAAGGGGCCGGCGCCCTCGCGCTCGAGTTCCGGCAGCGTGTCGATGGCGCGGCCCAGGCGCACCTGCACCACGTTGGCGAGCCCGGCGCGCGCGAGGTTGGCGCGCGCCACCTTCGCGTGGCTCGCGTCCACCTCGAGGGTGACGAGGCGCCCGCCCCCGGGCGGCAGCGCGCGCGCGAGCCAGATGGCGCTGTAGCCGCCGAGCGTGCCGATCTCCAGGATGTTCCTCGCGCCCTGGATGCGCGCGAGCAGGTGCAGGAACTTGCCCTGCGGCGGCGAGACGCTGATCGCCGGCAGGCCCGCGGCATCGCTGTCGTGCAGCGCCGCGTCGAGGACGGCGTCGGGCCGGGCCAGCGTTTCGGAGAGATAGTCGTCGACTGCGTCCCATGTTGCCTGGTTCATGCCCCCAAGCCTATCACCACTGGGCGGAGAGGAGCCGCACGCGCCTGAGCACCACGCGCGTGACGGGCAGGTGCTCGTGCGGGGCGCGTTCCGTCGTCACGGGCACCCGCGCGATGCGCTCCACCACGTCCCAACCCGAGACGACGCGGCCGATCACCGCGTGGCCCTCGATCTCGGTGCCGGCGGGCGCCACCTGCGGGCCGCGCGGCGTGGGCACGCGCGTGTCCGCGTCGAAGCGCCGGTAGTCGAGGAAGTCGTTGTCGGCGAGGTTGAAGAAGAACCCGTGCGGAGGAAGGCCGTGCCCCGCGGCGTTGCGGCGGACGAGCGCGACGGTCCCGCGGCGGTTGCGGCCGCCGTTCTTCGCTTCCGGTGGGTAGGGCGCGACGCGCGCCGTGGGCCATACCGGGAACAGGTCGGGGGTGTCGGCGCGGTTCGCGAACTCGCCCCCCTGGACGACGAAGCCCTTCACGACGCGGTGGAAGAGGGTGTTGTCGTAGGTTCCCGACCGGGCGTAGGCGGCAAAGGCGCCCACCGATCCCGGCGCGCTCCTCGCATCCAGCTCGATCGTGATGTCCCCCATCGAGGTCTCGAGCACGGCGTGGTGCGGCACTGTGGCGTGTGCCGCGAGGCAGAAGCCGAGGAGGGCGGCGGCGAGGAGCCTCATGGCGAAGCCTCAGCAACCCTGGGACTGGAACGACGAGGTGCGCTTCATCAGCCGCCCCGGTTCCTGCGCTCGCGTCCAGGCATGGCTCATGGCGTTGTTGTAGTGCGGCATCCAGTCGATCGCGATCGACAACCGGCCGCTGCCGTCGAGGTCGCCGGCCGAGAGGGTCATCGGGCCGTCGTCCATGAGCGCTTGCGTGACGAGGAGCGCCTGCTTCACCCCCCTGTGCTGGACGGAGACGACCAGCGTGAGCCCGCCGCCGCTGCCGTACAGGCCGAACGGCAGCTGCGGGAAGTAGGACGGCCCCTCCTGCCTGCCCTGCCAGGTGGGCACCAGTTCCGCGAGCATCCGGTAGCTCTCGCCGGCGAAGGCGAACACGAAGTCGCGCTTCACGCCCGGCGCGAGGAGGCCGCCCTGCGGGTTGGCGTAGATGGCGATCCCCTTCACCTTCATCGGCCCGGAAAGGGCGTAGGCCGCGGGCGTGGCCGGCCTCGCCTCCGGCAGCCTGTATTCCGGATAGGGGCGCGGCGAGTTGGCGCGGCGCCACTCCTCGTATTCGCTCTCCTCGATGCCCGACGAGAAGCCGTTGTCGGGTTTGTCAGGGTCGTGGGTGACGCCGGTGGCGGCGTAGGTGCCATCGATGCGGCTCACGGAAAGGATATGGTCGACCTCTCCGGTGGCTAGCGTGCGCCGCAGGAGGAAGTCGGGCCGGCCGTCCCCGGTGAGGTCGCCCGCCCAGAGCACCGCCTGCTCGCGGAACACGAGACCCGCGTGGCGGCCCAGCACGACCTGCGGCGCCGCGCTCTCGCCCGCGACCGTGAGCCGCATGGAGCCGGGAAGGCTGCGGCCGCCTGGCGCCTTCACGGCATCGGCGCGCAGGATCCAGCGCCTGCCGCCGAGGTCGAGCTCGCGCCGCCAGCCGTCGCGGACCGTCTCGTCGACGTTCAGGCCGGGCATCGTCCCGGTCTCGAGCCTTCCGCCTTCCGGGCCGTCGCCGCGCGGCGGGACGCGAAACACCATCAGCGGCGGCTGCGCGTAATCGGGCTCCGCGAACCGCGTGTCGGCTTCGGGCCGCTTCCAGTCGAAGGTCCCGGGCCGCTCGCGCAAGCCCCGGAAGGCCTCGAGGTGCAGCTCGCCATCGCGCCAGTCGAGGGCGTACCACGGGGAGCGGGCACTCGCGCCGATCCCCAGGGCAGCCTCGAGTTCCGCGAGCGACCGGCCGGAAAGCGGACGGGTGTCGAGCGACAGGGGCTCGAGGATGTCGACGGAGGGCGCGGCGAGGCAGGCGTGCGAAGCGAGTGCGAGGAGAAGGGCGGGGATCGCGCGCAGGAGGGTCTTCATCGGGGCATGCCGGAAATTTCGTGTTCCCAGCATAGGCACCGGGCGGCTCGCGATCCTGCCCGGCCGCGGATCAATTCTGGCCGACTGCGGGCACGGTGCGGCTTCAGGACGGGCGGTCGACGCGCTTTCCGGCCATGTCGGCCACGGCCTTCCCGATGATCGCCTCCAGCACCTCGAGGTCCACGTCGGCCAGCTTCCGCAGGTAAAGGCAGGAGACGCTCGTCTTGTGCCTGCCCAGCCTGGCGAGGAGGTCCGCGTAGCTCGAGAACCCCGGCATGATGTAGAGCGTGAGATCGCTCTTGCGGGGTGAAAAGCCGATGACCGGCCACTCGCCCTCGCGGCCGCTTTCATAGCGGTACCGGTAGGTGCCGAAGCCCACCATGCTCGCGCCCCAGAGCACGGGCTTCGCCCCGGTCGCCTTCTGCATGAGCTTCGCGACCGTCCGGCAGTCGCGGCGGCGCTCCTCGTCGGGAATGGCCGCGAGGAATGCCGCCACGCTGGCCGCCGTGGGTTTCGTCTTCGCTTCCGCCATGCTCGCCTCCTCCCGAATGGGGCGGAAGGGTCAGGAAGGGTTCGCCGCGCCGAGCGCCGCGAGCGCCTCCGCGCGCCTTTCCTCGACTTCCGCCAGCGCGCCCACGGTCACGCCGAGATCGCGCAGCATCCCGTCGGCGATGCCGTAGATCCAGCCGTGTACCGAGACGTCCTGCCCGCGCTCCCACGCATCGCGCAGTATCGAGGTCTCGCACACGTTCACCACCTGCTCGATCACGTTGAGCTCGCACAGCCGGTCGGCCTGCGCGCCCGCCTCGGTCAGCACCGAGAGGATGTCCGGGTACTTGTTGCGCACGTCCTGCACGTGGCGCAGCCAGTTCTCGACGAGCCCCAGCCGGTCGCGCCCGAGTGCGGCGCGCACGCCGCTGCAGCCGTAATGCCCGACCACCATCACGTGGCGGACCTTCAGCACGTCCACCGCGAACTGGATCACGGAAAGGCAGTTGAGATCCGTGTGGACCACCACGTTGGCGACGTTGCGGTGCACGAAGAGCTCGCCGGGCAGGAGGCCCACGATGTCGTTGGCCGGCACGCGGCTGTCCGCGCAGCCGATCCAGAGGTACGCCGGCGACTGCTGCTGCGAGAGCTTCCGGAAGAAGGCGGGATCTTGCTTGCGGATGCGCTCGGACCACGCGCGGTTGTTGTCGAACAGCCGGGAAAGGGTGCGCATCGTCATCTCGATTCGGCGAGCGTCGCCGGGCGGCGGTGATTATCGGCCCAGAACGCCCACAGGACCAGAAGCCACTGCGCCTGGCCCACCCAGGCGATCGCCCCGGTGCCGGGGGGCGGGGGGCCGAGCAGGTTGCCGGCGTGGACGAAGAGCAGGAACGCGACGAGCGCGGCCCACGCCCACCTGCCGGTGGCGTCGACGGGCCGCGTGCTCCTTGCGTAGAGCCACGCGCCGGCCGCGAACAGGGGCAGCTCGATCGCCAGCGATACGGCATGGGACGACCACGCGCCCAGTCCGACCAGTGTCGCGGATCCCGGGTAGAGGGGCAGGTCGGGCTGGTGGACGATCGCGTCGAGGAACCAGTGGCTCGCCACGAGCGCGGCGAGCACCAGGGCGCCGCGGCGGTCGCGCTTCAGGGCAAGGTAGACCGCCGCGACCGCAAGGGACCATCCCGCCACCGCCAGGAGGCTGTGCGACACGGGGTAGTGCTCGAAGACGAGTGGCGTGACGGCGGTGGCGCCGGGCTCGATGCGCACGCGCTCGATGCCGGCGAGGAGCAGCGTCGGCCAGAGCAGGTCGACGAATTGCGCCGCCGCGAAGAGCCAGCCCAGGGAAACCTGCGGCGCGATCGACTTCGCGCCGAATCCCGCGCCGAAGTGTCCGAGGAACATCAGCCTCTCTCGCCGCCCTTGGGGCCCAAGAAGAGGACCCACGTGGAAAAGTCGGGCGAGAAGTTCTCGAAGCGGTGCACGGCGCCCGCCGGCACGAAGAAGGCCGTGCCGGCCGTGAAGCGGTGGCGCTCGCCCTGTGGCCACTTCTCCGAGACCTTGCCCGGGAGCTTCGCGAGCAGTTCGGAGGCGACGGCCTTCACTTCTTCCGTTCCAGCCTCGCCTTCAGGTCGGCGAAGGGGGAGTGCGTGGCGCCCGCGGGCTTGCTCCCGCCCGTGCCGCTTCCGGCGAGCTCGAGCTGCTTCTGGTGCTCGTTGTCGTGGCAGTACACGCAAAGCAGCTCCCAGTTGCTTCCGTCGGGCGGGTTGTTGTCGTGGTTGTGGTCGCGATGGTGCACGGTGAGCTCGCGCAGGTTGGCGCGCGTGAAGGTGCGCGCGCATCTCCCGCAGACCCACGGGTAGATCTTCAGCGCCTGGTCGCGGTAGGTGAGGGCGCGGCTGTCGGCCGCGCGCCGGGCCTCGGCGACGATGCGGTCGAGCTTGGCGGAATCGGCCACGGCGCGCCCCTACTGCAGGCGCCGCACGCGGGGCGAGCGGTTGGTGCCCTCGATCTCCAGGTAGAAGGCGCCCAGGGCCCCGCGGCGCACGCGGACCTTCGGGTTGTCGATCGAGTGGAAGCCCTTGCTGTCGTCCACCACCTGCCAGACCTGCCCGTTGGCGAAGCGGATGTTCTCGTTGGGGCCCCAGCCCTCGAAGCGGCCGGGGATGGTGCTGTCGATCGCCTCGAGCTGCGTGAACGCCTGCTTGCGCTCGAGCCCGAACTGCTCCGGGGTGGTGGACGGAGCGGGTTGGGCCTGCGGCGCGGCGGCGGAAGGTGCCGGGGCCGCTCTCGGCGTGGCCGGAACCTGCAAGGCGTCATAGCAGGCGAGCCGTGCGGATGCGTCCCTGATGGTGCGGCACTTGAGGAGGCCGGCATCATCGGCGAGCGCGGGCGTGGTGGCGAGCAGCAGGAGTGCGAGTGCCCTCATGGGTATCAAGGTATCCGGAGAGAAAGGCGCATTCTGTGGGCGCGGCGGGGCGGGGTCAAACGAGGGGCGCCGGGCGGCTCACGGACGCGGCGCCGCGTCGTACGAGAAAAGCCAGAAGTTCTGCAGCTCGCGGTGCCCGGCGCGCACGCCGAACGGCGCGACGGCGGCCTCGAGTTCGGCGCGGCCGGGGAAGTTCTTGAGCACGCGGTGCAGCGATCCGTCCTTCAGCCGGCGCAACTGGTAGGTGTTGGCCTCGGCGTCGCGCGCGGCGATCGGCAGTTCCCGGCATTGCACCTCGGAGTTGTCCAGGAAGACCACGCGGGCGCCCGGCGCGAGCCTTCGGTGCAGGCTCTCGAGGAACTCGCGGCGGCGCCCGACGGGCACGTGGGAGAACCAGAGGCCGGCGTAGGCCGCGTCGAAGCGGCCCAGGCTTTCCGGCAGGTCGTAGGCGTCGGCCAGCTCGAAGCGCACCGCCTGCACGCCGGGCCGGCCGCGCGCCAGGGCGAGCGGCTCGGCGGTCGCGTCGGTCGCCGTCATCGCCGCGGTCGCCGGCGCGATCCACTGCGTCCAGTAGCCGGTTCCGCACGCGACCTCCAGGACGTTGCGGCCCGCGAACGTTGCGGGCAGCCAGTCGCGCAGGAAGGCGATGTCCTCGCGGCGCTCGGGCTTCTCGTACACCTCGTCGTAGTACGGAGCGCGGGCCGCGTAGTACGCCTTCATCGATTCGTCGACGGACATGGCGGCGTGAACGGGTACCTCAGCGCCTGGTGGGCTGCGACCGGGCCTTCCAGGCCTCGATCAGCGGGAGCAGGGCCTTGCGGCGCTCCAGGCTTTCCGCGGGCCAGTGCTTGCCGCGGTCGTAGTACTCCGGCACCGAAGGATGGTCCGGCGGGATCACCACCCAGGGCTGCTTCGACGACGTGAAGATGTGCAGGTCGGGCGGCACGCGGTCCGGTTCGTCCAGCGTGCCCACGCGGACGAACTTCACCGCCGGGCCGGCGCCGCCGTAGTGGCTCCACACCGCGATCCTGCAGCGCGGGCAGCGGGCGATGGCCTGGCCCAGGCCGCTCGCCGAGGGCGTGTCGACGATTTCCGGCTCGCCGCCCAGGTTCGTCACGCGGTCTGCCTCGATCATGGCGTTGAGCGCGAACGAGGCGCCGGTCTCGCGCTGGCACCAGCGGCAGTGGCAGCAGTGGACGAAGAGCGGGCGGGACTCCATCCGGTAGCGGATGAAGCGGCAGTCGCAGCCGCCCTCGAGGGGGAAGGGGTCGGATGCCGGCATCGCGTTTCGCCCGGAGCTACTTCGCGTCCTTGCGCTCCGCGCCGGCCTTCGCCTTGAGGTCCTGCTCGGCATTCCGGATGATCTCGGCGAGCGCGACGGAGACCTCCTTCGGCTGCTTCCTGACCTGCGCCTTGCAGATCGCCAGGACGCGCGGGTGGCGGACCGCGTTGGAAGTGAGCGACCAGCGGGCGGCGCCGCCGGCCAGCGCCTTCGCCTTGTCGCCCTGCGCGTCGACCCAGGGCAGGGCCGTCATGACCCGCAGGACGGGCCGCTCGTCGCCGGTGGCCATGAAGTTCCCCCACAGGGCGTCGAGCACCCAGGGACCCTGTTCGAGGGGGATCTGGTCGAGCTGCGGGGCGGCCTTCTGCGAGAGCTCGTCGTACATTTCCTTCTGCTCCGGCACCGAGCGTGCGAGGCCGGCGAGGAGCTTTCCCGTGTCCGGGTGTCCCGAGTACCACAGGCTCAGCGCCAGCACGGGCTGCTCCGCCTTGGGCAGCGACACCAGTTTGGATGCCGCCTCGCGCGCGACGGCCGGTTCCTTGCGCATCACGCCGGACAGGAAGCCGATCAACGAGGGCGACGACTTGCCGTCCTTCATGAGTCCCAGGCGGCTCGCGGCGGCGATGGCCTCCACGGCGCGCGCGGGCTCGGGCTTCAGGTAGTAGAAGGTCACCCACTTGCCGAGTTCCGGGCCGCTCGCGAACGGGGCGGGCGCGGCAGCGGCCAGGGAAGCGGCGAGGGAAGCGGCGAGGCAGGCGAGGAGGGCGACGAGGGTGCGCAAGGTGGGTTTTCCCTGGAGGGCGATGCGGCCCCGGTCGGCGGCATCCGATCGGGCATTCTACTGAACGCGCGACGCGGCAGCACCCGCGAACGGCGCAGGCGCCCTGGCGCCCGTTCCGGTACGCCGCCGGCATGGGAGAATGGAACCATGGATCTTTACATCGTCACCGGGCACACGAGGGGACTGGGCCAGGCGCTGGTCGCGCAACTGGGCGCCGAGCCGGACATCGACCTCATCGCCCTCGGGCGGGCCAAGGACGGCCCCATCCCGGGCGGCGCGCAGCTCTTCGTGGACCTCGCCGATTCGCGCGCCGTCGAGGCGGCTTTCGACCGCGTCGAGGAACGGCTGCGCGGCAAGCGCTTCGCCAAGGCGGTGCTCGTCAACAACGCCGGCGTGATCTCACCCGTGGGGATGGTCGACCGCGTCGAGGCGATCGACCTGGAGCGGGCCCTCGCCGTCAACTTCACCGCGCCCGTCCTCCTCATGCGCCGCTTCCTCATCGCGACGGCGACCTCCGCGAAGCTGCGGCGCGTGATCAACATCTCCTCCGGCGCGGGCCGCCGCCCCATCTTCGGCTGGGGCGCCTACTGCGCGGCCAAGGCCGGCATCGACATGGTCTCGCGGGTGGCGGCGCTCGAGGCGCAGACGGCGCACACCGGCGTTCAGGTCGTGAGCCTCGCCCCGGGCGTCATCGACACGCCCATGCAGGGCGTGGTGCGAAGCGCGACCCCCGAGGAGTTCGTCGACGTCGAGCGCTTCCGCCAGATGAAGGCGGCCGGCGAGCTTCGCGACCCGGTGGAGGTGGCCGCCGACATCCTCCGCCACGAGAGATCCGGGAAGCTCTTCGCCGAGCCGATCGCCGACCTGCGCACGCTCGGCGCGTGATCACCGACCCGTTCTTCTACGCCGTGGCCATACCCGCGGTGCTGGTGATGGGCGTCTCCAAGGGCGGCTTCGGCAGCGGCCTGGGCATCATCGCCACGCCGCTCGTCGCGCTCGCCGTCCCCACGCCGCAGGCCGCGGCGATCATGCTGCCGATCCTGCTGGTGATGGATGCGACGGGGCTCGCGGCCTATCGCGGCACCTTCCACCGCAGGAACCTCGGGCTGCTCCTCGCCGGCGGCGTGGCGGGTATCGCCCTGGGCGCGCTCACCTTCCGCTACTTCAGCGAGGCGATGATCCGCGTGGCTCTGGGCGCGATGGCGATCGTCTTCGTGGCGCACCGCATGCACCAGGGCGGCACGGCCGCGCCGGCGGTGACGCCGTCGCGGGCCAAGGGGCTCTTCTGGTCCACGGTCTCCGGCCTCACCAGCACCATCGCGCACGCGGGCGGGCCGCCGCTCAGCGTCTACCTCCTGCCGCAGAAGCTCGACAAGGCGATCCTCGTGGGCACCACGGTGATCTTCTTCGCGGTGATCAACGCGGTGAAGCTCGTGCCCTACTTCTGGCTGGGGCTCTTCGACGCGCGCAACCTCTCCACCTCGCTCGTGCTCGCGCCGCTGGCGCCCTTCGGGATCTGGCTGGGCGTTTGGCTCATGCGGCGGCTGTCGCAGGATCTCTTCTACCGCATCGCCTACACGATGCTGGTGATCGTGGGCCTCAAGCTCCTCTGGGACGGCGTGCGCGGCCTCGCGGCCTGAGCAGTCGCCACGCCGCACCCGCCAGCCACGCCAGCGGCAGGATGCCGGTGGCCGTCCACGCCACGAGGGGCAGGGTGGAACGGCGCGCGGGCGCCGGCAGCAGGTCCGCGTCGCGCAGCTCGGGCGGGAACGGCCGGGGCGGCACGGGGACCACCTGCACGTCGGCGGGATCGCGCGGCAGGGCGTTGAGGTACTCGCGCGGGTTGGCTGCGGGCCAGGTGCCCGGGCGGCGCGACGACGGGATCTGCGGCAGGCGCACGCCGACGAGCGCCACGAGGTCCCCGGCCAGCATCCTCGCCAGCGTGCCGTCGGAGGGGCCCGCGCCGTTGCGCGCCAGCTGCAGCAGCCCGAATACCGCCTCCTCGAAGGCCGCCGCGGGCATGAGCCGCGTGCGGTCCTCGCTCAGGTACTCGAAGGCCGTGCGCGCGGCGGCGATCCTGCCCTCGGCGAACACCTTCACCGGGACGGAGAGCCAGGCGCGCAGCCGGTCGGAGGGGCCGCGCGGAGGCAGCTCCCACCCCAGCGCGTTCAGCGTGTCGACGCTGATCGATGCGCAGTTCATCGTCGAGTGCCGGTACTCGAGCTGGCGGCGCCAGAACTGCAGGTACAGCCGGTTGAGCGCGCCCTGAACGAGGGCGGCCGCTCGCTCGTCGGCGAGGATCGCGAGCATCACGTAGGACGGCCGGTACCAGGCCTGGCCGCTGTTCAGGTCGGCGAGGTAGTTGTCCAGCGGCACCGGTGACGGGAGGATCCCCTTCTCGCTCTCGGCGTCCAGCGTGTAGAAGTTCGCCACGAGCAGGTCGGAAAGCCGTCCGTCCGCGGGAAGGCGCCCGGTGGCGATGGCGAGGTGCCCGCCCCAGGCCTCGTCGTCGTCGCCCTGCGCGCCGTTGAGGACGAAGGCGAGCACCGGGCGGCCGGCCCAGTCGCGGCGGCCGGGCGTGCGCTCCCACACCGCGTGGGTCTCGGGAGGCGAGCCGGCGCCGCCGCGCGGGGCACTGCGCAGCAGGCCGCGGATCTCGAGCCTGGGTGTCCGCGAGGCAAAGAGGCGGATGGCCGGCGCCGTGGCGTCCACACGCCAGTCCTCGGGCCAGAGCGTGCGCGCGACGAAGCCGCCGCCGGGCACCGTCTCGCCGCGCATCGTCACCGTGCGCTGCGCGAGATGGGCGAATGTCGATGCGTCGGCCCAGGAGCGGTTGAGCGCGATCTTCGGGACGAGGGCGAGCGGCGCGCGGGCGCCGTCGTGAAGGCACGACAGGCCGTCGGCAGCCATGGCGACCCCGGTCCTGCGTTCCGGGGCGGCAATCCAGACCAGCGGCGGCCAGGTGAGCGGTCCCGGGTCGGCGGCCCAGGCGGCGACGTCGGCGAACGGATCGGTACCGCGGGCGTAGCCGGCATGCGGCCCGGCCACGGGAACGGCGATCGTTTCCGCGCCGAAGAGGAACCGGGCGGCCGGGATCACGGTCTCACCGGCCGTCGTGCCCGTGGCCAGCCGGAATCCGGAAGGGTCGTACAGGCCGATAGGTGCGTCGGGCGGGGGATGGGGGGGGTCGGGCATCGCAGCCCCTATCTTGCACTGCCGCCGCTCTTTCGCCAGACTCGGCGCGCCTCACCACCCTACAACACGAAAGGAGCCTCCACGATGAAACGCACGATCGCGACCCTTGCCACCCTGCTGTTCGCCGGCTCGGCCTTTGCCTTCCACTGCCCGGCCGACATGAAGAAGATCGACGCCGCGCTCGCCAAGAGCCCGAAGATCCCGGAAGCGCAGATGGCCGAGGTGAAGAAGTACCGCACCGAAGGCGAGGCCCTGCACAAGGCCGGCAAGCACCAGGAGTCCGTGGACACCCTGGCCAAGGCCATGAAGATCCTCGACGTGAAGTAGCAGGCCCCGCTGGAAGGAAAAACGCCGCGGCGATCCCGCGGCGTTTTTTTTCGTGGCGCGGCGCTCAGGCCGCCGCGGGCGCGGTGCGCTTGCGGAAGAACGCGAGCCAGGCGGAGGTCGCGACGATGACCAGGAACCAGGCCAGCGCCCACTCGGCGATGGAGAGCCCGAAGAGGCTCCATTCCACCTTGGCGCAGTCGCCGGTGCCCGCGAAGATCTTGGGCAGCGCCTGCGCCAGCGGGAAGTTGCCGAGCAGGAAGTCGAGGTCGCCGGTCATGCAGTTGGCCGGCTCCGGCGCCGGGAAGCGCTGCAGCAGGGACTGGCGCACCGAGACGCTGCCGCCGGCGATGGCGAGCGCCGCGATCAGGAACGAGTACACCTTGACGCCGGCGCGCACCGGCCCGTGGATGGCGGCGATGAGGGCCACCATGCCGATGGCGACGAACGCGTAGCGCTGCAGGATGCACATCGGGCAGGGCTCGAGCTCCGCGACGTGCTGCAGGACGAGGCCGAAGCCGATGAGCGACGCGCAGGCGAGGAAAAGGGCGGCGAATATCGCCCGGGAGGTCAGGCGGTTCAGCATGGCGATCATGGGGAAATTGGACGCGCAATTTTCCCACAGGTTCCCGCGTGCCGCGTTCGATCCCCGTCAATCCCGGGCGCCCGCCGGATGGGACCTTGGCCCCATCCGGGCATCGCGCGGGCTTCAGGCGGCCTGCGTGGCCCCCTGCGGCCGGCGGCGCTGGTAGTAGAGGCCGGCTCCGACGACCACCAGGCCCACGACGGCGTACACGGCGAACCGCACCGCCTCGTGGGTCGCGAACCAGGGCTCGAGAACCGGCTCGCTCACGATCATCTTGGCCGCGGTGAAGGCGAGGACCGCCACGCCCAGGTGCACGATCCAGGGGTACTTCGCGACCCACTTGAGGATGAAGGTGGAGCCCCAGATGACGATCGGGATGCTGATGAGCAGGCCGATCACCACCAGGAGGAACGAGCCGTGGGCCGCTCCCGCCACCGCGAGCACGTTGTCGAGGCCCATCGCCGCGTCGGCGATCACGATGGTCTGCATGGCGCCCCAGAAGGTGGCAGCCGACTTGACGTCGTGGGTGTCGCCTCCGACGGGCTTGAGGAGCTTGCAGGCGATCCAGACGAGGACCAGGCCGCCGGTCGCCATCAGGCCGGGGATGCCCAGCAGCCACACCACCGCCATCGTCATGACGACGCGCACGGCGATGGCGCCGAAGGTGCCCCACACGATCGCGCGTCGTTGCAGCTTTGCCGGCAGGTCTCGCGCGGCCAGCGCGATCACGATCGCGTTGTCGCCCGCGAGCGCCAGGTCGATGATGATGATGGCAAGGAGCGCCGAGAAGAATTCCGCCGAGAAGAGCTCCACCGTCCTTCCTCCTGTCTTTTTTGTTGGCCGTCCCCGCAAGCGGTGTCGCGTCGGCAGCGGGCGATTATCGGGAAGCGGTCGGCGCGTGCGATGGAAATTCGCAATCCGGCCCGGGTGCGGCGATGGAGAATCGCAATCGCGCCCGGCGCCCGGAAACAGTTGCACGAAGCGCGCATTGCGTTTATAAATCGCCGGTCCCGCATCGCGGGGCAGCCCTACAAAGGGGAGTAGCTTTTACGATCGCGTCGTCAATACGGGCAAACGCCCCGGCGCCATCGGCGGGCGGCGCATCGCGCGCTGCCTGTTAGCGAGACCTTTGCCAGATCGAGGCAAAGGTCCGTGGGATTCGACGGCCTTTGTCCCGACCGGGGCAAAGGCCGTTTCGTTTCCGGCGACGGGAGCGAAACGGGATCGAACGGCTACTCTGAAAAGGACACCCGATGCCCCGCTCCCCCCTCCGGCGTTACTTCCGCCACGGCTTCTTCCCGCAGCTCGTCGCCTTCGAGGCGTGCGTGCGCCACGGCAGCGTCACCCGCGCCGCCGAGGAGCTCTCGCTCGCCCAGCCCACCGTCTCCTGCCTCATCCGCAAGCTCGCCGACACCGTGGGCGGGCCGGTCCTCGAGCCGCAGGGCCGCCGCATGGAGCCCACCGCCCTCGGCCGGGAACTCCTGGCCCTGTGCGACGAGGTGTTCGAGTCCGTCGAACGCTTCGGCGAGCGGCGCGACGCCCTGTGCGACAGCAAGGCCCAGGCGGGCCGGAACACGACCGTGTCGGAGGTATCATCGGGTGCCTGACCGTCCCCGGAGTTCCTGATGTCTCTGACCCTGCCAACAAAGAAGGCCCTAACGCTCGAAGCCGCAAAGCTCATTGCTGCAGCTGCCGAGTCGACCGCTGCGAAGAACGGCTGGAAGGTCGTGATCGCCATAGCCGACGACGGGGGGGATGCGCTCCTCGTCCACCGGATCGATGGCGCGCAGTCGTCAAGCGTGGCCACCGCCATGGGCAAAGCCCGTACTGCAGTCGCCTTCAGACGGCCCACGCGTCTGCTCGAAGAGAAGGTCAATGCAGGCCGGTTCGCGTTTCTTTCGGCGCCCGGCCAGCCGGTTCTCCTGCAGGGCGGGCTTCCGATCGAAGTTGATGGCCAATTGGTGGGGGCAGTCGGCGTCTCGGGTGTCCTCGCGCGGGATGACGAAATCGTCGCCCAGGCCGGCCTGGACGCCCTGCGCCAGGCCCTCGCCTGAAGGCCCGGGTTGGCCACGGAGGGGTTCCCCCGGCAAAATAGCGGGATGGATCCCCACGCCCTGGGCCTGAGAGCCCTTCATGCCGCCTTCAAGGAAGGTCGCCTCACGGTCCCGGACTACGTCCAGGCGCTCAACGACCGGATCGCCGCCCGGGAGCCGGACGTCCAGGCCTTCGAGTGGTTCGAGCCGGCCCGGGCGATGGCCGAGGCCGAGGAGCGCTCCGGCGGCATCCTGAAGGACCTCCCCCTCTACGGCGTGCCCGTGGGGGTCAAGGACATCATCGCCACCCGGGGCATCCCCACCCGCATGGGCTCGCGCATCTTCGCGAACCACGTTCCCGGGCGCTCGGCGGGGCTGGTGCGCCGGCTGGAGGCGCTGGGCGGCATCGTGATGGGCAAGACCGTCACCACCGAGTTCGCCTTCCGCCACCCCGGCAGGACCCGCAACCCGCGGAACCTGGCCCACACGCCCGGCGGCTCCTCGAGCGGCTCCGCGGCCGCCGTGGCCGCCGGGTTCGTGCCCCTGGCCATCGGCACGCAGACGCTGGGCTCGGTGATCCGGCCGGCCGCGTTCTGCGGCGTCGTGGGCTACAAGCCCAGCTTCGGGGCGATCTCCCGCGACGGCGTGTTCCCCTTCAGCCCGACGCTGGACCACGTGGGCGTCTTCGCGCGCTCGGTCGAGGACGCGGCCTGGTTCGGCGCCTGCCTGATGGGGCTGGACCCGCGCGACGAGGCCACCGGGATCCGCGCCGGGATGCGTTCGCTCGCCGTGCCGCTCGCCTCGCTCGGCCACGCGCCGCGCCTGGCGGTGGTGAAGACGCCGAAGTGGTCGCTCGCCTCGGAAGCGCAGCGGGCCAATTTCGCCGAAGCCATGGCCACCCTCAGGGATGCCGGCGCCCTGGTGCGCGAAGTGCCGCTGCCGCCGGCGTTCAACGAGGCGTGGAGCGTGGTGGGCGCCATCATGGACTACGACGCCGCGCGCGGCTTCGCCTCCCTGGAATCGCGCCACCGGCTGCAGATGTCCGCGCCGCTCACCGAGCTCCTCGATCGCGGCAAGCGCATCACGCCGGAGCAGCACGCGAAGAACCTCGCGCGCCGCGACGAGTACCGCCGCTGGCTGGACGGGCTCTACGACGGTTGCGACGCGGTGGCCACCATCCCCGCGGCGGGCGAGGCCCCCCAGGGGATCGCCAGCACGGGCGACGCGACGTTCTGCTCGCTGTGGACGATGGCGGGGCTGCCCGCGATCACCATGCCGTCCGGTCGCGGGCCGCGTGGCCTGCCGCTGGGCCTGCAGGTCGTCGGGCGCTACCGCGAGGACGAGCGGGCGCTGCAGGTCGCGGCCTGGTGCGAGACCGTGCTGGGCGTGAGGATGGGGCTCGCGGGCAACTGACGGCGGCGCCTGCCGACCGTGCTCACGACGAGCAGGTCGAGCGCCGCGTAGAAGGCACCCGCGGCGAGCGGGGGGTTCGCGGTGACGAGCCCCAGCCACGGAACCTCGTGCCGCCAGGTCCAGTTGCCGAGCCAGGTGCCCCACAGTTCCATCGCGAGCGACAGCACCAGCATCGTCGCGTAGAGCTTGCGCGACCGGGAAAGCGCCATGCACGCGAGGAACAGCGCGTACAGGAGCGGGCCCAGGGTGTCGCGGCCGGCCAGCGCGAGACCGGCGACGATGGGCAGGGCGAGGGCGGCGATCCACCACTCGGCGCCATCCTGCAGCTTCGCGGCGAGCTGCGTGCCGAGGAAGAAGAGCAGGACGTGCCCCGGCGGGACGAAGAGCGGGATGTTCCCCAGCCGGTAGTCGTACAGGCCCCACACCAGCGAGAGGAACACCTCGCCGGCGGTGGCGTAGACGAGGCAGGCGAGGAGGGCGGGGCGTTGCGCGGGAACGGAAACGAGCCACAGCCGGGCGAAGACCGCCCACGCGAGGACGTTCACGACCAGCTGGCCGTGGGCGCCGCCGTGCCGGTCGACGACGAGGCCGATCGCGATCGTCGCGACGATGAGGCGGTTCATGGGGCGCATTCTAGCCCGGCGGGGCGAAGGCGCCCGGCCAGGGTGCACGAGTCGCGGATCCTTCGCGCGATCTTCCTCGTGGCGGGCTTCCTTTCCCTCGGGCTCGGCATCGCGGGGCTCGTCCTGCCCGTGCTGCCCACCACGCCCTTCATGCTGCTCGCCGCGGCCTGCTTCGCGCGTTCCTCGCCGAGGTTCCACCAGTGGCTGCTGCGCCACCGGACCTTCGGCCCCATCGTGGGCGAGTGGGAGCGGCACCGCGCCATCCCGTGGAGGACGAAGCTCTGGGGCATCGCGCTGATGTCGGCCACGCTCGCCGTTTCCATCACCTTCTTCGTGAAGCCGCCCTGGCTCAAGGCGGCGCTCGCCGTCTTCGGCGTCCTGATGGCGATCTGGCTCTACCGCATTCCCTCCCGCGACCGGCCGCGCCGCTGATTCCTTTCGGGACGGTTCTACGGAACCGGTCTATTCCGTTCCAGTTGCGGTCAACGTACTTTTTCCACGAATAGACCGGTTCTGTAGAACCGTCCCACTTTGAATAGACCGGTTCCGTAGAACCGTCCCGAAAGGAATCAGCAAGGGGAAGGGGTGGTGCGGAAAAACGGCGCGCCCGGACCGGGAACCCGGCCCGGGCGATCGCCAAGTGCGCGCTTGTGGGACTGTTCACTGCTTGTGACCCCACTATCGGCCGCGCGCCCGGCGACCGTTGTGACGTGCTTCACACCCGCGGTTGCACCTGAAACCGGCGGCGATTTCACCTGAAACAATTGGGCTATAGTCGGGCCACCCATGGAACGAATCGGCATCGACCTCGGCGGGACCAAGATCGAGATCGCCGTCCTCGATGCGAGCGGCGCGCTGGTCGCCCGCAGGCGCGTGCCCACCCCGGCAGGCGACTACGGGGCGACCGTGGAGGCCCTCGCGCAACTCGTGGCCGGCGCCGAGCGCGAGCGCGGCACCCGCTGCACCGTCGGCGTCGCCATGCCCGGCGCCCTTTCGCTCGCCACGGGGCTGGTGAAGAACGCCAACTCCACCTGCCTCATCGGCCGGCCGTTCAAGGCGGACCTCGAGGCGCGCCTCGGGCGGGAGGTGCGCCTCGCCAACGACGCCAACTGCTTCGCCCTCTCGGAGGCGGTCGACGGCGCGGCGAGCGGCGCCGGCGTCGTCTTCGGCGTGATCCTGGGCACCGGCGTGGGCGGCGGGATCGTGGTCGACGGCCGCGTCCTCACCGGCGCGAACGCCATCGCCGGCGAGTGGGGCCACGTGCCGATGCCGCTCGGCCGGGACGATCGCGTGCCTGCGCCGCGCTGCTATTGCGGGCGCGAGGGATGCGTCGAGACCTTTCTCTCCGGCCCCGCGCTTGCCGCGGACCACGCGCGCGCCTCGGGCCAGGAAATCGACGCCGCGCAGATCGCGAGCCGCGCGGCCGCCGGCGACGCCGCCTGCGAGGCGACCCTGGCTCGCTACGAGGCGCGGCTCGCCCGCGCGCTCGCGGTGGTGATGAACATCGTCGACCCCGACGTCATCGTGCTCGGCGGGGGGCTTTCCAACCTCGCGAGGCTCTACGAGCGCGTGCCGTCCCTCTGGGGCGCGCATGTCTTCTCCGACGAGGTGCGCACGCGCCTCGTGCCGCCCCTGCACGGCGATTCGGGCGGCGTGCGCGGCGCGGCGTGGCTCTGGGGGCCGGCGTGAGCGGCGATCGCGCCTCGCCCGGGCTGCATCTGGCCCTCCTCGTCGCGTGGGCGGTCCTGTTCGTCCTCACCGCCTGGGCGCCGAAGGACCGCCTCACCTGGGCGCTCGAGGCGGCGCCCGCCGTGATCGCGGTCGTGGTGCTCGCCTCGCTCCATGGCCGATGGCGCCTCACTCCCTTGGTGCTCGTGCTGGTCTTCGTGCACTGCGCCATCCTGATGATCGGCGCGAAGTACACCTACGCGGAGGTGCCATGGTTCAACTGGCTGCGCGACGAGTTCGGGCTCGCGCGCAACTACTACGACCGCGTGGGTCACTTCGCGCAGGGCTTCGTGCCGGCGATGATCGCGCGCGAGGTGCTCCTGCGAAACGCCGTCCTGCCGCGCGGGCCGTGGCTCTTCTTCCTCGTGACGTGCGTCTGTCTCGCGATCAGCGCGACCTACGAGTTCGTGGAGTGGTGGGTGGCGCTCGCCTCGGGCGAGGCGGCGCAGGCCTTCCTCGGCACCCAGGGCGACGTGTGGGACACGCAGTGGGACATGTTCCTCGCCCTCGTCGGGGCGATACTGGCGCAGGTGTTCCTGGCGCGCCTCCACGACCGCCAGCTCGGCGCCGGGAATTCCCGGGGCCGCCGGCGGTCGAACGGCCCGACTGCCCAACCGCCAACCGGAGACTGAAGATGCGCACGCTGAATACCCTGGCACTGCTCGCCGCGCTGGCGGCCCCGCTGGCCGCCCCCGCACAGGCCGCCACCGAGAAGGCCACCTTCGCCGGCGGCTGCTTCTGGTGCATGGAGCCGCCCTACGACGCGATCCCGGGGGTGATCTCGACCATCTCCGGTTACATCGGCGGGCGCACCGCCAACCCCACCTACGAGCAGGTCTCCGCCGGCACCACGGGCCACACCGAGGCGGTGCAGGTGACCTACGACCCCGCGAAGGTCACCTACGAGAAGCTCCTCGAGGTGTTCTGGGTGAACATCGACCCCACGGTGCGCGACCGCCAGTTCTGCGACGCCGGCACCCAGTACCGCACCGGCATCTACTACCACTCGGAGGCGCAGCGCAAGGCGGCGTCGGCCTCGAAGGAGGCCCTCGAGAAGTCGAAGCCCTTCAGGGCGCCGATCGTCACGCCGGTCGAGATGGCCGGCACGTTCTACCCGGCCGAGGACTACCACCAGGACTACTACAAGAAGAACCCGGTTCGCTACAAGTTCTACCGCAACGGCTGCGGGCGCGATGCACGCCTTCGCGAGCTCTGGGGCGACAAGGCGGGCAAGTGAGCGCCTCCCGGGGCGCCGTCGCCGGCGACGCGACGACGAGCCTGGAAGGCGGGCGCGAGGGCAACGGGATCCGCACAGGAGGAAGCGCGATGGAAATGAAGCGCCTGAACGCGACGGGCCTCAGGGCCGCGGGTTACGACGAGAAAAGCCGCACGCTCGTGGTGGAGACCACCTCGGGCACCTGGGAGTACCTCAACGTCTCGCCCGAGATCTACCGGCGCCTCATGAGCGCGCCGTCGCCCGCGAGCTTCTATCGCGAATCGATCGAGGACGAGGAGTACTCGCGCCGGCGGATCTCCGGCGCTTCCGGCGGCGGCCTCAAACCCGACGACGTATTCAAGTAATCACGGAGGCGATGCGTTCATCGCCCCGAGGGATCGCGGGCGCGCGGGTCGTCGCAGCGCACGATGTGGGCGAAGGGGTTCGAGGGTTCCGGGCCCTTCGTCCGGTCGGTGCAGAAGCACGCCTCGCTCCACGACCAGCGCCCGCCCTTGCCCAGCCGCATGATGTACTCGCACGAAAGCTCCGTGCGCCCCTGGCCCGCGGCGCGCATCGGCCGCATCGCCAGGGGTGGGGCGACCGGCGGCCTGCTCTCGGGGCGCGGCGGAGGCGTCTCGTAGACGCTGTCGCAGACGGGCATGTGCCTGCAGGCGCCTTCCCCGTTGCACAGCCATTCCCACGAGCAGGCCGCCCACGCCGCGGTGCAGGACTGTGCGGCGAGCGCGAAGGCGGTGACAGCGGCGGCGATCCTCATCCCGAAAAATCTTGCGCGCCACCTGCAGCGCGAACAATGCGCCCGGCCTTGCCCGCTGTTACGGATTGTCACTCCGCAGCCGGAGAACTGAGTCAAGAGCGCCGGGAAAGGCAGTCGTCGATTCGCAGCCTGGGAGCGTAGCGCCGGAGCGCAGGGACCCCGCGCTCCGGTTCCCTCCAGCCCCGAAAACGGACGGCGGCTGCGGAACTCGCGGCCCCTAGCGAAGAAAGTTGTTGGGGGGACAGGTTTCGCTGAACGCAGTTGAAACCTGTCCCCCCA
>JAMPXV010000171.1 GCA_023700985.1 Lysobacter sp.
ATCTTCAGGACGAGCCAGCCGATGCCGGGCGCGCCCAGGAACCCCCACCCCGCGGGGAAGGGCGAGAGCCACCCGCCGAGGAAGAGCAGGCTCGCGAGCGTGGAGACCAGGATCATGTTCGCGTACTCGGCCAGGAAGAAGACCGCGAAGGTCATCCCCGAGTACTCGACGTGGAAGCCGGCGACCAGCTCGCTCTCGCCCTCGGCCACGTCGAAGGGGTGGCGGTTGGTCTCGGCGAGGCCGGCGATGAAGTAGACGACGAAGAAGGGTGCGAGCGGCAGCCAGAACCACTCGAGGAGGCCGTAGCGGCCGTCCTGGCGCATCACGATCTCGGTGAGGTTCAGGCTCTGCCCGGCCATGATCGCGCCCACCAGCGCGAAGCCCATCGCGATCTCGTAGGCCACCACCTGGGCCGCGGAGCGCATGGCGCCCAGGAAGGCGTACTTCGAGTTCGACGCCCAGCCCGCGATGATGATGCCGTAGACGCCCATCGAGGAGAGCGCCAGCACGACGAGCAGGCCCGCGTCGACGTCGGCGATCACCCAGCCCGGCGCGAACGGCACCACCGCCCACACGCCGAGCGCCGGCGCCACCGCGATGATCGGCGCGAGGAAGAAGAGCCCCTTCGAGGCCCCCGTCGGCACGATGCGCTCCTTCATCAGGAGCTTGATCGCGTCCGCGATGGGCTGCAGCACGCCCTTCCAGCCCACGCGGTTGGGGCCCTTGCGCACCTGGATCCAGCCGATCACCCAGCGCTCGACGAGCTGGTAGTAGAGGACGGTGAGCAGCAGCGGGACGAGCACGGCCACGATGCCCGCCAGCGACTTGGCGAGCGACCAGGCGTGCGTGCCCCACACCGGGCCGAACCAGCCCTGGAGCATGTCCTGCGCGGCGCCGATCCACCCCATCATGCGGCGGCCTCCTTGGCGACCTTCGCGAGCGCGAGCGGGCCCTCGCCCAGCGAAACGGTCTCGGCGATGCCGCGCGCGACGCGCACGCAGCCGTCGGGAAGCGCCGGGTCGATCGCGACCTCGAGCACCGCCTCGCCCCCGCCCTGCGTGACGCGCACGCGCTCGCCCAGGGCGAGCCCGGCGGCGATCGCCGTGGCGGCGTTCATGCGCGCCCGGGCGGCGGCCTTCGCGTCCGCCGTCTTCTGCAGGCTGGGGGCGCGGCGCACCTGCGGGTCGGTGCCGTACACCGGCCATTCGGCCACGCGCTCCAGGCCCGCGCCCGGCGCGGCCACCTGGAAGGCGACGGGGGCGGCGTCGTTGGAAAGCCCCGCCCGCGCCCACGCCTGCAGGTCGGGCGCGATGGCGGCGCGCACCGCCTCGACGGTGTCCGCGTCGAACCCCTCGAGCCCCAGCATCGAGCCCAGCATGCGCAGCACCTTCCAGCCGGGGCGGGTATCGCCGCGCGGCTTCGTCACCGCGTGGAACGACTGCACGCGGCCTTCCATGTTCACGAACGTGCCCGCCGTCTCGGCCGACGGCGCGATGGGCAGGATGACGTGCGCGTACTCCGGCGCCCAGCAGCGCCACGCGGTGAGCGCGACCACGAACTCCGCCTGCCCCAGCGCGGCGATCGCCGCCGGGGCCCGCGCCGCGTCGCGCTCCGGCTCGAAGCCGGCCACGACCCAGGCCTTCGGCGGGTGGGCGATCATTCCGCGCGCGTCCAGCCCGCCCGCGAGCGGGTGCGCGCCGACCAGCTTCGCGCCGACGCTGTTGGCGTTCTGGGCCAGCACGCCGAACGTCGCCCCGGCGAGGCGGGCGATCTCGCGGGCGATGGCGGCGAGTGCGGCGAATTCCGGGTGCTGCTGCGCGTAGTGGCCGACGAGCACGGCGGCGCGCTCGCGCCCGGACAGGCTCTTCGCGATGGCGCGCGCCTCGTCGGTGGCGGCGACCCCCGCCACGGCCGCGGCGACCTCGCCCTCGAGGGGAAGCCCCGTCGACTCGGCCAGCGCCACGGCCACCGAGGCGAGCGCGGCGACCAGCCCGGAGGGGCGCGCCACGAGGCGATGGGCCACCGGCATCAGGAGGTCGTCGTCGGCCACGTGCACCACGTTCACCGCGAGGCCCTTGCGGGCGCCCTGGCGCAGGCGCTGGGCGATGAGCGGCTGCTCCTTGCGGATCGTCGAGCCGACGAGAAGCACGGCCTGCTGGCGGCCCAGCTCGGCCACCGGCATGCCCAGCCACGGCGCGCCGGCAAAGCGGGCGCGCGAATCCAGCGCCCGGAAGTGGTGGTCCACGTTGTCGCTGCCCAGGCCGCGGGCGAGCTTCGTGGCGAGGTGCAGTTCCTCCAGCGTGAGGGTCGGCGAGAGGAGCGCGGCGAGGGAGGCCGGGCCGTGCCGCGCCACGGTGTCGCGCAGCCCCCTGGCGACGGCCTCGAGGGCCTCGGGCCAATCCACCTCGACCCACGCGCCGTCCTTGCACACCATCGGGCGCGTGAGGCGGTCCTCGGTGTTGAGCCCCTCGTAGGCGAAGCGGTCGCGGTCGGAGAGCCAGCACTCGTTCACCGACTCGTTCTCCAGGGGCACGACGCGCATCACGCGCTCCTGCTTCACCTGCATCACGAGGCTGGAGCCCAGCCCGTCGTGCGGGGACACCGACTTGCGCCGCGCCAGCTCCCAGGTGCGCGCGGAGTAGCGGAAGGGCTTCGAGGTGAGCGCGCCCACCGGGCACAGGTCGATCATGTTGCCGGAGAGCTCGGAATCGACGGTGCGCCCCACGAAGGTGAGGATCTCGGAGTGCTCGCCGCGACCGGCCATGCCCAGCTCCATGACGCCCGCGATCTCCTGGCCGAAGCGCACGCAGCGCGTGCAGTGGATGCAGCGCGTCATGTCCGTGGAGATGAGCGGCCCCAGGTTCTTGTTCACCACCACGCGCTTTTCTTCCTCGTAGCGCGAGCAGGAGCCGCCGTAGCCCACGGCGAGGTCCTGCAGCTGGCACTCGCCGCCCTGGTCGCAGATGGGGCAGTCGAGCGGGTGGTTGATGAGCAGGAACTCCATCACGCCCTTCTGGGCGGCGACGGCGGGCGCGGACTGCGTCCACACCTTCATGCCCTCGGTGGCGGGCGTGGCGCAGGCCGGCAGCGGCTTGGGCGCCTTCTCGACCTGCACGAGGCACATGCGGCAGTTGGCCGCGATGGAGAGCTTCCTGTGGTAGCAGAAGTGCGGCACGAAGGTGCCGAGCTTGTTCGCGGCCTCCATCACCGTGGCGCCGTTGTCGACCTCCACCGGCTTGCCGTCGATTTCGAGCTTGATCATGGGGACAGGTCACCCGGCAACGAGGACGTCGAGGATTGATGCGGCGCGCTTCCCGCAGACGAGTGACCTGTCCCCGCGCTGGACGCGCTGGAATATCCGCCGGGAGCGACGAGGCAGCGCCTGTGCTCGATGTGGTGCTCGAACTCGGCGCGGAACTGCTTCACGAAGGCGCGCACCGGCATCGCGGCGGCATCCCCCAGGGCGCAGATGGTGCGGCCCTGGATGTTGTCGGCCAGGTTCAGGAGGAGATCGAGGTCCTCGGGGCGGCCGCGCCCGGTCTCGATGCGGTGCACGATGCGGTAGAGCCACCCGGTGCCCTCGCGGCACGGCGTGCACTGCCCGCAGGACTCCTCGAAGTAGAAGTACGCGAGCCTCTCCGCGGCCTTCACCATGCAGGTGTCCTCGTCCATGACGATGACCGCGCCCGAGCCCAGGAACGAGCCCGCCTTCTGGATCGAGTCGTAGTCCATGTCGAGGGCCATCATCACGTCGGCCGGCAGCACCGGCATCGACGAGCCGCCGGGGATGACCGCCTTGAGCTTCCTGCCGCCGCGCATCCCGCCGGCCATCTCGAGGAGCTTCGCGAAGGGCGTGCCGAGCCGGATCTCGTAGTTGCCGGGGCGGTTCACGTGCCCCGAGACCGAGAAGATCTTGGTGCCGCCGTTGTTGGGCTTGCCCAGCTCCAGGAACCAGTCGCCGCCGTTGGCGATGATGGCGGGCACCGCGGCGAAGGTCTCCGTGTTGTTGATCGTGGTGGGCTTGCCGTACAGGCCGTAGCTCGCGGGGAACGGCGGCTTGAAGCGCGGCTGGCCCTTCTTGCCCTCGAGCGACTCGAGCAGCGCCGTCTCCTCGCCGCAGATGTACGCGCCGTAGCCGTGGTGGGCATGCAGCTGGAAGTCGAAGCCGGCGCCCAGGATGTCGCTGCCCAGGTAGCCGGCGGCGCGCGCTTCCTCCAGCGCCTCCTCGAAGCGCCGGTATTCGGCCCAGATCTCGCCGTGGATGTAGTTGTAGCCGACGGTGGCGCCGATGGCGTAGCCCGCGATGATCATGCCCTCGATGAGGGCGTGCGGGTTGTAGCGCAGGATGTCGCGGTCCTTGAACGTGCCCGGCTCGCCCTCGTCGGTGTTGCACACCACGTACTTCTGGCCCGGGAAGGCGCGCGGCATGAACGACCACTTGAGGCCCGTGGGGAAGCCCGCGCCGCCGCGGCCGCGCAGCGCCGACTTCTTCACCTCCGCGATCACCATCTCGGGCGTGACCTTCTCCGCGACGATCTTCCTGAGCGCCGCATAGCCGCCGCGCGCCTCGTAGTCCTCGAGGCGCCAGTTGGAGCCGTCGAGGCCCTTCATGATGATGGCGTCGGGGCCGTAGTTCAGCATGGGAGCCCCCGCTGGATCCCCGCCTTCGCGGGGATGACCGCGCAAACGAATCGCCGTGCTCCGGGCCGCGCGGTCATTTCTTCAGCTCCTCGACCAGCGTATCGAGCAAGTCGGGCGACATGCGGCTGCACATGCGCTTGTTGTCCACGATGAGCACCGGCGCGTCGCCGCAGGCGCCCAGGCACTCGCCTTCCTTGAGCGTCACGCAGCCGTCGGCCGTCGTCTCGTTGAAGCCCACGCCCAGCCGGCGCTTGAGGTGCTCGGCCGCCTCCACGCCGCCGGAGAGCGCGCACGGCAGGTTGGTGCAGACCGTGACCTTGTGCCGGCCGACGGGCTTCAGGTCGTACATGTTGTAGAAGGTCGCGACCTCGTAGACGGCCACGGGCGCCATGCCCAGCACCTTCGCCACGGCCTCGATCGCCTCGCCGGGAAGCCACCCGTGCTGGTCCTGCGCGATCGCCAACGCGCTCATCACCGCCGACTGCTTCTGGTCGGCGGGGTACTTGGCGACCTCGCGCCCGATGCGCTCGAGGGACTCGGCGGACAGGACGCTCATTCCTCGCCCTTCCAGTAGTCGACCCTGGCGTCGGCCATCGTCATGTGCCGCAGTCGCGACTCGCCGCCGCCGCCGAAGGCGCCGATCTTCCCGGAATCGGGGTACTCGCAGACCTCGGCGGGCATCATGGTGCTCACGGAGATGTACGCGAGCTCGGCGCCGGAGTCGTTGATGATCTGGTGCGCGGTCTCGGGGCCGCCGACCGGGCAGCAGATGAAGTCGCCGGCGCGCACCTTGCGGCTCTCGGTGCCGTAGCGCAGGGTTCCCTCGCCCCGCACGATGAAGAACATCTCCTCCTCGGCGCGGTGGCTGTGGAAGGGGCAGGAGACCTTGCCCGGCTGCACCACGTCGTAGGAGTAGCCGAGGTCCTTCGCGCCCACCAGGGGACCCACGCGCACCGCGTCGGACTCGAACCTGCCGTCGACGGCGGAGAAGCGCTCGAGCTTCAGCTCGTCGACGTTGACCACCCTCGCGTCGATCGTTCGGCTCACCGGTCGATCTCCCCGAAAACGATGTCCATGGTGCCGATGATCGCGACCACGTCGGCGATCATGTGCCCGCGCACCATCTCGTCCATGGCGGCCAGGTGCGGGAATCCCGGCGCGCGGATCTTCAGGCGCCACGGCTTGTTGGCCCCGTCGGAGACGAGGTAGATGCCGAACTCGCCCTTCGGGTGCTCGACCGCGGCGTACACCTCGCCCGGCGGCACGTGCATGCCCTCGGTGAAGAGCTTGAAGTGGTGGATGAGCTCCTCCATCGACTCCTTCATCTCCACGCGCGAGGGCGGCGCCACCTTGTGGTCGTCGGTGATCACCGGGCCCGGGTGGGCGCGCAGCCACTCGACGCACTGGCGGATGATGCGGTTGGACTCGCGCATCTCCTGCACGCGCACGAGGTACCGGTCGTAGCAGTCGCCGTTGGTGCCCACGGGGATGTCGAAGTCCATCCGGTCGTAGACCTCGTAGGGCTGCTTCTTGCGCAGGTCCCACGCCACGCCGGAGCCGCGCAGCATCGGGCCCGTGAAGCCCAGGGCCTGCGCGCGCTCGGGGCTCACCACGCCGATGCCGACCGTGCGCTGCTTCCAGATGCGGTTCTCGGTGAGGAGCGTCTCGTAGTCGTCGACGCAGGCCGGGAAGCGGTCGGTGAAGTCCTCGACGAAGTCGAGGAGCGAGCCCTTGCGGTTCTCGTTCAGGCGCGCGATCTCGGGAGCCGAGCGCTGGTTCGTGGCCTGGTACTGCGGCATGCGGTCCGGGAGGTCCCGGTAGACGCCGCCGGGGCGGTAGTAGGCCGCGTGCATGCGCGCGCCGGAGACGGCCTCGTACATGTCGAAGAGGTCCTCGCGCTCGCGGAAGGCGTAGAGGAAGACGGTCATCGCGCCCACGTCGAGGGCGTGCGAGCCGATCCACATCAGGTGGTTCAGGATCCGCGTGATCTCGTCGAACATGACGCGGATGTACTGCGCGCGCTCGGGCACCTGCACGCCGACGAGCTTCTCGATCGCCATCACGTAGGCGTGCTCGTTGGCCATCATCGACACGTAGTCGAGGCGGTCCATGTACGGGACGCTCTGCAGGTAGGTGCGCGTCTCGGCGAGCTTCTCGGTGCCGCGGTGCAGCAGCCCGATGTGCGGGTCGGCGCGCTGCACGACTTCCCCGTCCAGCTCCAGCACCAGGCGCAGCACCCCGTGCGCC
>JAMPXV010000172.1 GCA_023700985.1 Lysobacter sp.
AAACGCCGTGAAGATCGGTCCCATCTCCCTTCGCAACAACCTCGTTGTCGCGCCCATGGCGGGCGTGACCGACCGTCCTTTCCGAAGCCTCTGCAAGAAGATGGGCGCGGGGATGGCCGTCTCCGAGATGGTGGCCTCCAACTCCCTCCTGTGGGGGTCGGAGAAGACGGTCCGCCGGGGCAACCACGAGGGCGAGGTCGAGCCGAAAGTCATCCAGATCGCCGGGTCGGATCCCGCGATGATGGCCGAGGCCGCCAGGTACAACGTGGACAAGGGCGCCCAGATCATCGACATCAACATGGGCTGCCCGGCCAAGAAGATCTGCAACGTGGCCGCGGGCTCCGCGCTCCTCAAGGACGAGGCGCTGGTCGCGCGCATCGTCGAGGCGGTGGTCGCCGCCGTGAGCGTCCCCGTCACGCTCAAGTTCCGCACCGGGTGGAGCAAGGAGAACCGCAACGCCCTCGTCATCGCCCGCATCGCCGAGCAGGGCGGCATCGCCGCGCTGGCGCTTCACGGGCGCACGCGCGCCTGCATGTACACGGGCGATGCGGAGTACGACACGATCAGGGCCGTGAAGGCCGCGGTGGGCATCCCCGTGATGGCCAACGGCGACATCGACACGCCGGAGAAGGCGAAGCACGTGCTCGCCTACACGGGCGCGGACGCCGTGATGATCGGCCGCGCCGCCCAGGGCCGCCCGTGGATCTTCCGCGAGATCGATCATTACCTGAAGACGGGCGGCAAGCTCGCTCCCCCGGAAGTCGCCGAGATCCGCGAGGTGCTCCTCGGCCACCTGGACGACCTCTACGGCTTCTACGGCGTGGAGCGCGGCTCGCGCGTCGCGCGCAAGCACATCGCCTGGTACACCAAGGGGCTCAAGAACTCCGCGCTCTTCCGCGCCCGCATGAACCAGCTCGAGACCGCGCAGGAGCAGGTCGCCGCCGTGGGCCTGTTCTTCGCGAGCCTCGCCGAGCGGTCCGAGCGCCTCGAATATACCGATGAGGTGGCCCTTGCAGCCTAGAACCCATGCGCGGGCCGTCGCCCGGGCGGAAGCCGCCGAACGCGAGAACGAGCTGTCGCTCACCGTTCGCAAGATGATGAAGCAGTACTTCAAGGACCTCGACGGCGAGAAGCCCTCGGGCATCTACAACATGGTGGTGAACTGCGTCGAGAAGCCGTTGCTCGAGGTGGTCATGTACCACGCGCAGGGCAACCAGACGCGCGCCGCCGAGCTCCTCGGGATCAACCGCAACACGCTGCGCAAGAAGCTCCAGGAACACGGCATCGATTGAGCCGTTCGTCCTGCGCCACCGCGCGCGACGACAGGGACGGACCATGCAAAACGACCAGATCCGAATCCAGCGGGCGCTGTTGAGCGTCTCCGACAAGACCGGTGTCGTCGAATTCGCCAAGGGGCTCGCCGCGCGCGGCGTCGAGCTTCTCTCGACCGGCGGCACCGCGAAGCTCCTCGCCTCCGCCGGGCTTCCCGTCATCGAGGTGGGCGACTACACGGGGTTCCCCGAGATGATGGACGGGCGCGTGAAGACGCTCCACCCGAAGGTGCACGGCGGCATCCTCGCGCGCCGCGACCTCCCGGCGCACGTGGCGGCGATGAAGCAGCACGCCATTCCGCCCATCGACATGGTGGTGGTGAACCTCTACCCGTTCGCGCAGGCCGTCGCGAAGCCCGGCTGCACCATGGACGACGCGATCGAGAACATCGACATCGGCGGCCCCGCCATGGTGCGCGCCGCCGCCAAGAACCACGCCTTCGTCGCCATCGTCACCGACCCGGCCGACTACGCGGGGCTCGCGAAGAAGCTCGCCGCGAGCGGCGGCAAGCTGGGCTTCGCCGAGCGCTACGCGCTCGCCGCGAAGGCCTTCAGCCACACCGCCGAGTACGACGGCATGATCTCCTCGTGGCTCACCGCGCGCGACGCGCAGGGCGCCGCCCGCGACTTCCCCGACCGGCTGAACCTGCAGTTCACGCTGGCGCAGACGCTTCGCTACGGCGAGAACCCGCACCAGTCCGCCGCCTTCTACACCGAGCGCGACGCGGCCCCCGGGACGCTCTCGCGCTTCACGCAACTGCAGGGCAAGGAGCTCTCGTACAACAACATCGCGGACGCCGACGCCGCGTGGGAGTGCTGCCGCACCTTCGACGTGCCGGCCTGCGTGATCGTGAAGCACGCCAACCCGTGCGGGGTGGCCATCGCGCAGTCGCCGCTGGAAGCCTACGGGCGCGCCTTCCTCACGGACCCGACCTCCGCCTTCGGCGGCATCATCGCCTTCAACGAGCCGGTGGACGGCCCCACGGCCGAGGCCGTCTCGAAGCAGTTCGTCGAGGTGGTGATCGCCCCGGCCTACGAGGAGGCGGCGATGAAGGTCTTCGCGGCCAAGCAGAACGTGCGCCTCCTCGCGATCGAGGTGGCGAAGGACCTGAACCGCCTCGACATGAAGCGCGTGGGCGGCGGGTTGCTGGTGCAGACCCCGGACGCCTTCGACGTGGCGGAGCTCAGCTTCGTCACGAAGAGGAGGCCCACCGGGGCCGAGATGAACGACCTCGTCTTCGCCTTCCGGGTGGCCAAGTTCGTGAAGTCGAACGCCATCGTGTTCTGCGGCGGCGGCATGACGCTCGGCGTGGGCGCCGGCCAGATGAGCCGCGTGGATTCCACCCGCATCGCCGCGATCAAGGCGAAGAACAACGGGTTGTCGCTGGCCGGGTCGGTGGCGGCATCGGACGCCTTCTTCCCCTTCCGCGACGGGCTCGACGTGGTCGCGAAGGCGGGTGCGCGGGCCGTGATCCAGCCCGGCGGCAGCGTGCGCGACGAGGAGGTGATCGCCGCGGCCAACGAGCACGGACTGGCCATGGTCTTCACAGGCATGCGGCACTTCCGGCACTGAGGCCGCGACCGTGAAGCTCCTCGTCATCGGCTCGGGCGGACGCGAGCACGCCATCGCGTGGAAGCTGGCGCGCTCGCCCCGCGTCTCAAGGGTGCTCGTCGCCCCCGGCAATGCCGGCACGGCGCGCGAGGAAGGACTCGTGAACGTGGGCGCCACCTCCGTCGCGGACCTGGTGAGGCTCGCGAAGGACGAGCAGGTCGGCCTGACCGTCGTGGGGCCCGAGGCGCCGCTCGCCGCGGGCGTGGTCGACGCCTTCCGGGCCGAGGGTCTGGCGATCTTCGGGCCGACGAAGGCCGCCGCTCAGCTCGAGTCGTCCAAGGACTTCGCCAAGCGCTTCATGGTGCGCCACGGCATCCCGACGGCGCACTACGCCACCTTCACCGACGCGAAGGCCGCGCACGAGCACGTTGAGACCGGGGTCGCGAATGCGCCGGCCGGGGAAAAGCACGCGCCCATCGTCATCAAGGCCGACGGGCTCGCCGCGGGCAAGGGCGTGGTCGTCGCGATGACGCTCGCCGAGGCGCACGCCGCCATCGACATGATGCTGGCCGGCGGCGGCATGGGAGAGGCTGGCCACCGCGTCGTGATCGAGGAGTTCATGGCCGGCGAGGAGGCGAGCTTCATCGTCATGGCCGACGGCAGGAGCGCGCTCGCCTTCGCCTCGACCCAGGACCACAAGCGGATCTTCGACGGCGACCGCGGTCCCAACACGGGCGGCATGGGCGCGTATTCGCCCGCGCCGGTGGTCACGCCGGAAGTGCACGCGCGCGCCATGCGCGAGGTCATCCTGCCCACGCTCAAGGGCATGGAGCGGGAGGGCATGCCCTACACCGGCTTCCTCTACGCCGGCCTCATGATCGACGCGAAGGGCGCCCCGCGCGTGGTGGAGTTCAACTGCCGCATGGGCGACCCCGAGACGCAGCCGATCATGATGCGGCTGAAAAGCGACTTCCTCGACCTCCTGGAGCACGCGGTGGACGGCACGCTCGACCGCGCCGAGGCCGACTGGGACCGCCGCGCCGCCCTGGGCGTGGTGCTGGCCGCCGCGGGCTACCCCGACACGCCGAGGAAGGGCGACGAGATCGCCGGGCTGCCCGGGGGGCTCGACGACTGCCACGTCTTCCACGCCGGCACGGCGGAGATGGACGGCAAGGTGGTCACGGCCGGCGGGCGCGTGCTTTGCGTGACGGCGCTGGGCGAGAACGTGAAGATCGCCGCCGAGCGCGCCTACGAGGTGGCCGCCGGCATCCGCTTCGAAGGCATGCAGTACCGCCGCGACATCGGCCACCGGGCCATCCACCGCAAATGATGGACATCGACGCCGTAAAGACCTACCTCACGGGCCTGCAGGACCGCATCGTCGGGAAGTTCACCGAACTCGACGGCAAGCCCTTCCTGCGCGATTCGTGGGACCGCCCCGAGGGCGGCGGTGGCGTGTCGCGCCTGGTGGAGGAGGGCAACCTGCTCGAGCGCGGCGGCGTGGGCTTCTCGCACGTGTTGGGGGCGAAGCTGCCGCCCTCGGCCTCGGCGCACCGCCCCGAGATCGCCGGCCGGCCCTGGGAGGCGATGGGCGTCTCCCTCGTCTTCCACCCGCGCAACCCCTACGTGCCCACGGTGCACATGAACGTGCGCTTCTTCGCGGCCAAGTCGCCCGACGCGGATCCGGAAAAGGCCGTGTGGTGGTTCGGCGGCGGCATGGACCTCACGCCCTACTACGGCTTCGAGGAGGACTGTGCCCATTTCCACCGGGTCAACCGCGACGCGCTGGCCGCCGTCGACCCGCAGCTGCACCCGCGCTTCAAGAAGTGGTGCGACGAGTACTTCTACAACAAGCACCGCCAGGAGCCGCGCGGCATCGGCGGCACCTTCTTCGACGACTTCAGCGAGCCCGGCTTCGGGCAGAGCTTCGCGGTGATGCGCGCCGTCGGCGAGGCGTTCCTGCCGGCCTACGTGCCCATCGTCGAGCGCCGCCGCGACCTGCCCTACGGCGAGCGCGAGAGGGACTTTCAGGCGTATCGGAGAGGTCGCTACGTGGAATTCAACCTCGTGTGGGACCGCGGCACGCACTTCGGCCTGCAGTCGGGCGGGCGCACCGAGTCCATCCTCATGTCGCTGCCGCCGGTGGTGAAGTGGCGCTACAACTGGAAGCCGGAGCCCGGCACGCCGGAGGCGAGGCTCTACACCGATTTTCTGGTCCCGAAGGACTGGGCCTGAAGAGCGGGACGGTTCCGCAGACCGGTTCCGTGGACCGGTTCCGCAGAAACGTCCCGATATTTTCCTTGGTAATCAGCGATCTTTCGCGTATAGTGCCGTTTCTGCAGTGCAGCAATAACGCAATTCGCACCGCATTCGTTCATCGTCCCTGACCTCCCGGAAGAGAGCTCTTCTCTTCCCTCAGCAGTTCCCCACGGTTAACTCCCAAGGATTGCGGAATTCGGTTGGTGCCGGTGTATTGGCCTGCCGTTTTCGCGCGCCCCTTTCCCTTACGGCGTTGCGACTGACCCGTTTCCGACGACGGGCGGCGTGTCTTTTTTCGCAATCGCCGTACGAGTGCTGCCACCGGAATGGCCGCGCGGGAAAGAACCGAACATGAACTTCGATACCCTGGGCCTCAGCGCCCCGATCTGCCAGGCCGTCGCGGCCGCAGGCTACACATCCCCGACCGCCGTGCAGGAGCGCGTCATTCCCGAGGCCCTCGAGGGGCGCGACCTGATGGTCTCGTCCCAGACCGGCAGCGGCAAGACGGCGGCCTTCATGCTGCCGGCGCTGCAGCTCCTGACGGAGCCGCATCCCGTGCACGGGCGCGGCCCGCGCGTGCTGGTGCTCGTGCCGACGCGCGAGCTGTCGATGCAGGTCACCAAGGCCGCCGAGACGTACGGGCGCAACATGGGGCGCGTCAAGACCGTCTCCATCGTGGGCGGCATGCCCTACCCGGCGCAGAACAAGCTCCTCCAGGCCGGCGTCGACATCCTCGTGGCCACCCCGGGCCGCCTCCTCGACCAGATGCAGTCGGGACGCATCGACCTCGCGCGCCTGCAGATGCTGGTGCTCGACGAGGCCGACCGCATGCTCGACATGGGCTTCAAGGAAGACCTCGAGGCGATCGTCGCGCGCATGCCCGCCGCCCGCCAGACGCTGCTCTTCTCGGCCACGCTGGACGGCAACATCGCGCGCCTGGCTGGCGCCCTCCTGCGCAACCCCGCCCGCATCGAGATCGACGCCCAGCGCGCGAAGCACGAGAACATCTCGCAGCGCATGCACTACGCCGACGACATGGGCCACAAGAACCGCCTGCTCGACCACGTGCTCCGCGAGACCGACATGAACCAGGCCATCGTGTTCACGGCGACCAAGAGAAGCGCCGACGAGCTGGCGCTGGACCTGCACTCCAAGGGTTTCGCGGTGGCCGCGCTGCACGGCGACATGAACCAGGGCGCGCGCACGCGCACCATCCAGGCGCTGCACCGCGGAAGGCTTCGCGTGCTGGTGGCCACCGACGTCGCCGCCCGCGGCCTGGACGTGCAAGGCATCTCGCACGTCATCAACTACGACCTGCCGCGCCAGGCCGAGGACTACGTGCACCGCATCGGCCGCACCGGCCGCGCGGGGCGCAACGGCACCGCGATCAGCCTCGTGAACGCCCGCGAGCACGCGCAGGTGAAGACCATCGAGCGGTTCACGTCCCAGGCGATCCCCGTCGCGGTGATCGAGGGCCTCGAGCCGAAGGTTCGCGCCTTCTCGCGGCCCTCGGGCCCGCCGCCGCGTCGCCCGCCCGGCAAGTCGCGCGGCAACTCCTCCGGCCGCTCGTTCCGCTCGGGACGCTAGGCAAAGTAATCAGATTAGAAAAACTAATCTGATTACGAAAAGGGGGTTGGAGTTCTTTTTTGGGACGGTTCTACAGAACCGGTCTATTCCGTGAACGGTGAGGTCCGTGCACCAGTTCCTGAATAGACCGGTTCTGTAGAACCGT
>JAMPXV010000009.1 GCA_023700985.1 Lysobacter sp.
CAGCTCCTGCGCGTGCCGTACTCGTTCATGGCGCCGATGATCATGGTGCTGACCCTCGTCGGCGTGTACAGCGTCAACAACAACGTCTTCGACATCTGGGTCATGCTGGTCATGGGGGTCTTCGGCTACGTCGCGCGCAAGCTCAAGTTCGACCTGGGACCCCTGCTGCTCGCCTTCGTGCTCGGGCCGATCATGGAGCGCTCGCTGCGCCAGGCCCTGCTCATCAGCAACGGCGACGGCAGCGTGTTCTTCACGCGGCCGATTTCCGGCTCGCTGATGGCCATCGCGATCGCGTTCGTGCTCTACAACCTCTGGGCCGCGTGGAAGAAGAGGCGCGCGGACCGGGCTGCCGCATCATCCGAGGCTGCGAAGTAGGGAGGAATCGGTTTCCGGCTCCCGCGCATGCCACCCGCAAGTCGTCTCAACGTCAGGAAGGAGTCACGCATGCATAAGCGAATCTGGTCGGTGCTCGCCACCGCCCTCGGGTTGTTTGTCGCATCGACGAGCGGCCTCGCCGCCTATCCGGAGAAGCCGATCCAGCTCATCGTGCCGTACGGCGCGGGGGGCTCGACGGACCTGCTGGCGCGCGCGATCGCGACGGTGGCGCCGAAGTACTTCCCGCAGCCGGTGGTCGTGGTCAACAAGGGCGGCGGCGGCGGGATCCCGGGACGCGTGGAGGTCGTGCGCGCCAAGCCCGACGGCTACACGCTGCTCTTCGGCTGGGGCTCGGGCGAGGATCTGGTCGTCCCGCACCAGCGCAAGCTGCCCTATGACCTGTTCACGGACCTGGAGACCGTGTGCCGGATGTCGATCCACTCGATCGCCCTCGCGGTGCCGGCCTCGTCGCCCTACAAGTCGCTTGGCGACCTCGTGAAGGCGGGCAAGAGCAAGGAGTACCTCACCGCATCCGTCTCGACCAAGGGCGCCTCGGTGGACGTCACGTTCCTCCTCTTCGGCAAGGCGGCCGGCATCAAGGTCACGACGATCCCCGGTGCGGGCGGCGCGGACGCGATCACCAAGCTCGTCGGCGGCCACGTCGACTTCGGCGGCGGCCACCCGAGCGAGATCCTGCCGCACATGAAGGCGGGGCGCCTGCGCGCGCTGGCGGTGGCGCTTGAAAATCGCGACGGGGCGATTCCCGACGTGCCGACCTTCAAGGAACAGGGTTACGACGTGGTGACCGCGGGCTCGGTGAAGGGTGTGGCCGCGCCCAAGGGCACGCCCCCGGAGGTCATCGCCTACCTGGAGAAGAAGTTCAAGGAGATCTCGGAAGACGCCGAGTTCAAGAAGATCATGGGCGACCTCGGCCAGCCGGTGGACTACATGAACGCGGCCGACTACAAGGTCTGGTTCAAGAAGTCCTACGACCAGTTCGGCGCCCTCTACAAGACGCTGGGCATCGAAACCAAGTAACCCGCACGACGCGATCCCGCCGCGGGGCAGGGCTCGAGCCCCGCGGGCGGGATTTCGCCTTCCGGTACCATCACCGGTGCCCGCGCGATGGCGGGCGCTTCGATCCCCGGGGGTGTCGCGCGCATGAAACTGAAGAACGTCCTGTTCCCGTCGCCGGCGTTGCCGGCGTTCGCGCGGCTCCTCCTCGGCTGGATCATGGGCTTCCTGTCCGCGCCCATCATCCTCGACCGGTTCAGCTCCGAGATCGCGGAGATCCTCGAGGTGCTGTTCCGCTGACGGCGCGGGCGTCTTGCGGCTGCCGGCCGTTGCCACGCCCGCGCTCGTTCAGAGGGCCCTCACGACACGCAGCGTCTGCCGGTCCTCCGGGTCGCGCTCGATGCTGAACCCCAGCTGGCGCGTGAAGTGCAGCATGCGGGAATTGGCCGCGAGCACGATGCCCTCCATGGAGGCGATGCCCCGCGAGCGGGCCACGCCCATCAGCGCGTGCATGAGGATGCCGGCGAGCCCGGACCCCTGCCACGCATCGTCGACCGTGATCGCGAACTCGCAGCCGGTGCCCACGGGATCGACGATGTAGCGGGCAACGCCCACCTCGACCTGCCGCCCGCCGATGTCGGCGGTCGCCACCAGCGCCACGTGGCGGACCTGGTCCACGTCGGTCAGGTACCTGAGCTTCGCGTCCGACAACTCGCGCATCGTGGCCATGAAGCGCTTGTAGCGGGCGTCGCCCGACAGGTGCCGCACGAACTCCGCCTCGAGGTCACTGTCGTCCGCGCGCATCGGCCGGAGCCGGACGCGCGTGTCGTTGATCACGTGGGTCGCATCGGGCAAAGGCGCTGTCGGCACGGCTGCCCGGGGCGCCGGTCCGGCGGCAGGCTCCCTGCGGCGGGCCTCGACGTAGGCGACGATGTCGTCCAGGGTGGAAAGCCGGCCGTAGTCGGACTCGGGAATGTCGACGCCGAGCCGCTCGTGCAGGGCCGCGACGACGTTGAGCCAGTCCAGCGAGTCCAGCTCCACCTGCCCGCGCAAGGGTCGGCCGGGCTCGAGCGGTTTTCCGGCGCATTCGGGCGCGATCGACTCGACGGTCGCCGTCACGGCGTTGCGGATTTCCGAGGTGTCCACGAAGCTCCCCGTGTGCCCTGGCATGCGGTCGTGCCGCCCGGCAGGATCAGAAGACGAACTTCCGGCCCACGGCAGACGGCATCAGCACGCCCGGCTCGCAGGCGCCCGCCAGCGCCGTGAACGCGCGCCACCCGGTGCAGTGCGCCGGCACGATGCGCTTCAGCCCGAACTTCATGAGGTCCAGGATCGTTTCGGGAATCGCCGCCTCCACCGTCGGGCCGGCGAGGTGGAAGCCGCCCATCACGGCGTGCAGCGGCACCCCGGCGAAGGCGTCGCGCGCGTCGGTGAGCACGTTCACCACGCCCGCGTGCGAGCACATCGAGAAGACCACCATGCCCTTCGCCTTCACGCGGACGGCGAGGTAGCGCTCGTCCATGAGCCAGGGGTCCGGCTCCCAGGTGGTGCCGTCGGCCGCGAGCCTCAGGTGGCCCGGGAAGCCCTTCTCGTAGGAGGTGACGCGGGGAATCTCGCCGCTCAGGTAGAAGTGCCCGCCGGCGAGCAGGCGCGCGTCGGGCGACTTGACCACCTCGGCCCCGGCGGCGACCAGTTCCTCCTCGGAAGGGATGCTGGCGGAGGGCAGGACCTTTCCGTTCGGAAGCGTGTTGCCGCGCTTCGCGAACATGCCCTCGTTGAGGTGCATGGGCACGCGCCGGCCGCCGTTGGCTCCGTGGATGAGGCGGATGGCTTCCGTGAGCCCGCCGCCGTGGTCCCAGTGGCCGTGGGAGAGCGCCACGGCCTCGATGTCCTTGAACGGGACGCCGAGCCGCGAGCCGTTGCGCGTGACCGTGTAGGCCTCGGGGCCCGCGTCGAACATCACGAACCGGGTCCGGTCGCCCGCGCGCGCCGCGAGCACCACCGACAGGCCGTGGTGGGCGCAGCAGCGCGCCTCGCCCGATCCTTCGGTCATGCCGGCCTGGATGAGGTTGGGCACCTCGTTCACCACGCCGGGCGGCACGGTGGAGAGCGAATCGGAAACGTTGTCCACGAGGACCAGGACTTCCAGGGCATCGACCTCGACGAGACCTGCGCTTGCCAGCCCGGCCATGACCGGTTTCCTTTCGCGATGAGGGATGGGGCTCGGGGAATCATAGCCCAATGCAGGCGCCCGGCCGGGCCCGCCCACTCACCCGTCAGCGCGCACCAGGTCCGCGGCCTTCTCGCCGATCATGATGGACGGCGCGTTGGTGTTGGACGACGGGATCGTCGGCATCACCGAGGCGTCGGCGACACGCAGCCGCCCGACCCCGTGCACGCGGAGCCGCGCGTCCACGACGGAGTCGGACGCGCTCCCCATGCGGCAGGTTCCCACGGTGTGCCAGGCGGTCTGGCCGCATCCGCGGGCGTAATCGAGGAGCGCCTCGTCGCTGTCGACCTCCGGGCCCGGTCGCGTCTCGCGCACGATGCCTTCCTGCATCGCGGGCTGTGCGGCCACCTCGCGGATGAGCCGCAGCATCGCGAGCCCCGTCGCCCGGTCGCGCTCGTCGGTGAAGTAGTTGGGCTCGATGCGCGGATGCTCGAGCGGGTCGCGCGAGCGCGCGTGGATGGAGCCGCGCGACCAGGGGTGCAGCTGGAAGCCGCCGAGGGAAAAGCCGGGGAAGGGGTCGATGCCGGCGCCCGGCGAGCGCGAGTACCGGTCCTTCCCGCTGATGTGGTAGATGCGGATCATCACGTCGGGCCGGTCGGTGGCGCGCGCGGTGCGCGTGATCGCGTGCGCGGTGGACGAGGTGCCCGCCATGAGCCCGCGGCGCGTGAAGACGTACTGCAGGCCCACGGCCAGGCGCCTCAGCGGGCTGCGTATCACGTCGTTGATGGTGATCGGCAGCCGCGCCTCGTAGGTGCAGCGCAACTGCAGGTGGTCGATGAGGTTCTCGCCCACGGCGGGCCGGTGCGCGACCACGGGGATGCCGAGCTCTCCCAGGCGCCGGGCGTCGCCGATGCCCGAGAGTTCCAGCAGCTGCGGCGACTGGATCGCGCCGGCGCAGAGGATCACCTCGCGCGCCGCGAACGCCTGCTGCATCCGCCCGCCGATGCGGTACTCGATGCCGCTCGCCGCCTTGCCCTCGAAGAGCACCCGCGAAACCACCGCGCCGGTCTCGATGCGCAGGTTCGGGCGCTTGCCCGCCTCGCGCAGGTACGCGACCGCGGTGCTCCAGCGACGGCCGAGGTGCGCCGTCTGCTCGAGGTAGCGCACGCCCTCGTAGCTCGTCACGTTGTAGTCGGGCGTCTCCGCGATCCCGAAGCCCCGGCACGCCGCCACGAAGCCGTCGGAGAGCGCGTCGCGATCGCGCAGCTTGCGGTCGGTGATGCGCACCGGGCCGGCGTGACCGCGCGCGGCATCCTGCGAGTAGGGATTGTTCTCCAGGCGCTGGAAGTAGGGCAGCAGGTCCGCGAAGCCCCAGCCGGCCAGCCCCGCCTCGCGCCAGGCGTCGTACTCGCGCGGGTCGCCCCACACGTAGGCCATGCCGTTCAGCGCGCTCGAGCCGCCCAGCACCTTGCCGCGCGGCCAGTACACCTGCTGGCCCTTGAGCTCGGGCTGCGGCTCGGTCTCGAACTTCCACGCGAAGCGCTCGTTGGTGAGGAGCTTGCCCACGCCCAGCGGGATGTGGATCCACGGGTTGCGGTCCGGGCCGCCGGCCTCGAGGAGCAGCACGCGAAAGCGCCCGCCTTCGCTCAGGCGCGCGGCGAGCGCCGCGCCCGCCGAGCCCGCCCCGACCACGATGTAGTCGTGCCTTGCTTCCATGGCCTACTTCGCGGCCTTGTCGCGGTGCTTGAAGGAATCGCGGCGGAAGCTGTAGAGCGCCGCGGGGTCGACCTGCACGTCCACGATGGCCGGCCTGCCGCAGGCGAGCGCCTCGCGCAGCGTCGCGTCGAGCTGCGCCGCCCGGTCCACGCGGAAGCCGGCGGCGCCGTAGAGCTCCGCCAGCTTGTCGTAGGGCGGGTTGGGCACGTCGGCGCCGATGTAGCGGCCATCGAAGAAGTCGCGCTGGTAGGCCTTCTCCGCGCCCCAGCAGCCGTTGTTCATCACCACGCACACGGTGTTGATGCCGTGCGCCACCGCGGTGCCGATCTCGCTCACCGTCATGCCGAAGCCGCCGTCGCCCATGAGGCTCACCACCGTCCTTTCCGGACAGGCGAGCTTGATCCCCAGGCCCGCGGCGTAGGAGAAGCCCACGAGCCCGAAGTCGAGCGGCGTGAAGAGCGACGGGGGCTCGCGGTAGGGCATCTGGTCGGTGGCCTGCAGGCAGAGCGTTCCCGCGTCCATGGTGAACATCGCATCCGCCGGCACGGTCGCGCGCAGCGCGTGGTAGAGCATGGCGGGCTGGATCGGGTCGGCGCGCGCGGCACCCGTGGCGTCGCGTTCGGCGAGGAGCCTGCGGCGCTCCTCGCGGAAGCCGGCCGTCCAGGCGGCGGCCTCGGCACCCGGCCGGTGGCCGGCCAGTTCCGCGGCGAGTTGCGCGGCTATCCCGCCGGCGTCGCCGACGAGCCCCAGGGCGATGGGGAAGAAGCGGCCGACCGCGGCGTGGTCCTGGTCGACCTGGACGATCCTCGCCTCGGGGTTGAGGTTGTCGTAGGTGTAGAAGGTGGTGTTGAACCCCAGGCGCGTGCCGAGCGCCAGGATCACGTCCGCTTCGCGGGCCAGGCGGGAGGCCACGGCATTGCCGCGCGGGCCGACCTGGCCTGCGTAGAGCGCGTGCTCGCAGGGGATGGCGTCGCCGTGGCCCGGCGAGAGCGCCACGGGGGCACCGAGCAGCTCCGCGAGCGCCAGGGCGCGCGCGTGTTCGCGGGCATTCTTGATGCCGCCGCCGGCGATGATCAGGGGGCGCTTCGCCCCCGAGAGGAGCTGCGCGGCCTGGCGCACGAGCGCGGTGTCGCCCACGGCCGGCGCACTGGCGCGGAAGCCCGCCGGCGGCGGCGCCTCCGGGATCTCGGTGACCTCGGCGAGAAGGTCGCGCGGCAGGTTCAGGGCGACGGGCCCGCGCCGCGGCGAGAGCGCCGTCGTGAAGGCCTCGCGCACCATCTCCGGGATGCGCGCGGCCTGCGTCACGGTCCAGGTCTTCTTGGTCACCGGCTTGAAGAGGGCCTGCTGGTCGACCTCCTGGAAGGCGTCGCGGTAGACGTGGGCGGAGGAGAGCGAGCCCGCCAGCGCCACGACAGGCGAATACGCGGCATTGGCCTGCGCGAGCCCGGTGACCAGGTTCGTGGCGCCGGGCCCGTTCTGGCCGGCGAGGAAGACGCCCGCGCGACCCGAGGCCCGCGCGTAGCCGTCGGCCATGTGCACGCCGGTGCGCTCGTCGCGCACGCCGATGAAGCGGATCGCCTTCGAGTCGTGCAGCGCGTCGAAGATCTCCATCCCGGCCGACCCGATGAGGCCGAAGACGTGCTGCACGCCCTCCGCTTCCAGTGCCGCCACCACCGCCTTGCCACCGCTCGTCTTCGCCATTCCCGTTTCTCCTTGTTGGAACTCAGCCGGCCCTGGCCGGCGTGCTCGCCGCGGCGAACTTCTCGTACTCCTCGACCAGGATGGGAATGGCGAGGTTGCAGGAGTGGATGCCCATCACCGTCACGAGCTGGATCGTCTCCAGCACCTCCTCGCGCGTGGCGCCGGCCTTGAAGGCGTTGGCGATGTGCCGGCGCACGCCCGGCGCGTAGAGGTGCGTGGTGGCGGCGTTGATCGCCACGAGGACCAGCTCCTTGAACTTGGGCGGCAGCGGCCCGTTCAAGTGCGGCACGTCGCGGAAGCGCAGGTAGGCCTCCATGAACTGCGGGTCCAGCGCGCGCATCTGCTCCCAGAGCGGATTGAAGTCGCCGCGGCGGATGTACTCGTCGGTCACGGGCGTGGGGGATTCGTTCATTGCGGCTCCTGTGTGTTCGAAGGGGAAGGCGGGGCTAGGGGCAGCCGAGCCGGATGAGGACCGCGTTCACGGCGCCCAGGTAGAGCAGCCCGGCCACGGCGTGCAGGGCGGCGTACTGCAGCGAGCGCCGCGACAGCATCTGCGCGGCCGGGACGCCGAAGGCGCCCGAGGCCACGGCCACGGGCAACGTCCAGATCGAGACGCTCGCGTTGAGGGCCCAGGCGAAGACGCCCGCCGCCACGAGCACCACGCCGCAAAGGCCGAAGTCCCCGGCGGCGACCACCGGGAGAACGATGCTCGCGCCGATCATCGGGTGCAGCCCGAGCTGGCCCAGGACCAGCAGCACGACCACGATGGCGGCCAGCAGCGCGGGGCCGGCGATCATGTCCGGCGTCATGCCGGCGCCGAACTCGCGAACCGCCGGCATGGCGGCCACGGCCGCGCCGAGGAGCGTCGCCCCGACCACGATGAGCACCTCGTCGGAAAGGCGCCCGAAGTTCGAGAACGTGCGCCGCGTGACGCCGCGCGCCCCGGTCGCGCCGAGCGTGGCCATGTAACCGAGGCAGAGCGCCGGCACGACGATGGCGACCGCCTGCAGGCCCGTCAGCCCGAAGGCGAGGGTGGAGCCCACGACCGCGCCGATCACGAGGAGCATGGGCATGGCCAGCGGGGCTAGCCGCCCGACGCTCGCCACGAACCCGGCCCGGCCGAGCGACGGCGTGAAGAGGAGCCAGGAAAGCGCCAGCCCGATCAAGGCCATCCCGACGCCTACCGCCATCGATTGCCACAGGGGCACGCGCGGGATGAGCTGGCTCGTGAAGGCGAGCGAGAGAAAGAACGGCGACCACAGCACCGCGCCGCCGACGCCGCGGGCCGAGCTGCGCGCGAGGTCCAGGCGCCGTTCGCGATCCGTTTCGGCCGCCACGACGGGCGCCAGGATCGACTGGGCGCCGACGTTCAGGACCGCGCCGAGGGAATGCGAGCCGTACTGCATCCAGTTCGTCCTCGCCTCGTGTCCCAGCCGGCCCAGGTCGCCGCTCAGGAGCGCAATGCGCGGGCTCGCCTCCACCGTCGCGCGCAGCATCACCACCGAGGGCAGGAAGGCGCCGAAGATCTGCGCCTTGGCGAAGCCTGCCACGAGCGCGGCCGTCGAGCCGATCCACCACGCGGACGCGACCGATGCGCCGATGGCGACCAGGAAGAGGCCGCGGATGTGCGCGCTCGAGCTCGCGAGCGCCAGGACCACGTAGGCCGCCAGGCACGCGCCCGCCAGGTGGCCCAGCGCCGCCGAGGGGTGGAAGATGCGCGTCATCTCGGCCACCCACACGATGCCCAGCAGCGGGGCGGAGGCCGGCTCGAGGAACGCAGCCGCGCGCCCGCCCAGGTCCGTTCTCCGCGTCGTTGCAGGAACCAAAGCTCGCCGGACCTAGGGTCTTACGCCGAACTTGGGCTTGGGGCCGACCGTCGTCGCGAGGCGGCCCGCAGCCGCGTCGATGAACCGGCACAGGTACGGCCGGGTCTCGCGCGGGTCGATGATCTCCTCCACGCCGAAGGCCTCGGCGGTCTTGAACGGGGAGGCATCGGCGCGCAACGATGCCTCTATCTCGGCCTCCCGTGCGCGGGGGTCGGGGGCGGCGGCGATCTCCTTGCGGAAGGCCGCGGCCACGCCGCCCTCGATGGGCAGCGACCCCCACTCGGCCGACGGCCAGGCGATCTTGAGGTCGAGCCCGTTCTTGTCAGTGGCCCCCATGCCGGCCATGCCGTAGCACTTGCGGATCACCACCGTGTACATCGGCACCGTGGCCTGCAGGCTCACGTAGACGCTCCTCATGCCCTCGCGCAGCGTGGCCGCCGCCTCGGCGTCGCGCCCGACCATGAAGCCGGGGACGTCCACGAGGAAGATGATCGGGATGTGGAAGCAGTCGCACAGCTCGACGAAGTGGGTCTGCTTGCGCGCGCCCTTCACGTCGATCGCGCCGCCGTAGACCATCGGGTTGTTGGCGATGATGCCCACGACGCGCCCGTTCATGCGCGCGAGGCTCGTGATGACCGCCTTGCCGAAGGAGGGCTGCAGCTCGAAGACGGAATCGCGGTCGGCGATCCAGCGCACGACCTTGCGCATGTCGTAGGGCCGGCGGCGGTTGCGCGGCACGATGTCCAGAAGGCCGTCCTCGCAGCGGTCGACGGGGTCGCCGGTGCGCACGACGGGGGGCAGTTCCCAGACGTTCTGCGGCATGTAGCTCAGGTACCGGCGGATGAGCTCGAAGCACTCCTGCTCGTCCTTCGCGACCTGGTCGATCGTGCCCGCGAGGTCGGCCGCCAGCGCCGCGCCCCCGAGGTCCTCCTTGTGGATCTTCTGGCCGAGCGAACGCTCCACGACGGGCGGCCCGGCGGCGAACACCTGGCTCGTGCCCTTCACCATGACCGACCAGTGCGCGAGGATCGCGCGGCCGGCCGGCCCGCCGGCGGCCGTGCCCATCACGGCGCACACCACCGGCACCTCGCCCATCAGACGCACCGACTGCTCGAAGCCGTGCACGCCCGGGAAGACCGAGTGCCCGCGGCGCGTGATGGAGGTGACGCTGCCGCCCGCGCCGTCGATGAGGTTCACCAGCGGGATGCGGTACTCGTGGGCGAGGTCCTCGACGAAGCCGCCCTGGCCGCCCTTCTTGCGGTCGCCGCTCCAGCTCGTCCCGCCGCGGATGGTGAAGTCCTCGCCGCCCACGGCGACGGGGCGCCCGCCGATCGTCGAAAGACCCATCACGTACGGCGCCGGGACCACGCCGGCGAGCTTGCCGCCGTCGTAGGCGCCCTTGCCCGTGAGCCGGCCCACTTCCTGGAAGGAGCCGGGGTCGACGAGCCCCTCGATGCGCTCGCGGATCGTGAGGCGCCCCTGGTCGTGGTGGCGCTGGATGGCCTCCGGCCCGCCGAGCGCGGCCGACTGCTCGCGGCGGAAGCGAAGCTCCTCGAGCTCGGGCTCCCAGCCCGTCGGCTCCGGCGGCGCGCCCGCGCCGGGGGCCTGCGGATTGGCGCTCATTCCTCGACGACCGCCACGACCTGGCCCTCGGCCACCGGGACGCCCTCGGTCACGCGCAGCTCGCGCAGCACGCCGCCGTCCTCGGCGATCACCGGGATCTCCATCTTCATGGACTCCAGGATCATGATGACGTCGCCGGGCTCGAGCTTCTGGCCGACGCTCGCCTCGATCTTCCAGACCGAGCCGGTTACCACGGATTCCACATCGATCATTGCCAAGGCTTGCTCCTTCAGGTGACGGGTTGCGGGCTGGGGCGGCCGACCACCTCGGCCGCGAGCCCTGTGTGGACGTGGCCAGCGCGGAATTCATCGGACGCGAGGATCGCGACCAGCGCCGGGATGTTGTGCTTGACGCCGTCGATGCGGAAGGCCCCGAGGGCTTCCACGAGCCGGTCGATGGCCTCGGCGCGGCTCGCCCCGCGCGCGATCACCTTCGCGAGCAGCGGGTCGTAGTGCGGCGTGACGTCGCGCCCGGCCGCGTAGCCGGTCTCCACGCGGATCGCGCGCGCGACGGGCGGGGCGAACTCGCGCAGCGTGCCGGGGGAGGGCAGGAAGCGCTTCGGGTCCTCGGCGTAGACGCGCGCCTGGATGGCGTGGCCGGTCACCCGGGGCGCATCGGGCAGGATCTCGCCGAGCGGGACGCCTGCCGCGGAGCGCACCTGGGCGGCCACGAGGTCGACCCCCGTCACTTCCTCCGTCACGCCGTGCTCGACCTGCAGGCGCGTGTTCATCTCGAGGAAGCGGAACTCGCCGTCGGGCGCGAGGAGCATCTCGACGGTGCCGAGGTTGTCGTAGCCCAGGCGCCCGAAGGTCCCGGCGACGCGCTCGAGGAGCGGCATCATCACTTCCCGCGGGATGCCGGGGGCGGTGGCCTCCTCGATGATCTTCTGGTGCCGGCGCTGCACCGAGCAGTCGCGCTCGAAGAGGTGCGCCACGCGGCCGTGGCGGTCGCCGAGGAGCTGGATCTCCACGTGGCGCGGCTTGTCCACGAGGCGCTCGAGGTAGACCTCGCGGCTCGCGAAGCCGCGCTCGGCCATGGAGGCCGCCCGCTCGACCGCCGCGAGGAGCTGCTCGGCATTGCGCGCCGGCAGCATGCCGATGCCGCCGCCGCCCGCCGCGGGCTTCACCAGCACCGGGTAGCCGATGTCCTCGGCCGCGCGCAGGATCGCATCGTTGTCGACCGGCAGCACGCCCGAGCCGCGGCCGATGGGCAGGCCGTGCTCTCCGGCCATCTCCCGCGCGCGCGTCTTGTGGCCCATGGCGTCGATCCAGCGCGGCGACGGGCCGATGAAGCGCATGCCGGCGTCCTCGACGCGCTGCGCGAACGCGGCGTTCTCCGAGAGGAATCCGTAGCCCGGGTGCAGCGCGTCGGCGTGGGCGCGGCGCGCGGCCTCGAGCACCGCGTCCTGGTTCAGGTAGCTCTCGCGCGCGGGCGACCCGCCGATGTGCGCGGTCTCGCCGGCGAGCTCGAGCCACGGCGCGCCCCGATCGGCGTCCGAGTACAGCGCGAGGGAGGGCACGCCCAGGGCGTCGAGGGCGCGCAGCACCCGCGCGGCCACCGCACCGCGGTTCGCGACGACGACCTTTGCGAAGGCCGCCATGTCAGTAGCTGGTCGGCCAGGCGCGCATCAGGCGCTGGCCCACGCCATTGGTGAGGCGCAGCCGGTGCACGTCGAGCATGCGGATCAGGTAGTCGCGCGTCTCCTCGGGCCGGATCACGGACTGGGCGGCGTAGATGGAGGCGAAGTCCCAGGCCTCGCTGTCGCGCTTCATGCGCTCGAGGGCCTCGTCGAAGCCGGGGTCGCCGGGATCCAGCCCGTGCACGATCTTCACGGCGAAGGTCGCGTCCATGAAGCTCACCTCCGCGGTGGGCCAGGCGGCGACCTCGTCGGAGTTCCTGCCGCCGCCCATGTTGAGGTAGGCCTGGCCGTAGCTCTTGCGCAGGATCACCGAGAGCTTGGGCACGGTGGTGAGCGCCAGCGCGTTCATGTGGTTCATGATCTTGCCGGGCGCGCGCCGGCGCTCCGCCTCGGTGCCGATCACGAAGCCCGGCGTGTCGACGAACATCACCAGCGGGATGTTGAACGAGTCGCACAGCACGATGAAGCTGGTGATCTTCTCGCACGCCTCGGCATCGAGCGCGCCGCCCTTGTAGAGCGGGTTGTTGGCGACGATGCCGACGGTGCGCCCGTCCAGGCGCGCGAGCCCGGTGACGGCGACCTTTCCGAAGCGCGCCTTGAGCTCGAAGAAGCTGTCGGCGTCGACCACCGTGCGCACGACCTTGCGCACGTCGTAGACCTGCGTGCGGCTGAGCGGCAGCAGGTCGAGGATGTTCGGCATCTGCGCGCCCGAGCCGGCCGGCACCGGGCGCACGGGCGGCGCCTCGTTGTGGTGGCCGGGGAGGTAGTCGAGGAAGCGCTGGATCGCCGCGAGCGCCTCCTCGTCGGTGTCGACGACGAGATCGGCGAAGCCCGTCACCTCGGCGTGCAGCCGCCAGCCGCCCAGTTCCTCGGGGTCGACTTCCTCCTTGATGGCGAGCGAGGCGAGGAGGGCGCTGGAGACGGCGAGCACGGCACCCTTGCGCATGACGCAGAAGTCGGAGAGCACCGAGTACCAGGAAGCCGAGCCGTAGGAGGCACCGAGCGTGGCCGAGACCCAGGGCGTCTCGCGCGTGCGCTGGTACTGCGCCCCGTCGTTGCCCAGCAGCGTTCCCATGCCGCGCGAGCCCATGTGGTCGGGCATGCGCGCGCCGGAGGACTCCCCGAGGAAGACGATCGGGAGCCCCCGCTGCGTGGCCACGCGCTTCATGTGCGCGATCTTGCGGCCGTTGGTCGCGCCGCTCGAGGCCCCGAACACGGTGAAGTCGTTGGAGACGACGGCGACCTCGCGGCCGGCGATCCTGCCGAATCCGGCGACCTTGCCGTCGCAAGGCGACTTGTCGCGGTCCGCCGGATTCGCGGATGTGGAGAAGAGGCCCGACTCGATGAAGGTGCCGGCGTCGAGCAGCAGGTCGAGGCGCTCGCGCGCGTTGCGCATGTTCGCTGCCGCGCGGCGGGCGAGCTTCTCCGGGCCTCCCATGCGTTTCGCCGCCGCTTCGCGACGCTGGAATTCCTGCTCGAGGCGCGCGCGGCGCTCGTCGAGCGGATTGGCGGGGGGCGCGGCGGGGTCGGCGGAAGTGCTCATGGGGCGGTGGCGGCCTTGGCTTCGGCGCGGGGGTTGGCGCAGCCGATCACGCCCTGCGCCTGCAGCGTGTCGATCTGCTCGGCGGGCAGGCCGAGGACTTCCTGGAGGACGCGCCGCGTGTCGCCGCCGATGTCGTGGCCGGCGTGGTTCACGCGCCCGGGTGTCGCCGACAGGCGCGGCACGGGGACCGCCATGGCCACGCCGTCGAGGTCCGGGTCCGGCGCGCGCACGATGGAGCCGCGCGCCCGGTAGTGCGGGTCGCCGAAGATGTCGGCGATGGTGAAGATGCGCGTGGCGGGCACGCCCGCCTGCGCGAGCGTCTTCTCGAGGGTTTCCAGCGGCAGGCCGGAGGTCCAGCGGCCGATGAGGTCGTCGAGATCCTCGAAGTTCGCCGAGCGCGCGGTGGCGGCGCGGAAGCGCTCGTCCTGCGCGAGGCCGGGCTGGCCCATGACCTCGACGAGCCGCCCGAACACCGTGTCGCCCATCGCCGTGATGTGGATGAAGTTGCCGTCGCCCGTGGCGTAGAGATTGTTGGGCGTGCTCTCCGGGAGGCGCGAGCCGCAGCGGTTGGCCACGTGCCCCAGCTTCTCGAAGGCGGGGATCCACGGCTCCATGAAGCTGAAGGCGCACTCGTAGAGCGCGGCGTCGATGCACTGCCCGCGCCCGGTCTTGCCGCGGGCGAGGAGGGCGAGGGTGGCGCCGAAGGCGGCGTAGAGCCCCGTGATGTAGTCCGTCATGGACACGGCGACCCGCGCAGGAGGCCGGTCCGGGTCGCCGGTGAGGTGGCGAAGCCCGCTCACCGCCTCGCCGATCACGCCGTAGCCCGCGCGCTGGCTGTACGGCCCGTCCTGGCCGAAGCCGCTTATGCGCACCATCACGAGCCCCGGGTTGCGCGCGGAAAGCGCGTCGTAGCCCAGGCCCCAGCGCTCGAGCGCGCCGGGCCGGAAGTTCTCGATGAGCACGTCGCTCTTCGCCGCCAGGCCCGCCACGATCTCCTGGCCCTCGGGCCGGCGCAGGTCCACGACGATGAGCGACTTGTTGCGGAAGATGCTCGCCGCATAAAGCGACTTGCCGTGGAAGCGCTTGCCCATGGTGCGCACCGGGTCGCCCTCGGCGGTCTCCACCTTGATGACCTCGGCGCCGAAGTCGGCGAGCAGGCGCCCGCAGAAGGGGCCGGCCACGGTCGTGCCCAGCTCGACGACGCGGTAGCCGGCGAGCGGGCCCGCGGGGGCGGCGGCGTCCTGGTCTGCCTTCGGTTTGTCCATGGATATCGCGCGGGTCAGAGGATGTACTTCTGGAACTTCTCGAGGTGCGCCCGGGCGCTCTTCAGGCCCTCGCGCCGGCGCAGCTCGGCCAGCTCCGCCTTGCCGCGGACCATCGCCTCCAGCATGGCGACGTGCTGCTGCCGGCCGATCTCGGCGCGCCCGGGCAGGATGAGGATGCGGCGGATGAGTACCTGGGTCTTCTCGTAGATGGTGTCGAGCATCTCGGCGAGCAGGGGGTTGCCGGCCGCCTCGATGAGGGCGCGGCGCAGCGCCTCGTAGCGCTCGATGTAGAGGTCGAGCTCGTTGCTCGCGATGAGCTCCTTCATCGGGCCCTGGAAGAGCTCCAGCTCCCGCTGCCAGCGCTCGGGTTGCGTGCGCTCCGTGGCGAGCCGCGCGCACAGGCCCTCGAGCACCTCGCGCAGCTCGTAGATGTGGAAGACCTGCGACAGGTCCAGCCGCGTGACGACGGCGCCCCGGTTGGGGATGCGCTCCACCAGCCCGCGCTGCTCGAGCGCGGCCAGCGAGTCGCGGATGCGCGTGCGCGCGACGCCGAACTCCTCGGCGAGGTCCGTCTCGCGCAGTTTCGCTCCCGGCGGGATGTCCTGGCGGGCGATGCGCGCGCGCAGGACGCCCACGATCTGCGCCACCGTCGCGGGCTTGCGCGAGGCGCGCGGCGAGGGGGTGCGCCGGGGGCTGGCGGCGGCACGGGTCTTCGGGCGGGCACTGGCAGGCACGGCTTCTCCTGGGGGGTATGCGTGAAGCTACCGGGTCTGTCGCCGGAGTGTCAACACTTTTGTTGACAAAATTCCTGCACCTTTCCGGATATAAAGAAGTACACTTTTGTCGACGGCCCTTTCCCTCGCCGGCCGCGGCTGCAACAATGGCTGCGGCCCGGGAAGGGCGGGTACACGGGGAGCCGCGATTGTCGGAAGAGCTGGTCGTGAAGGTCTGGCGGGGGAGGGAGGACGGCGCCTTCGTCGCCTATCGCGTGCCGCGGCGCGAGAACCAGACGGTGCTCGACGTGGTCACCTGGATCCAGCGCCACCTCGATCCCTCGCTCGCCTACCGCTACGCCTGCCGCGTGGGCATGTGCGGGTCGTGCGCGATGACGGTCAACGGGGTCGCGCGCTGGACCTGCCGCACGCACGTCTCGCGGGTGGCGAAGGGCGAGGCGCTGGAGATCGCGCCGCTCGCGAACCTGCCGATCGTGCGCGACCTGGCGACGGACATGCGCGACTTCTTCGACCGCTGGGCGCGGGCCCGGGGGCAGTTCACCGGGGCGGCCACGCGCCACGACGACTTCGCGCGCGTCGACCCGGCCTCGCCGGCCCGGGTCGCGGCCGACGCGGGGATCGAGTGCATCGGCTGCGGCGTCTGCCACGCCTCCTGCGACGTCGTCGCCTGGCGGCCCGCCTTCGTCGGCCCCGCGGCGCTCAACCGCGCGTGGACGCTCGTGAACGACGAGCGCGACACGGCCGGGCGCGAGCGCCTGCGGGCCGTGGCCGGGGACGCCGGCTGCCACGCCTGCCACACGCAGGGCGCGTGCACCGAGCGCTGCCCGAAGGGGATCGCGCCCACGGCCGGCATCGCGGGGCTCAAGCGGCTGGTGGCCAGGGCCGCGGTGCGGGGCGAACTGTGAGCGGCCCGGTCACCGAGGCGAAGCTCTGGTACTGGCAGCGCGTGAGCGCGATGGCGCTGGCGCTCTTCGTGCTCGTGCACCTGGCCACCATGGCCTGGGCCGTGCGCGGCGGGTTGAGCGCGGCGGAGATCCTCGGGCGCACGCGCGGCAGCTGGGTGGCCGGCGCGTTCTACGGCGTCTTCGTGATGGCGGCGGCCGTGCACGCCTCGATCGGCCTCGCGACCATCGCGCAGGAGTGGCTGGGGCTCCGGGCCGGGCCCGCCCGGGCGCTCGCCGCGGCCTTCGCGCTCGCGCTCGCGGTGCTGGGCCTGCGCGCCGTGTACGCGCTGGTCGCCGCATGACGCGCCGCCCCGACTTCCGCTCGCGCGCGCACCCGGCGTGGTGGGCGTTCCTCGTGCACCGGCTGTCGGGCCTCGCCCTGGCGCTCTTCCTGCCGCTGCACTTCTGGGCGCTGGGGCAGGCGCTGCACGGGGCGGCCGCGCTGGACGCCTTCCTGCGCTTCGCCGACCAGCCGCTCTTCAAGTTCGGCGAGTGGGGTCTCGTGCTCCTCCTCGCCCTTCACGCGGCCGGCGGCGTGCGCCTGCTGCTCATCGAGTTCGGCGCGTGGTCGGGGCTGCGCAAGAACCTCATCGCCGTCACGGCGGGCTTCGGCGTCGTCGCGGGCCTCGGCTTCGCGCTGGCGCTCTTTTCATAGGACGGGGGCATGCGGGTCGACCTGGCAACGGTGGAGGAAGTCGCGAAGGATCTCTACATCCGCGCGGTGAAGATCCTTCCCGACGACGTGAAGCAGGGCTTCGAGCGCCTGTCGCGGTCCGAGACCAACCCGCGCGCGCGGCAGATGCTGGGCACGATGGTGGCCAACATCGCGGTGGCGGAGGCGCAGCGCAACCTCACCTGCCAGGACACCGGCATCCCCATCTACAACGTCACCATCGGCAGGAACGTCCAGGTCGACGGCGTGGACCTCGAGGCGGCGATCGCGCGCGGCTGCGCGCGCGCGACGGTCGAGCATCCCCTGCGTTCGTCCGTGGTGCATCCGATCACGCGCCGCAACGAGCACACGTCCTGCGGCATCCGCGTCCCGGTGGTGAACGTCGCGTTCTCCGAGGCGCCGGAGGAGCTCGCGATCGAGATGGTGCCCAAGGGCAGCGGCTCGGAGAACAACACCTTCCTGCGCATGGCGGTGCCGGCCGACGGGCTGGACGCCGTGAAGACCTTCGTGATCGACAGCGTCCTCGCCGCGGGCGGCAAGACCTGCCCGCCGACCATCGTGGGCGTGGGCATCGGCGGTTCCGCGGACCTGTGCGTGCACCTCGCGAAGCTCGCCGCCACGTCGCGCCCGCTGGGCAGCCGCTGCGCGGACGAGGAGGGCGCGAAGCTCGAGGCGGAGCTCACGCGGGCGGTCAACCAGCTGGGCGTGGGGCCGCAGGGCCTCGGCGGCGATTCCACCGCCTTCGCCGTGCACGTGGAGATCGCCGCGACCCACATCACCATGAACCCGGTGGCGGTGAACATGCAGTGCCACGCGGCGCGGCGCGCGACGGCCACCCTCACCCCCGCCGGCGTCCGCCACGAGGCCTGACCCGTGGTCGAGGAACGAGCCGGAAACCAACCAAAATGACTCACCACGACTTCACGATGCCGGTCACCGAGGAAGCGGCGCGCAGCCTGCGCGTCGGCGACACCGTCACGCTCGACGGCACGCTCTTCGGCATCCGCGACCGGACGCAGATCGAGATGTTCGATCGCGGCCGCGCGACGCGCTTCGACCTCGCCGGCCACGCGGTCATCCACACCGCGCCCAACGTGCGCAAGGTCGCGCCCAGCGAGCGCTTCCCGGCGGGCTACGAGCCGGTGTGCATCGGGACGACCACCTCGGCGCGCATGGAGCGCTTCACGCGGCCCCTCATGACGCAGTGCGGCGTGCGGCTCGTCATCGGCAAGGGCGGGCTGCAGGAGGACTCGCAGGCGGCCTTCCGCGAGCTGGGCGGCGCGTACCTCGCGATCGTGGGCGGCGCCGCGGCCCTGGAGACGACCTGGATCGAGGCCATCGAGGACGTGGACCTGGACGACGTGAATCCCGAGTCGCTGTGGAAGTTCCGCGTCCGCGGCTTCGGCCCGCTGCTGGTCGGCATGGATGCCCACGGCGGCAACCTCTTCCGCGACGTGGCGGGCGAGGCCCAGTCGCGCCGGGCCGCCGTGCTCGCCTCCCTGGGCGTGACGGCGCGATGATCCGGCGCATCGACACCGACGTCCTGATCCTCGGCTCGGGCGGCGCGGGGCTCTTCGCCGCGCTGCACGCGCAGCAGGCCAACCCGGCGCTCTCGATCACCGTGGCGGTCAAGGGCCTGCTCGGCAAGTGCGGCTGCACGCGCATGGTGCAGGGCGGCTACAACGTGGCCCTCGCGCCCGGGGACTCCATCGAGCGCCACTTCATGGACACGATCGAGGGCGGCCAGTGGCTCCCGGACCAGGACCTGGCGTGGACGCTCGTCACCCGGGCGGTCGAGCGCATCCGCGAGCTCGAGAACGAGCTGGGCTGCTTCTTCGACCGCAACCCCGACGGCAGCGTCCACCAGAAGGCCTTCGCGGGCCAGACCTTCGACCGCACGGTGCACAAGGGCGACCTCACCGGCATCGAGATCATCAACCGCCTGGCCGAGCAGGTGTGGGCGCGCGGCATCGGGCGCCTCGAGGAGCACCGCGCGGTGGAGCTGGTGCGCACGCCGGCCGGCGACGCCATCGCCGGCGTGCTCATGATCGACATGCGCACGGGCGAGTTCGTGTTCGTGCGCGCGCGCGCCGTGCTGCTCGCCACCGGCGGCGGGCCCACGATGTACCGCTACCACACGCCCTCGGGCGACAAGAGCTGCGACGGGCTGGCGATGGCGCTCAGGGCCGGGCTCGGGCTGCGCGACATGGAGATGGTGCAGTTCCATCCCACGGGGCTCCTGGCGGGGCCGGACACGCGGATGACGGGCACGGTGCTCGAGGAGGGCCTGCGCGGCTCGGGCGGCTGGCTCCTCGACGGCGAGCGCAACCGCTTCATGGAGAAGTACGACCACCGCCTCGAGCGCGCCACGCGCGACGTGGTGTCGCGGTCGATCTTCCGCGAGATGCGCGCCGGGCGCACCACGCCCAACGGCGGCGTCTACATCCAGATGCACCACCTGGGCCCCGACAAGGTCCGGCGCCAGTTCAAGGGCATGGTCGATCGCTGCGCCGACTGCGGCTTCGACCTCGCCGGGGGGCTGGTGGAGGTGGTGCCCACGGCGCACTACATGATGGGCGGCGTCGTGTTCCGCCCGGACTGCACCACGCACATTGAGGGGCTCTTCGCCGCGGGCGAGGACACCGGCGGCGTGCACGGGGCCAACCGCCTCGGCGGCAACGGGGTGGCCAACTCGACGGTCTTCGGCGGCATCGCGGGCGAGTCGATGGCCGCCTGGCTGGCGGGGCAGGGCGGCGCGCGCGAGCCCGACGAGGAAGCGATCCGCGCGAGCGTGGCGGCCCACGAGGCGCCGTTCTCGCGAAAGCCCGGCAACCTGGAGGCGATCCGGGAGGAGCTCTACGCCTGCATGTGGGACGACGTGGGGATCCTGCGCACCGCCGAGGGCCTGCGCCGCGGGCTCGCGCGCCTGGACGCGCTGGGCGACGAGCTCGCGCGCTGCGGCGTGGCCGACGGCGACCGTGTCTTCAACCTGACCTGGCACGACTGGATCAACCTGGAAAGCCTCGTGTCCGTGAGCCGCGCCATCGCCGTGGCGGCGCTGGCCCGCGAGGACTCCCGCGGCGCGCACTTCCGCGAGGACTTCCCGGAGGCGAGCCCGCCCGCGCAATCCGATTACACGGTCGTGAGGAGCGGCGCGGCGGGGCTCGCGCTCGCGCGCGAGCCGGTGCGCTTCACGCGCGTGCGGCCCGGCGAGTCGCTGCTGGACGAGGCCCCGAAAGCCTGACCCCCGCCGCACCCCTTACAATGGGGGAATGGCTGCCAGGAATGACAGGATCGAGGAATTCCGCGCGTTCGCCGGCCGGCTGGCCGACGCCGCCGCGGTCGCCATCCAGCCTTACTTCCGCGCTTCGCTCGACGTGGAGAACAAGGGCGGCGCGCGCTACGACCCCGTCACGGAAGGCGACCGCGCGGCCGAGCGCGCCATGCGCGCCCTCATCCGCCGCCACTACCCCGACCACGGCATCCTGGGCGAGGAGGAAGAGTCCTTTGCCGGCGCGGGCGAGTACACCTGGGTCCTCGACCCGATCGACGGCACGCGCGCCTTCATCACCGGGCTGCCCCTCTGGGGGACGCTCATCGCGTTGAACGACGGCACGCGCCCGGTGCTGGGGGTGATGAACCAGCCCTTCACCGGCGAGCGCTACGAGGGCATGGCGTCCGGCGCGTGGCGCAACGGCGTGCGGCTCAGGACGCGCCCCTGCGCGGGTCTCGCCGAGGCGCGCGTGATGTGCACCAGCCCGCAACTCTTCGACACGCCGCAGGAACTCGCGGCCTTCCAGGCCATCGCCGCCGAGGCCCAGCTCGTCCGCTACGGGGGCGACTGCTACGCCTACTGCATGGTGGCCTCGGGCTTCGTGGACGTGGTGATCGAGTCCGGGCTCAAGCCCTACGACACGCAGGCGCTGATCCCGATCCTCGAGGGCGCGGGCGGGCGCATGACCTCCTGGGAAGGCGGCAGCGCCCAGCACGGCGGCGCCGTGATCGCGTGCGGCGACCCCGCGCTGCACGACCGCCTGGTGGCGCGCCTGTCGCGATGATCGCCTCGATCGTGGTCCAAAGGCCCGCCGGGGGCGCGCGGCAGCTCTTCGTGCTCTTCCACGGCGCGGACGACGACGCGGTGGTGCTGGCCCCGCTGGGCCGGCGGCTGGCCGCGGCGTTCCCGGAAGGCTTCGTGGTGGTGCTGCCGGCACCGGCGCAGGCGGCGGATTTCCTCGCCGCCATCGCGAGCTGGCAGGCGCAGTCGGGCGTGGCCGCCGAGGCGACCGCCGTGCTGGGCTTCGCGCGCGGCGCCGCGATGGCCCTCGAGGCGACCAGGGCCGTGCCGCCCTGCGCGGCGCGGGTGGTGGCGGTGGCGGGCTGGTTCGACGCGCTGCCCACGGAACCGGCCCGCGAAACGACGGTGCACCTCTTCCACGGCAAGGAGGACGCCGTCACGCCCTACTCGCGGACGATCGCCGCGGCGCAGTGCCTGCTGGACCTGGGCACCGACGTCACCGCCGACGTGGTCCCGTTCGTGGGTCACGGGATTCCCGACGAAATGGCCGGGCTGGTGCTGGAGCGCCTGCGCGGCTACCTTCCGCAACGACGCTGGCGCGAGGCCCTGGAAGCCGCCGAGGCCGCCCAACTCCCTGGAAAGCAGGAATGAACGACCTGGAAGCCAACCTGCTGCTGCAACCCTGGGACACGCCCTTCGGCGTCGCGCCCTTCGAACGCATCCGGCCGGAGCACTTCGCGCCCGCCCTCGAGGAGGCCATGCGCCGCCACCGCGGCGAGCTCGACGCCATCGCGGGCAGCGCGCAGGCCCCCACCTTCGCGAACACCGTGGCGGCCTTCGACGCGAGCGGCCGCGATTTCACGCGCGCCGCGTTCGTTTTCGCGAACCTCACCAAGTCCGAGACCTCGCCGGCGCTGCAGGCGGTGGAGCGCGAGATGGCGCCGCGCCTTGCCGCGCACCAGAGCGCCGTGCACCTGCACGAGGGTCTCTTCCGCCGCATCGACGGGCTGCACGCGCGGCGCGACGAGCTGGGGCTCGCGCCGGAAGAGCGCCGGCTCCTCGAGCGCGTGCACCTCGACTTCGTGCTCGAGGGCGCGAGGCTCTCCGGCGATGCCCGGGCGCGCTACGCGCAGATCGCCGAGCGGCTGGCGGGGCTCATGACGCGCTTCAGCCAGAACGTGCTCGCCGACGAGGCGGGCTACCGCCTTCCCCTGCGCGACGAGCGCGACCTCGCGGGGCTGCCCGCGTGGCTGCGCGCGGCGCTGGGCGAGGCGGCGCGGGCGAGCGGGGAGGCGCACCCGGGTGTCGTCACGCTGTCGCGCTCGCTCATCGTTCCCTTCCTCACCTTCTCCAGCCGTCGCGACCTGCGCGAGGAGGCCTTCAAGGCCTGGGTGCGGCGCGGCGGCAACGCGGGCGAGCGCGACAACCATCCCGTGGCCCGCGAGATCCTGGCGCTGCGCAACGAGCAGGCGCGGCTGCACGGCTACGCCAACTACGCGGATTTCGCGCTTCTCGACCGCATGGCCGGCACGCCCGATGCGGTGGCCAGGCTACTGAAGCAGGTGTGGGAACCGGCCAGGGCGAAGGCGGCCGAGGAATGCCGCGCGCTCGCCGAAATGGCGCGCTCGCTGGGCGAGACGCACGCGATCGAGCCGTGGGACTGGCGCCACTACGCCGAGAAGGTGCGCTCGGCCCGCTACGGCTTCGACGACGCGCAGCTCAAGCCCTACTTCTCGCTGGACCGCATGCTCGCCGCGGCCTTCGACACCGCGCAGCGCCTGTTCGGGATCTCCTTCGTCGAGCGCCCCGACATCCGCGCCTACCACCCGGACGTGCGCGCGTTCGAGGTGCGCGGGCGCGACGCGAAGCCCGTGGGCCTCTTCCTCAGCGACAACTTCGCGCGCCCCTCCAAGCGCGGCGGGGCGTGGATGAGCGCCTACCGCTGGCAGTCGCGGGCGCACGGCGAGTCGCTGCCGGTGATCGTCAACAACAACAACTTCGCCAAGGCGCCGGCGGGGGAGCCCACGCTCCTTTCCGCCGACGACGTGCGGACCCTCTTCCACGAGTTCGGGCACGGGCTGCACGGGCTCCTCTCGCAGGTGACCTACGAGCGCCTGTCGGGCACGCAGGTGCTGCGCGACTTCGTCGAGCTGCCCTCGCAGATCTTCGAGCACTGGGCCTTCGAGCCCGAGGTGCTGGCCCGCCACGCGCGGCACCACGCGACGGGCGAGCCGATCCCCGCGGAACTGGTGGAGCGGCTGGCGCGGGCGCGGCGCTTCAACCAGGGGTTCGACGCCGTGGAGTACACCGCCTGCGCGCTGGTGGACATGGCGCTGCACGCCCGCACGGATCCGGACGGCGTGGACATCGACGCGTTCGAGAAGGAGGAACTCGCGCGCATCGGCATGCCGCGCGAGATCGTGATGCGCCACCGCCTGCCGCACTTCGGGCACCTGTTCGCGAGCGCGGGATACGCCGCCGGCTACTACGTGTACATGTGGGCCGAGGTGCTGGACGCCGACGGCTACGGCGCCTTCGTCGAGGCCGGCAACCCCTTCGACCCGGCGGTGGCCGAGCGGCTGCTGCGCTACGTGTATTCCTCGGGCGGCTCGCGCGACCCGTCGGAAGCCTACCGGGCGTTCCGCGGCCGCGACCCCAGCGTCACGCCGATGCTCGCCAAGCGCGGGCTCCTGGCGGAGGGGCAGCCGGCCTGATTGAAGGGTAGCGTTCCCTTCAATCCATCTGCGCGAGGAGGCTCGCGTTGCCGCCCGCGGCGACGGTGTTCACGGACACGCTGCGCTCGGCCTGCAGGCGCCACACGGGATAGCGCGCCGGCGAGCCGCAGGGCTCGACGACGGGGATGCGCGCGCCGGACCGGGCCGCCACGGCCACGGCCGCGGAAGCCGCCTGGTCGCGATCACCCGCCATGACCGCCGCGAGCGCCGGCAACGCTGCCCACTCGGCCGTCGCGGCAGCCGCTGCCGCGATGGCGGGCCAGCCCGCCTTGCGCACCCAGGCCGCCACGCGCGCCGCGTCTGTGATTTCGCCATCGGTCACGAGGAGCACGGGGTTGCCCGCGGCGACCGCCGCCATGGCCTGCGCGAGCCACGCCGCGGGGCGGCCGTTCCCGTCGCCCAGTGCCACCGTCAGGCCGCGCGGGTGCGTCCGCCAGCCGTTGCGCTCGCCCGTGGGCCCGGCGAGCTCGCGTTCGCGTCCTTCCTCGATGGCCCGGCACGCCTCGTTCGCGATGGCCTCGAAGGGAAGGCCGGCCTCGCGTCCGAGGGCGACGAGGATCGCCTGCCGGTCGACGGCCTCGGGCGCCGGGCAGGACTGCGCCACGCGGTCGGCCGCGCCGGCGAGATCCTCCGTGGCTTGCGGTTCGCAGGGCGGGGGCTGGACGTCGGGCAGCAGCTCGCCGCCGGACGGTTCCCGCGCCAGCGCGCGCAGGGAAAACGGGCCTCCTGCCTTGGGCCCGGTGCCGGACTTTCCCTCGCCGCCGAAGGGCTGCACGCCCACCACGGCGCCCACGACGTTGCGGTTCACGTAGACGTTGCCCGCGCGGATGCGCCCGACGAGGAAGTCGATGGTGGAGTCGAGGCGGCTGTGGATGCCGAAGGTGAGGCCGTAGCCGGTGGCGTTGATGTCGTCGGCCACGCGCGCGAGCTCCCCGCCCTTGAAGCGCACCACGTGCAGGACCGGGCCGAAGACCTCGCGCTCCAGGCTCGAGATCGAGCCGATCTCGTAGGCGACGGGAGCGACGAAGTAGCCGTGCGGGGCCTGCGGCGCAGGGGCGCGCGCGACGAACTTCGCCGTCTCGTCCAGCCGCGCGACGTGGGACTCGATCGCCGCCTTGGCCGGGCCGTCGATGATGGGGCCGACGTCGTTGGCGAGGCGCGAGGGGTCGCCCACGGTGAGTTCGCGCATCGCGCCGGCGAGCATCGCCAGCACGCGGTCGGCGATCTCCTCCTGCAGGTAGAGCACGCGCAGCGCCGAGCAGCGCTGGCCGGCGCTGTCGAACGCGGAGGAGAGCACGTCGGCCACGACCTGCTCCGGCAGCGCCGACGAGTCGACCACCATCGCGTTCTGCCCGCCCGTCTCCGCGACGAGCGGCACGTTGCCGCGCGCGGCGAGGGTGCGGTGGATGATCTCGGCCACCTCCGTCGAGCCGGTGAAGACCACGCCGTTCACGCGCGCGTCGGCCACGAGGCGCGCGCCGACGGTCTCGCCGGGGCCGGGCAGGAGCTGGACGGCGTCGGCGGGGAACCCGGCCTCGCGCAGCAGCCGGACGGCCTCGGCCGCGATGAGCGGCGTCTGCTCCGCGGGCTTCGCGACGACGGCGTTGCCGGCCGCCAGCGCCGCGGCCACCTGCCCGAGGAAGATCGCCAGCGGGAAGTTCCACGGGCTGATGCAGGCCACCACGCCGAGCGCGGCGCCGGGGTGCTCCGTGCGCGCGCGCACCGCGTAGTAGCGGCAGAAGTCGACGGCCTCGCGCACCTCGCCCACGGCGTTGGGCAGGGTCTTGCCCGCCTCGTGGACCGCGAGGTGGATGAGGCGGGCGGCGTTTTCCTCCAGCCGGTCCGCGGCGTGCTCGAGGAGTTGCGCGCGGCCTTCCGGCGGCGTGGCCCGCCACGCGTCGGCGCGGCTCGCGATCTCGAGGGCCCGGTCCACGTCGGCCGCGGTGGCGTCGGCCGCGCGGCCCACCACGATGCGCGTGTCGGCGGGGCTGCGAACGGGCACGGCATCTCCCCCCGGCGCTGCGCCATCGCCGAGGAGCGGGGCGGCGGTCCAGCGCTCCCGCGCGGCGGCGGCGAGTGCCGACTCGAGCGCGGCCAGGTCACGCTCGTCGGCGAGGTCGATGCCCGCGGAGTTGCGGCGGCCGGGGTAGAGGGCGGGCGGCACCGGCACGCGCGGGTGCGGGCTGCCGCCGAAGGGCCGGGCGGTCGACACCGGGTCCTCCAGCAGGCGCTCGAGCGGCACCGCCGGGTCGACGATCTGGTTCACGAAGGATGAGTTGGCGCCGTTCTCCAGGAGCCGGCGCACCAGGTAGGCGAGCAGCGTCTCGTGCGTGCCGACGGGCGCGTAGATGCGGCAGGGGAGCCCGAACTCCGGCGAGCCCACGACCTGGTCGTAGAGGGTCTCGCCCATGCCGTGCAGGCACTGGAACTCGAAGTCGCGGTGCTCCCCGGCGATCTCCGCGACCTGGCACAGGGTGGCGGCATTGTGGGTGGCGAACTGAGCGTAGGCGAGGCCCGGCTCCGCGAGCAGCTTCGCGGCGCAGGCGAGGTAGGCGATGTCGGTGTGGCTCTTGCGCGTGAACACCGGGTAGTCGGCGTGGCCGGCCACCTGCGCGCGCTTCACCTCCGAATCCCAGTAGGCGCCCTTCACGAGGCGCACCATGAGGCGCCGGGAACTGCGCCGCGCGAGGTCGAGCACCCAGTCGGTCACCGGAGCGCAGCGCTTCTGCACCGTCTGGATCACGAAGCCCAGCCCGTTCCAGCCGGCGAGGTCGGGGTCGAGCGCCAGGGCCTCCAGCAGGTCGAGGGAGATCTCCAGCCGGTCGGCTTCCTCGGCGTCGATGGTGAGGCCGATGTCGCGCGCCTTGGCGCGCACCGCCAGCTCCTTCACGCAGGGCAGGAGCTCGCTCATCACGCGCTCGTGCTTGGCGCGCGAATAGCGCGGGTGCAGCGCCGAGAGCTTCACCGACACCCCGGGTCCGGCGTAGATGCCGCGCCCGGCCGAGGAGCGCCCCACGGCGTCGATGGCCGCGAGGTAGATCTCCCGGTAGCGCGCGGCGTCGGCGCGCGTCATCGACGCTTCCCCCAGCATGTCGAAGGAGTAGCGGTAGCCGCGCGCCTCCTTGCGGCGGGCGCGGCCCAGCGCCTCGTCGATCGTCTCGCCCAGCACGAACTGCGAGCCGAGGTAGCCCATGGCGGCCTTCGTCGCCGCGCGGATCACCGGCTCGCCCACGCGGCCGAGGAGGGAGGTGAGGGCGCCGTCGAGCCCCTTGGGCTGCGGCTCGGCGCGCGCCAGCGCCCCGGAGACGACGAGGCCCCAGCAGGCGGCGTTCACGAAGAGCGATTCGCTCGCGCCGACGTGGGACCGCCAGTCGCCGCGCGAGAGCTTGTCGCGGATGAGACGGTCCGCGGTGCCGGCGTCCGGGATGCGCAGCAGCGCCTCCGCGAGGCACATGAGCGCGATGCCTTCCTCCGAGGACAGGTCGAACTCGCTCATCAGCGCGTCCACGCCCGAGGCGCCGGAGCGCTCGGCGCGCACGCGGGCCACCAGGGCGCCGGCGCGGGCGTGGATGCGCGCGGCGGCGGCCGCGTCGAAGGTGGCGGCGGCGCGCAGGGGCGCGACCGCGTCCGCCTCGGGAAGCCGGCAGGCGGCAGTGATGGCCTCGCGCAGCGGCGAGCCGGGGCGGGCGAGGCGGGGGGCGGGCGGAGGGGCGTCGTTTGCGGTCGTCATGGGGCGAAAAGCCTACCATGCACCCCGCGGGATGTCGTCTCGTATTCGACCCCGCTGGGCATAGAATAGTCGGCCGGCGAATACATGGAACGAATATATGACTGCAAAAGCAATGCAGGACCGAACGATCGATTCCACCGATCGCCGCATCATGGCGGAACTGCAGAGGAACGGGCGCATCACCAACGTGGAACTGGCCGGCCGCTGCCACCTGAGCCCGGCGGCCTGCCTGGTGCGCGTGCGCGGCCTGGAGCAGGCCGGCTACATCCAGGGCTACCGGGCCATCCTCGACCCCGCGCGCCTGGGGCAGGCCATGGTCGTCTTCGTCGAGATCAAGCTCGACCGGACCACGAGCGACGCCTTCAAGCGCTTCGCAACCGCGGTGGCCGGCATTCCCGAGATCGTCGAGTGCCACATGGTCGCGGGAGGATTCGACTACCTCATCAAGGTGCGCGTCGAGAACATGGCGGTCTACCGCGACGTGCTCACCAAGGTGCTGGTGGAACTGCCCGCGGTGCGCGAGACGCACACCTTCGCCGTGATCGAGGAGGTCAAGAACGACCCCACCATCCACCTGCCGGTGACGCGCGCCGGGAAGCGGCGCTAGGACGCGGCGGCCCTTCGCCAGTAGCCGAGGGTGTCCGAGCCGACGGCCCACCCGTTCTCGCGGACGATCTCCTCGAGGCAGGCGAGGAAGGCCCGCGCTTCCGGCCCGCACCCCAGCAGCGCCAGGCAGCGCAGGATGCGGCTGATGCGCAGGAAATTGTGCGAGCGGTCCAGCCATTCGGCGCTGCGCGCGGCGTAGCCGGGTCCGCGGGCGATCGCGACGGCTTCCCCCGCGCCGGGGCGCCGCAGGCCGTAGAAGGCGAGCATCGTGTCCAGGGAGCGCAGGAGTTCCTCGCGCAGCGCCGGCTCGGCGGCGAACGCGTCGATGTCCTCGCGCGCGAGGATCGGCGCGTGGGCGCTGGCGCCGCTCGGCTCGGGCAGGGGGAAGAGCCACTGGATGAAGTCGTGCGTGCCCTCGAGCCGGCCGGTGTCGAAGGCGCGGATGTCGCGAAGGCTCCGGCCGCGATGGTCGGGCCCCTCGTGCCTGTAGAAGCGAAGCAGCGCGCTCGCGGCCATGGTCGGCGCTACCGGCGCTTGCGCAGGCCGACGGTGCCGGCGAGGAACCCGGCGCTGCGCGATTCCTCGTCCAGGAAGCGCGCGTAGTCCGAGCCGTGCATGTACACCGGCGTCCAGCCGCGCTGCGCGAGCAGCGCCTGCCAGGCGGGCGCGGCGGTGGCGGCCTTCACGCGCGACAGCAACTCGTCGCGCTGCGAGGGGCGAAGGCCCGGCGCGGCGAAGAGCCCGTGCCAGTTGCCGAACACCAGGTCGATGCCCTGTTCCTTGAGGGCGGGGATGCCGGAAACCGCCTTGGGAGCGGAAACCGCGAGCGCGCGCACGCGGCCGGCCTTGATGGCGGGCGCCAGTTCGTGCAGCTTGCCGATTCCCGCCGCGGCCCCCGCCCCGCCCGGCGCCAGGCGGATGCGCGAGGCGTCGGCGCCCAGGGTCCGCGCCAGGTAGGCGACGAGCAGGTGTTGCGCGCTGCCCGGGGTGCCCGCGTCCCAGGCGACCGAGCCGGGGTCGGCCTTGAAGGCGCGCGCGAGGTCGGCCATCGACTTGTGCGGCGAGCCCGCCGGCACGAACACGGCGAAGTACCCCACCGCGAGCCGCGCGAGCGGCGTGCCGTCCTGCGGGCGCGGCGAAGCGGGGTCGAGCTCGGCGGCGACCAGCAGGTCCTGGCCGCCCACGAGGAAGGTCATCGGGTCGCCCTTCGACGACTTCAGGAACTCCGCAAGTGCCCTCGTGCCCCCGGCGTCCCCGTGGTTGGCGTACTCCACCGTCGTCGCGGCCCCCACCGAGAGCATCGCGGCGCCGAGCGCCCGTCCGGCGCGGTCCCAATCCGACCCCGCCTCCGCGGGGATGACCACGCGCATCGGCGACTGCGCGAGGCTGGCGGCGGACAGGGCGAGGGCGGCAAGGGTGCCGAGGATGCGCTTGCGCAGCATGGACAAGGAAGGCCTCCGGGGATCGGGACGGCGGCCACCCGGGCCGCCTCGAGTCGCAAAGGCTATCATTGCAGGCTGGACAGCGCCCGCATTGAACCCGATCCCATGACCCAGATGCGCATTCCCGCCGTGTACATGCGCGGCGGCACCAGCAAGGGCGTGTTCTTCCACGAACGCGACCTCCCCGTCGACCCCCGCGAGCGCGACCGAGTGCTGTTGCGCGTCATCGGCAGCCCCGACCCCTACGGAAAGCAGATCGACGGCATGGGGGCGGCGACCTCGAGCACGAGCAAGATCGTGATCATCGCCAGGTCGTCGCGGCCGGACTGCGACGTGGACTACCTCTTCGGGCAGGTCGCCATCGACCGGGCGGCGATCGACTGGTCGGGCAACTGCGGCAACCTCACCGGCGCCGTCGGCCCGTTCGCCGTCTCGGAGCGGCTCGTCGAGGCGCCGCGCGACGGCACGGCGGTCGTGCGCATCTGGCAGGCCAACGTCGGCGCGCGCATCGTCTCGCACGTGCCCGTGCGTGGCGGCGAGGTGGTGGAGGAAGGCGAGTTCGAACTGGACGGCGTCACCTTTCCCTCGGCCGAGATCCGCCTGGAGTTCATGGACCCGGGTGGGGACGGCGGCGAGGAAGCCGGCAGGGCGATGTTCCCGACACGGCGCGTGCTGGACCGGCTCGAGGTGCCGGGCGTGGGCCGCATCGAGGCCACGCTCATCAACGCCGGCAACCCCACGGTGTTCGTGGACGCCGCCTCGCTGGGGCTCACGGGGACGGAGCGGCAGGACGACGTGAACGGCGACGCGGCGCTCCTCGCGCGCTGCGAGGCGGTGCGGGCGCACGCGGCGGTCGCCATGGGCCTCGCGGCGTCGGCCGGGGAAGCCACCCGCAGCCGCCCCGCCACGCCCAAGCTCGCGTTCGTCGCGCCGCCTATGTCCTATCGCGCCGCCAGCGGCAAGGACGTCGACGCAGGAGAGATAGCGCTCACCGCGCGCATCGTCTCCATGGGCAAGCTGCACCACGCGATGACGGGCACCGGGGCGGTGGCCATCGCCGCGGCGGGCGCGGTGCCGGGCACGGTCGTGCACCGCGCGCTGCGTCCCGGCACGGACCCGTCGCGGCTTTGCTTCGGCCACGCCTCCGGAACCCTTTGCGTCGGCGCCGAGGCGAGCGAGAGCCACGGCCAGTGGACCGTCACGAAGGCGGTGGTGAGCCGCAGCGCGCGCCGGCTCATGGAAGGCTGGGTGCGCGTGCCGCCCCCGGAGATCGCGCCCGGCGGCGTGCTGCGCGTCGGCGTGAACTTCGGCAACCCGGTGATCGCGCAGCGCGACCCGGCGAGCGGCGAGCCGCGCGGCGTGGGCCCCGCGCTGGGGCGTGAGGTCGCGCGGCGCTACGGCGTGCCGGTGACTTTCGTCCCCTACGAAACCGCCGGCAAGATGGCCGACGGCGCGAAGGCCGGCGCGTGGGACGTGGCCTTCCTCGCCGTGGATCCGGCGCGCGCCACCGACATCGACTTCACGGCGCCCTACGTGCACATCGAGGGCAACTGCCTCGTGCCCGACGGCTCCGCATTCCGTCGGCTGGCCGACCTCGATCGCGAGGGCGTGCGCATTTCCGTGGGCAACAAGACGGCCTACGACCTCTTCCTCACCCGCGAGGTGCGCCGGGCGCAGCTCGTGCGCGCGCCGTCGTCGACTGCCGCGCTGGATGCCTTCCTCGAGCAGGGCCTGGAGGCCGCCGCGGGCGTGCGCCAGCCGCTCGAGAAGTTCGCCGCCGCCCACCCGGGGCTGCGCCTGCTCGACGAGCCCTACATGGTGATCGGCCAGGCGTCCGGCGTCCCGAAGGGCCGGCCTGCGGCCGCGGCCTGGCTCGCCGCCTTCATCGAGGAGGCCAAGCGCAGCGGGCTGGTGAAGGCGGCGCTGGCCGAAAGCGGGCAGGGCGACGTCACCGTCGCGCCCCCGGCAACCTGATCACGAAACCCCCGAGACCCCTGCAATCCCCATGAACGCAAAACCCGCCGTTCCCGCGCGCCTGCGCGACATCCTTTCCCTCGACGACTTCGAGGAGGCCGCGCGCCGCCACCTGCCGCGCCCCGTCTTCGCCTACCTTTCCGGCGGCGTGGAGGACAACGCCGCCCGCGAGGACAACCGCGCCGTCTTCCGCGAGTGGAGCTTCGTGCCGCGGGTGCTCAAGGGCGTGGCCAGGCGCTCGCAGGCGACGACGCTCTTCGGGCACGAGTACGCGGCACCCTTCGGCATCGCGCCCATCGGCGTCGCGGCGCTCTACGCCTACCGCGGCGACCTGGTCCTGGCGACGGCGGCGCGCGCGGCCAACATCCCCTTCGCCATGAGCGGCTCCTCCCTCATCCGCCTGGAGGACGTGGCCGCGGCGGCGCCCGACTCGTGGTTCCAGGCCTACCTCACGGGCGACGAGGCGCGCTTCGTGCCGCTCATCGAGCGCATCGCCGCCGCCGGCTACCGGACGCTGGTGGTGACGGTGGACGTGCCCATGGCGGGCAACCGCGAGAACAACGTGCGCGCCGGCTTCTCGACGCCCCTTCGCCCCACGCTGCGCCTGGCCTGGGACGGGATGGTGCGCCCGCGCTGGACCGTCGGCACGTTCCTGCGCACGATGTTCCGGCACGGCATGCCGCACTTCGAGAACAACTTCGCCACCCGCGGCGCGCCCATCCTCTCGCCCAACGTGCTGCGCGACTACTCCGACCGCGGCGACCTCGACTGGGACCACTTCTCGAAGATCCGCGCGATGTGGAAGGGGCGCATCGTCGTGAAGGGCGTCCTTGACGCCCGCGACGCGCGCATCGCCGTCGACCGCGGCGCCGACGCGCTCATCGTCTCCAACCACGGCGGCCGGCAGCTCGACGGCTCGATCGCCCCGCTGCGCGTGCTGCCGGAGATCGTGGCCGCCTGCCCGGAGGTCCCGGTGATGCTCGACAGCGGCATCCGCCGCGGCACCGACATCCTCAAGGCGCTCGCGCTGGGCGCGAAGTTCGTCTTCCTGGGCCGCTCCTTCGGCTACGCCGC